>JANOWT010000345.1:0-9233 GCA_031418115.1 Gemmatimonadota bacterium
TACGGACTCACTGAGACCGCACCGCTCATCACGATCTGCGAACCTCGCCCTGAGCACGCCGGCTTGTCAGCGTCGGACCGCGCGACGATCAAAGCGCGTCAGGGCGTCGAGATCATCACGTCAGGCGAGGTGCGCGTGGTGGATGAACATGGTGCCGACGTGCCGCGCGACGGCACGACCGTCGGCGAGATCGTCGTTCGCGGGAACGTCGTGATGGATGGCTACTACCGCGACCCCGACGCGACGGCCCGCGCGTTCGAGGGTGGCTTCTTCCATTCGGGCGATGCGGCCGTCGTCTACCCCGACGGCTTCCTTCACATTCGCGACCGATTGAAGGACGTGATCATCAGCGGCGGCGAGAACATCTCGTCGGTCGAGGTGGAAGGTGTGCTCATGCGCCATCCGGCGGTGCACGAAGTGGCCGTGGTCGGCCTCCCTCATGAGAAGTGGGGGGAGGCACCGCATGCCTTCGTCGTGCTCAAGCCGCTGGCCACGCTGACCGAAGACGAGTTGCGGGGCTTCGCGCGGGAGCGGCTCGCGGGCTTCAAGGTGCCGAAGGGGATGACGATCTTGGATGAGTTGCCCAAGACGGCGACGGGGAAGATCCAGAAGTACGTGCTGCGTGGGGGACGCTCGGCGATCTCGGTGCAGTGACGGGGTGCGCGCGACCGATCACGGATAGCTCACCTGCACCGTGGGCGCGAGCGCACACCCGCGCAGCGGCAGCCCACTCGCATTGAAGTTCGCCGGCGAGTACGAGTTCGCCGGATTCGGCGCGATCGCCATCATGCCCATGCGCATGTACGACTCGGCGACGAGGTGCGCACAGTAGAAGTTGCCGGCGATCGTCGCCTTCCAGTGGATGCCGAGGTAGCTGCTGAGTGCGAGACCGGCGAGGAGATTGAAGCCGTCCGGCGCCTTGAGCCAATCGCCTGGGAACGGCGTGCCATCGGCGACGCTGACGAACGCCATGAGCGCCGCCTGCTGGTCCGCGCTGACCGGTGCCGTGAGCTGCCGAGCGTAGATCGCGACCTCGACGGTCATGTAGTAGGCGATCAGATCGCTGAGCAGCGCGACACGTGCTCCGGCGTGAGGGGCACCCTTCTTCCCGTCGGGTGCCACATAGAACGGATCGTCGAACTCCGTTCCGCCGCCGGGCGCATCCCAGAAGTAGAGTTTCCCGCCCGCCTCGATCACCATGCCCACGTGGGTGTACGGTTCCCCCTCGGCGAACCGGATCATCCAGTCGAGCGCGGCAGTGCCGCTGAAGGAAATGAGGTCCCCGGTCTTGAGCGTGGGAAGCAGTTTCGTGTACGGGACCAGGACGGGCTTCGGCTGCGGCACGGGACCTCCAGGTGGATGAACGTGGACCTGCACCGCGTTCGCGGCGCCCCATACGTAGGGCCTGAGGCGCACGAGCGCAAATTCGACTGAGCTCCGCTATAGCGCGCGCCGCGGCCCTGACCCAACTTCTCCGCGCAATCTTCGAGCGTCAGGAGGCGCCGTGTCGTCGTGGCTCGCGTGGAAGGATGCCTGGTACCTCCGACTGTGGACCGCCTTCGCGATCTTCTTCGCGGTGGTCCTCGGCATGGGCATCGTCGCGGTCGCGCGTGCCGGTGGCGCGAGCAAGCCGACCGGGTGGTCGACGGTGCTCGACAGCACCGGGTTCGTCGTGCGCGCCGTCGACCCCGCTGGCCCGGCGCGCGACCTCGTCCAGGTCGGTGATCGTCTCGAGGCCGTGGACGGACATCGCGAGGCCGCGCGCATCGGGCCGCGCTGGTACCTCCGCGACAGCCCGGCGCGCACGCAGTACTCGCTGACGGTGCGACGCGCCGGCGTCGAGCAGACCTTCGACGTGCCCTGGCCGACGATCCACGATCGCGAGGAGACCGCCTGGCAGTGGGTGCACCTGCTCGCGGCCTTCATCTGGGTTGGCGTCGGCCTCCTCATCGCCTTCGGCAAGCCGGACTCGTTCATCGCGCGACGAGCGGCCTTCGCCGCACTCCTCAACATCGGCTACTCGATCACCCTCGTCCTCGAGACCGATTACGGCATCCTCGCGCCCTTCCCGCTCGCCTTGGCGCTCGGCTACTACTTCGTGCGACCGCTGCACTTCGTCGCCGGGTACCGATTGACGACGGTCTTCCCGCTCGGCGAACCGGAACGCGGCGGTTGGAGAGTGCTCGAGTGGTCGCTCCTCGTCGGCGGCCTCCTGCTTTGGATCCCGTCCGTGTATGGCGCCGGGCTCCGTGCACTCGGTCCCGAGCGTGCGGCGGCGATCGCGGCTGCGCAGTATCCGTTCTCGCTCTTCCACGACTCGGTGGTGAATCCGTTCACCTTCCTCTTCGCGGCGCTCGCGAGCGTCGCGAACGCGGCCGTGGCCTGGCGCAACTATCAGCGTCTTCCCTCGGGGGACCTCAAGCGCCGCCTTCGCTGGATGAGTCTCGGCATCGCGGTGAGTCTCCTCCCGCTGGTCGTGGTCGCGCCGATGCTCTTCCTCAGCGCGCTCGACGGCGGACCCGGGCAGCTCGCGCGCACCGTCCACGTCATAAACGTCCTGATCATCATCAGTCCGCTCAGCGTCGGCTATGCGATCGTCACGCATCGCGCGCTCGGCTTCCGCGTCGTACTGCGCGCCGGCCTTCGTTACCTGCTGGCGAAGAACGTCTTGCGCGCGGCGATCGTCGTACCGATCGCCCTGCTCGTGTTCAAGATCGCGGCCAATCCCACCGCCACCGTCGCCGAGCTCTTCCTCGGCACCGTCGGGCGCACCAACCTGCTGCTGTTGCTTGCCGCCGCGCTCGCCCTGCGCTACCGCACCAGCTTGATGGAGCGGATCGACCGACGCTTCTTCCGCGAAGCCTACCAGCGTGACCGGATCTTCGTCGCGCTCGCCGAGTCGATCGCGAAGGTCACGGACATCCCGTCACTCGCCCGTCTGCTCAGCACGCAGTTGCAGGACGCGCTGCACCCGGAACGCATCATCGCGGTGGCGCGCGACCGCGGGAGCGAGATGCAGGTGGTCTACTCGTCGGACGGCACGGCGGGGCCGGTGACGGCAGAGTCCATCGGCCTCCCGCTCGAGGAGCTGCGTCAGATAGATGCGGTCATTGAGCCGCGACGGATGCCGCAACTCGCCGCCGACGCACAGCGGGCCCTCTCGGCGCTCGGCATCGACCTCATCGTTCCGATCCGCGGACCCAACGAGGGACTGCTCGGCGTTCTCCTGCTCGGCGCGAAGCGCAGCGAGGAGCCGTACACCGGGAAGGATCGGCACCTGCTCGACACCGCGGCGACACAGACCGGCGTCGTCTGGGAGAACCTGCACCTGCGGCACGCGCTCTCCCGCGAGCAGGGCGCGCGTCGTCAACTCTCGGCACGACTCGACGGCGGCCTTGCGGCGATGGTGCTCGAATGCCCGGAGTGCGGCCGCTGCTACGATGGTGATGCAACGCACTGCACGACCGACGGGCGCTCGCTCGTTCCTTCGCTGCCCACCGCACGGCGTCTCGACGGCAAGTACCTGCTGCACCGACTCGTCGGGCGCGGAGGGATGGGTGCCGTCTATCAGGCCACCGACCTGCGCCTCGATCGCACGGTAGCGGTGAAGACGATCCTCGACACCCAGTTCGACGACGCGGTCGTCCGCCAGCGATTCGCACGCGAGGCGCGCGCCTCGGCGAGAGTCGTGCATCCCAACGTGGTCGGCGTCTTCGATCTCGGAGAGTTCGCCGGCGGTGCGTACCTCGTACTCGAGTTCCTCGAGGGCCGGTCGCTACGGCAGGCGCTGCAACAGAGCGGAGCGATGAGCCCGAGCGAAGCCGCGCGCCTGCTCGCGGACGTCTTTGACGGCGTCGCGGCCGCGCATGCGCAGCAGGTCATCCACCGGGACCTGAAACCCGAGAACATCTTCTTGATCGATGTGGCCGACGGAGCGCCGCGTGCGAAGATCCTCGATTTCGGCCTCGCGGTCGCACGCGATCTCGATTTCGCCGACGGCAACAAGCTCACGCGCACCGGCACCACCGTCGGGACGCTGGCGTACATGTCACCGGAGCAGTTCGCCGGTGAGCCGGTGGACGAGGGCACCGATGTGCACGCCCTCGGCATCGTCGCGCTCGAGATGCTGACCGGCTCCGTCGAGTTGCGCGGTCCCTTCTTCGCCCGCGCCGACGCCGTGCTCCGCGAGCGGCTCGGCGGAGATGCAGCGAGCGCCGAGCAGCGCGAACTCGCAAGCATCCTTGCGCGCGCCACGCATGGCGTTCGGGAGGACCGGTACGGCTCGGTGTCGGAGTTCCGGGATGCGCTGTTGCCGGCGATCTTGCGGTGGGCAGCGGCTACTTAACGACGGTGTCGATCGCGATTCGCTGGTCCACGCTCCCACTCACCCGTAGCTTCAGCAATGCCCACTATCGACCGCCTCACCGCCGCCCTCGCCGACCGCTACCGCATCGAGCGCGAACTTGGGGCTGGCGGCATGGCCACGGTCTACTTAGCGGAAGACCTCAAGCACGACCGCCACGTCGCCATAAAGGTCCTCAAGCCCGAACTCGCCGCCGTCCTCGGCGCCGAGCGCTTCATCGTCGAGATCAAGACCACCGCCGCGCTGCAGCATCCGCACATATTGCCGCTCTTCGACAGCGGCACCGCCGACGGGTTCCTCTATTACGTGATGCCCTTCATCGAGGGCGAGACGCTCCGCGCGACGCTCGATCGCGAGAAGCAGCTCGGCGTGTAGGATGCGGTGCGCATCACCACGCAGGTGGCCGACGCGCTCGACTACGCGCATCGCCATGGCGTGATCCACCGCGACATCAAGCCCGAGAACATCCTCATGCACGACGGCCGGCCCATGGTCGCCGACTTCGGCATCGCGCTCGCGGTGAGCGCGGCCGCGGGCGGGCGGATGACCGAGACGGGCTTGAGCCTCGGCACGCCGCACTACATGAGCCCCGAGCAGGCGACGGCCGACCGCGAGATCACCGGGCGCGCTGACGTCTACTCGTTGGCGTCGGTGCTCTACGAGATGCTCACGGGCGATCCGCCGCACACCGGGTCGACGGCGCAGCAGATCATCATGAAGATCATCACCGAGCCGGCGGCGGCAGTGACGAAGGTGCGCAAGAACGTGCCACCAAACGTGGCGGCCGCCGTCGCGCAGGCGCTCGAGAAGCTGCCTGCGGACCGCTTCGAGAGTGCGAAGGCCTTCGCCGACGCGCTCACGCATCGCGAGTTCACGAGCACGGCGTTGGGCCAGGCGGGTGTCGGGCCGTCGGCGATCGGACGTGCCGCGAGCCCGCGGGCACTCATGGCGATGGGCGCCCTGGCGCTCCTCGCCACCGCGGTGGCGGGCTGGGCGCTACTGCGCGCCGCCCCCGAGCCGCGCGTGGCTCGCTTTCCCCTGCTTCTCCCCACGGACCAGGCGCTCAACGTCGCGGCGAACGGCACGCTCGTGAGCCTCACGCCCGACGGCCGCACGCTCGTCTACGTGGCGGGCGACGGACCAGCGCGGCACCTCATGGTGCGGCCGCTCGACCGGCTGGACGCCACGCCGCTCGCCGGCACCGAGAACGCGATGAATCCGTCCCTGTCGCCGGACGGCACGCGCATCGCCTTCATCACCACGACCGCCCCGCGTGCCCTCAAGGTGGTGCCGCTCGCCGGCGGACCGGTGCTCACGCTCACCGACTCCCTCGTGGACAATGGCGGCGTCTCGTGGGGGTACGACGGCTACATCTACTACGACGGCCACCTCGAGGGCGACGGCATCGCGCGCATCAAGGAGAGCGGCGGTCGTCCCGAGATCGCGTCGCGTCCCGACTCCGCGCGCGGCGAGGTCTATCACAACATGCCCCGCGCGCTTCCCGGTGGACGGGGCGTGCTGATGCGCAGCCGGACCACGAACGTGACGGGATTCACGCCGGAGATCGCGGTGCTCGACACCCGCACGGGGACCCACCGCATTCTCGCCAACGGCGTGGCGGCGCTCTATGTGGAGAGCGGCCACCTGCTCTATGTCACGCCCGAAGGGATGCTCATGGCGGCGCCGTTCGACCCCAACGCGCTCCGCCTCACCGGCGAGGCGGTGCTCGTCGGCGATGGTGTCGCGGTCCGCGGGACCGACCGCGTGAGCATCTCGGCGTCGCGCGAAGGCACGCTGGTGTACGTCGCTGGTTCCGTGCGCAACGTCAGGCGGGAGCTGGTGTGGGTCGGCCGCGACGGCGGCGCACGCGCCGTGGACCCCTCCTGGACGGGCGAGATGACGGGACGCCCGGTGCTCTCGCCGGACGGACGCATGGCGGCCGTCGCGATCTCGGGGGGCTCGGAGGCGCAGATCTGGGTCAAGCAGCTCGACCGCGGTCCGGCGACGCGCGTGGCGGACCTCGGCGCCACCCCCTCTTGGTCACCAGACGGGAGATCGCTGCTCTTCGCCACGCCAGGTGGCGGCTCGCTGCAGACGGTCCCCGCGGACGGGAGCGTGCTGCCCTCGGCCATCCCGGGACGTGGTGGATTGCCGCAGCGCTCGTCCGACGGCCGGTGGATGATCTACACCCGCACCGGCGACATCCTCGGGCGACGTACCTCGGGCGACACCACGGAGGTCACGTTGGTGAAGGACCCCGTCACCCAGACCGTCCCCGCGCTCTCGCCCGACGGCCGCTGGCTCGCCTATGCCTCCGACGAGTCCGGGACCTTCCAGGTGTACGTGCGACCGTTCCCCGACACAAAGGTCGCCAAGCGGCAGGTCTCCACGTCGACCGCATATGCGCCGCGCTGGTCGCGATCGGGGCGTGAGCTGTTCTATGTACAAATGGAAGGGTCCGGCACGTTCTCGCTCTGGGCCGTCGATGTCCTCCCCGCGGTCGCGTTCTCGACCGGCACACCCCGGCGGCTCTTCGACGTCAACCCGTTCGCTCCCAACGCCACCAACACTTTCGACGTCAACCCGGACGGGCAGCGGTTCCTGTTCACGCGCGCGGTGGATCCCGGGGATGGTGCCCTGGCGCAGGACCGGCTGGTGATCGTGCAGAACTTCACGGCGGAGCTCAGGGCGAAGGTGCCGTGAGGCGAACATCGGCTGAAGCGACAACGGCCAGCGGGGATCTCCGCTGGCCGTTGCGTGACCGCCCTGCCTTTGGTCCATCTACCAGCGTCTAGTCGTAGATGTCCTTGCGATCGCCAACGGCGCGAATCTCGACGATGCGCACCACGTCATCGACCTGATAGACCACGCGATAGTTGCCGATGCGGAGCCGCCACAAGTCGCGGGCCCTGCGGAGTTTCTTGCACCCCGTCGGTCGCGGATCGGACGAACTGGACGGTGTACTTAGGCACTCCGCTTGAGCCGCCCAGCGCCGGTCAGGCGAGCGCGGACGGCAGCCAGCGATTCCTTGGCTTCGCTGGCGCGAGTGCGAGCGAGGGCCACGCCAGCGAAATCCTCCCACAGCGCACGGTTGCGGCGGAGGTCGATGACGACGGCGGTGCGGCGTCCCTTGGCGTCGCGCAGATACTTCACTCCCCGAAGCGTCTTCATATCGATGATCATACCGATACGTGACGCGCCTGGCTATCAGGTACGAAGAGCGGGCGGCACGTCCGGGAGCGGGGCTTCGACCGCCCCCGATCTCGGCCCCTTACGGCACCCGCTTCCCCATCCAGTTGGAGTACAGCATCACGTTCGGCTGCGCCTCCTGCAGGTCGCGCACCATCAGGAAGGACTTCCCGTCCGGGGACGCATCCCAGGTCGACTCCCAGCCCAGCCGCTGGTACGTCCCCGTGAAGAGCACCCTCGGTTCGCTGATGCGCGGCTCGGCGCCGACGGACACCCGCGACACGAAGACCGAGTCGGCCTTCCGGAAAAAGACCTCGCCTGAGCGCGTCCAGCGCGGCTCCACGCCGCCGTTCCGCGAGACCGGCCACCGCGGCGAGCCTGCCACCAGGCGCCGGATGTACACTTCGCTGCGCCCCGACTCGTCCGACACGTAGGCGAGCCAGTCGCCCTCCGGTCCCGTGGCAATGCCCCGCTCATCGAAGCGCGTCTGCAGGACGGGCCGCACCGCCGTCGGCGTGTCCACCGGTGCGGCGAGGATATCCCGCCCGGTCCCCTGTGCGTCCTCGCGCCAGACGAGGGTGCGCCCGTCGGCGGTGAGCTGACTCTCGTAGATCCCGCCGCCACGCTCCAGCAGCGTGGTGGGCGGCGTCGTCCCGTCCGCGACCATTCGGGCGAGCGCCAACCCGCCGGTCGCCTTGCGCGACGAGAGCAGAAGGGACCGGCCATCAGGGGACCACGCCGGGCGAGAGCTCCCTCCGTCGCTCGTCAGGCGAAGTGTCACCCCGGACGCAAGATCGATCGACCAGAGGTCGCCGCCGCGCGTTTCTTGGCTGGGGCGCATCCCGACCACCGCGCGCGATCCGGAGGGCGCGAACCTCGGGAGGAAATAGCCGCGCTCTTCGCCGACCGTGCGAGCGCTTCCCGACCGGTCGACGAGGACCAGATCGGCGAGCGACCGACTCTGGGGGATGAAGACCAGCAGTCCATTCCGCGCCAGGTCCATGCGCGCGGAGACGGTCGTCGCCATCCCCTGCATCAACGGCTGCGGCTCTCCCGTCGTCCGTCGCCGGCGCGCGTCAAAGGGCACTGCGCGCACGATGCCGTCGGCGCCGGCGAACACCAGTGTGCCGCGGGCGTAGTACCCTCGCGAGGCCGCGATGTCCAGCGGGGTCAGCGGCCCGCCGTCGAGCGCCCCGGCCACCAAGTCGACCACACCGTTGATCGTCCGCCCCACGAGCAGGGTGCCGGCTTCCTCGATGACCGTCGGTCCGCCGTAGGCGGTGTCCGCGATTCCCTGCACGACGAGCTCGGGCTCGCCACCGGTCGCGCGGATGCGCCAGATGCTCGCCGCGCGACCGAAGACGATCCAGCCGTCCGTGGTCCACGTTGGGCTGGCCATCCCCGAACTCGCTGCGAGGCGACGCGGCTGTCCGCCCTCGACGCCGACGACGTTGAGGTTACCCTCACGGGCGAACGCGATCGATCGTGCGTCCGGCGCCATCACGAACGTCGTGGCTCGTTCGGTGCCCGCGATAGGTCGACTGTAACCCTCCCCCAATGCGGAGAGGAAGAGCTGTATGTCGCCGCCGACCGAGTCTCTGCCCGCCCACACGAGGTGTGTCCCATCCCGGGCTAGCGCCATCAAACGAATGCCGATGTTGAGGAAGACCGGATCGAGCGC
>JANOWT010000346.1:0-4930 GCA_031418115.1 Gemmatimonadota bacterium
TGCGCGACTACGCCACGGAGATGGGCTACATCAAGGCTGGCGTCGCCACCGCTGCGCTTTAGCGCGATTGCCGCAGGTGCGCATGTCGCACCAGCGACGGGTGTGTGAGCGTGTGAGGTCGACGAAGTAGCGGGGGCAACGTCGGTCGGCGCAGTTGTTGATGCGGGGCATCTCTCCGAGCACGAGTGAGTCGACGGCCGACTCGACGACGGGGATGATCAGGCCGCCGAAGACGTCGCCGACGGGGACGAAGCTGCGGAGATAAGTACCGTCGGGGAGCGCCTCCACACGGCGTGTGCCCACTGAGCGACCCAACACACGATTGATCTCCGCGAGGACGAGCGCCTTGGTGCGCTCGCCCTGATCGGTGCGCGCCCGTTCGGCGAGGGAGCGGAGGGCTGCGCGAACGCGGCGGGCTTCCACGAGTGCGGCTGCAGCGCCGGAAGGTTGCTCCGCGCCGCGCCGTCGCAGGGCATCGGCGCGTTCGGTGTCGAGGACGTGGGCCGCTTGGAGCCAGTTCACGAAGCGGTCGAAGCTGGCGATGGTGTCGATGCGAACGCCGAGGCGCGCGTCGTCGGTGTTGACGAAGTCGAGCCAGAGGCGTGCGCCGACGAAGGCGAAGGCGGGGTCGCTCGAGTGGTCAGGGGGCGCGGCCATGGGGCGAAGATAGTGCGAGCGGCCGTAGATTGGGCAGATGAGCGAGACGATCAAGCGAGTGTCCGTCGGATCCGCGAACCCAGTGAAGCTCGGCGCCGTGCGTGCCGTGCTCGCGTGGGCCACTCCGACCGCGACGGTCGAGCCGGTGACTGTGCCGAGCGGCGTGCGCGACCAGCCGTTCGGCGACGACGAAACGATCCGCGGGGCGCGCAACCGCGCCCGCGCCGCGCGTGAGGCGCTCGACGCCGACCTGGGTGTGGGACTCGAGGGCGGCGTGGTGGACGGCCCCGACGGCATGCGCAGCTGCGCCTGGTGTGTGGTCGTGCACCGCGACGGCCGCGAAGGCGTCGGCGGCTCGCTCGCGATGCCGCTACCTCATGCCGTCGCGACGATGATCCGCGACGGCATGGAGCTCGGCTACGCGATGGACGCGCTGGTCGCCGAACGGGGGACGAAGCACGGCAAGGGCGCCGTGGGGATCCTCACCGCCGGGCGGATCGACCGGCAGGGCGCGTACGAGGTGCTCGTCACGTACGCGCTGGCGCCGTTCGTCACGCCTGAGCTGTACGCGCGCTAGCAAGCCCTCGAACACGCCCTCGCTACGCCTTGGGCGGGCGCAGGACGATCACCGGTCGACCGGCCGACCTGATGAGCTTGTCGGCGACCGAGCCCAAGAAGATCCTCGAGACACCGCGCCCCTGCGTGGCGATCGCGATGCAATCGGGGTCGGTCTCCTTCACATGGTCGAGCAGGCACCGCGTGGGCGAGAGGTCGACGCGCACGGTGACCGTCGTCTTGAGGCCGACCTTGTGCAGATCGGCCGCCGCATCGTCGAGCGACGTCTTGGCGTGCACCGACTCGGCGTCCACTCCGAATGGATCGGGACGGTCGGCTGAGAGCGTCGCGATCACGTCGCCGGGCACGTAGGGCGCGACGATCCGAATGAGGTCGACCTGAGCACCGAACGCGATCGCGAGGTCGCGGGCGATCGGCAGGATCGCGTTGGCGAGCGTGCTGCCGTCGAGCGTCACGAGGATCCGGCGCGGCGTGAACGGCTCGCCCGCGTGGGCATCGTTCTCCGGGATCGCGAGCACGGGGCGGTGTGAGTGGCGGATGACCGAGTCGGCGACCGAGCCGAGCCAGTCGGGCGTGAAGCCGCCGGCGCCGTGCGTGGTCATGATCACCAGATCGGCGTCTATACGATCGGCGACGTCGGTGATGAGGCCGGCTGGGCTGCCGTCCTCGGTGTAGGCACTCACGCGCAGCCCCCACTCGCCGGCGACGCGAGTGGCAGTGGCGTCGAGATACTCCTTGGCGCGGTGTCGGAGCGCCTCGTCGGCGGCGAGCATGTCCTGCGAGAAGATCGCGCCCTCGGCCGTCGCGCCAACGACGGCGAGAGGGATGTGGGCGCGCACCAAGTGGACGGCGCCACCGGCCCGACGGGCGATGTCAGCTGCGATGGGGATCGCGCGCTCGGCGAGCGCCGAACCGTCGAGTGGGACGAGGATGGTGCGCAACATGATCGACTCCGCGTTGAGGCCCGCGGGTGGCCAACGCACCCGCGCAATGGCAAAGTTACCATTCAGTCCACAGCGGGGACGTAGGTGTTCCCCTCAACACCCGTCAGGTGACCCACTCGTGACACAGGCCCACCCGCAGTTCCCATTCGCAGTGCAGGAGCGCGTGCGCTGGAGCGACTGCGATCCGCTCGGGATCATCTACTACGGGACGTACATCCGGTTCTTCGAGTCGGCGGAGCACGAGATGTTCCGGCAGGCGGGACTACCCTACGAGGTGATGCGGGTGCAGCGGCAGGTGCAACTGCCACGGAAGGCGTTCCAGGTGGAGTTCCACTCGCCGGCGCAGATGGACGAGTTGATGGAGATACGCGTGGGAGTGGCCCGGATCGGCGAGTCGTCGATCACGATGCGGTTCGAGGCCTACCGCGCCGCCGACCTGGTGCACCGCGCGTCGGCGCAGCTCACAGTGGTGTGCGTGGAGAAGGAGACGATCACGAAGCGCGCGCTACCCGACTTCGTGAAGGACGCGCTCAGGCCGTTCCTGGTGGCGGCGGAGTAGCAGCGGCGGCCGGCGTCGCGACGCGGCTGCGGGCTTCCATCGCCCTGCTGACGCGTCGCTGCAGCCGCTGCAGCCCGTCGTAGGCGGCGTACTTGAATGCGTCGGAGAGCGTCGGGTAGTTGAAGACGGTCTGGATGAAATAGTCGAGCGTGCCCTTGAACTGGATGACCGCGGCCGGCACGTGGATGAGTTCGCAGGCGCCCTCGCCGATGACGCTCGCCCCGATGAGCGTCTGGTCGTCGGTGCGGAAGACGAGCTTCACGAAGCCTTCGGTGTCACCGATGATTTGACCGCGGGGGTTGTCGCGGAACCAGGCCTTGCCGATCTCGACGGGAATGCCTTGGGCGCGCGCATCGTCCTCGCCGAGTCCCACGGTCGCGAGTTCGGGGATGGTCCAGACACCGTAGGGGAGCACCGCGGACACAGCGGTCTTGTAGCGCAGGTCGAAGGCGTGGCACATGGCGACGCGCGCCTGCTCCATCGCCGTCGAGGCGAGGGCCGGAAAGCCGATGATGTCACCGGCCGCGTATACCCTGGGATTCGCGGTGCGGAACGTCGCGTCCACCTGGACGAAGCCGCGTGCGTTGGTTCGCACCCCCGCGGTCTCGAGCCCGAGATCGTGCGTGTTCCCTTCGCGACCAGCGCAGTAGAGCACGCAGTCGGCGACGAGTTCGCGACCGTCGCTGAGCGTGACCACGCCGAGGTCGCCCTCGACGCGGACCGTGGCCACGGAGGCATCGAGGACGACCTGCATGCCCAAGCGGCGCGTCATCTCCTGGCGCAGGGCGTCGGAGAGATCGGCGTCGACCTGCATGAGCAGGCGTTCCTTAGAGTTCACGAGCGTCACGCGTACGCCGAGTGCGGCGAAGATGCTCGCGTACTCGCAGCCGATCACGCCACCGCCGATGACGACGAGGCGGCCGGGGATCGCCGTGAGCGAGAGGACGTCGTCGCTGTCGACGACGATACGCCCATCGAAAGGGATCTCGCTTGGGTGCGACGGGCGCGAGCCGGTGGCGAGGAGGAACACGTCGGCGGTGATCAGCCGAGGAACCTCCTTGAATCGCGTGACATCGACCGTGTGCGGATCGTAGAAGCGGGCCTGTCCCTGCACGCGGACGACGCCGTGGCGCTCCAGGTTCTCCTCGATCTGCTTCCAGGCGGCGTCGACCACGGCCCGCTCTCGATACATGAACTCGCCGACAGTGATGTCGGACTTCACCTTGTAGTCGACGCCGTAGAGTCCATGCTGCCGGAGGCCGCTGAAGTAGAGCGCGGTCTCGCGGAGCGTCTTGGAGGGGATCGTGCCGGTGTTCACCGCGGCACCACCGGGCTTCGGCGAGCGTTCGACCAGGCAGACCTTCTTGCCGGCCCACGCGGCCTGCGCGGCACCCTTCTCGCCGGCTGGCCCGCCCCCGATGACGCACAGGTCGAAGTGATCGCTCATGAGGCCGAAGTTACCCGTGGTGGGCCTCTTGCGCGAGCGGGGAGGCCGGCCAGCGCCTCCCTACCCACAGCCTTATCTTTCGCTCCATGACTCCCGAGTCGACGTACTTCCGCAAAGGGTTCGGCCTCAAGACCGAGGTCCAGGGGACGCTCACCGCCGACTATGACGGTCAGTTGGTCGACCTCCTGCGCGCGCGCGACCACACGTTGGTCGCCGGCCCGGTGACGATCCGTCTGGCCAAGGAGTTCGGATTCTGCTACGGCGTGGAGCGTGCGGTGGAGTACGCCTACCAGACGCGCGCCAAGTTCCCCGATCGGCAGATCTACCTCGCGGGCGAGATCATCCACAACCCGCACGTGAACGCGAAGCTCAAGGAAATGGGGATCGTCTTCCTCAAGCCGAGCGACAAGGGTTTCGACTACAGCGCCGTGCAGCCGCAGGACGTCGTGATCCTCCCCGCGTTCGGCGTCACGATCCACGACTTCCAAACCCTGCGGGAGAAGGGATGCGTGATGGTCGACACCACGTGTGGGTCGGTACTCAATGTGTGGAAGCGGGTCGACAGTTACGCCCGCGACGGCTTCACCTCGATGATCCACGGCAAGTACTACCACGAGGAGACGCGCGCGACGGCGTCGCAGGTGGAGAAGTACGACGGGGGCGCGTACCTGGTCGTGCGTGACATGGCGCAGGCCGAGGACGTGATCGCGTACATCGAGAGTCGCTTCGCGGGTGGCCGCGATGCGT
>JANOWT010000347.1:0-12138 GCA_031418115.1 Gemmatimonadota bacterium
CGACGGGGACAATCCACTGCCAGTGGTCGTGATCGGCGCGGGGCCCTGCGGTCTCGCAGCGGCGGCGGCGATACAGAAGGCGGGGATCGCGGTCACCATCTTCGATCGCGGGTGCGTGGCGAGCTCGGTCGCTTCGTACCCTGTCTACATGACCTTCTTCTCGACCGCCGACAAGATCGCGATCGCCGACATGCCGTTCCCGCTGGCGACCGACAAGCCGACGCGGCGCGAGGCTCTGGCGTACTACCGCGAAGTGGTGTCGCACTTCGGGCTCGACGTGCACCAGTACGAGCCGGTGGTGCACGTCTGGCGGCGCAAGCAGGAGTTCATCGTCCACTCGCGTCCGCTCGGCGGCGACGTGGTGGAGACGCGCGCGCGGGCGATCGTCGTGGCGAGCGGGTACTTCGGAACGCCCAATCCGCTCGGCGTGCCGGGTGAGGACCTGCCGCACGTCTCGCACCTGTATCGCGAGGGGCACGAGGCGTTCCAACGTCAGGCGATCGTGGTCGGCGGTGGCAACTCGGCGGCAGAGGCGGCGCTCGATCTCTGGCGGCATGGGGCGAAGGTGACGCTCGTGCACTTCGGGCCGAGTTTCGACAAGAACATCAAGCCCTGGGTGCTGCCCGACCTGCAGAATCGATTGAAGGACGGATCGATCGGGGTGCGCTGGAATACGCGCGTGACGGCGATCGAGGCGGGTCGGGTGCATCTCGAGGGAAAGGACGGCCCGGGGATCCTGCCGGCGCAGCATGTCTACCTCATGACCGGGTTCACGCCGAGCACCGAGTTGCTCGCGTCGCTGGGGGTCGAGGTGAATGCGCTGACGGGGATCCCCACGCACGAGCCTGAGAGCATGCAGACGAATGTGTCCGGCGTGTTCATCGCGGGCGTGCTCGCGAGTGGGTTCGATGCGAACAAGGTATTCATCGAGAATGGGCGCGGGCACGGGGCGCTGATCGCGCGGGCGCTCGGGGGCGCGGCCAACCATTAGATTCCGAGCACCGCCAGCCCACCCTTTCGCACCCGTCGTTCATGCGCCCCGACGTCCTTGAATCGCTCGTCAGCCTCTCCAAGCGCCGCGGTTTCATCTTCCAGTCCTCCGAGATCTACGGCGGCACCGGTTCGGTGTGGGACTACGGGCCTCTGGGTGTCGAGCTCAAGAACAACGTCAAGGCGCGCTGGTGGAACGCGATGGTACGCGAGCGCGATGACGTCGAAGGGCTCGACGCCGCGATCCTCATGCACCCGAAAGTGTGGGAGGCCTCGGGCCATGTGAGCGGCTTCTCCGACCCGCTCATCGACTGCAAGGCATGCAAGGCGCGTTTCCGCGCCGACAAGATGGACGACGCCCAATGCCCGCGGAAGCCGAGCAAGAAGCCAGGCGAGCATGCGGACTGCCAGCTCACCGAGCCGCGGCAGTTCAACCTCATGTTCAAGACGTTCATGGGTCCCGTGGAGGAGTCGGCGTCGGTGGTGTATCTCCGCCCCGAGACGGCGCAGGGGATCTTCGTGAACTTCCTGAACGTGCAGCAGGCGACGCGCCAGAAGGTGCCGTTCGGGATCGCGCAGATCGGCAAGGCGTTCCGCAACGAGATCACGCCCGGGAACTTCACGTTCCGCACGCGCGAGTTCGAGCAGATGGAGATGCAGTACTTCGTCGAGCCGGGCACCGACATGGAGCACTTCGAGCGTTGGAAGCAGGCGCGACTCGACTGGCACCTGTCGCTCGGGCTCGATCGCGACCGTCTCGAGTTCCATCAGCACACCGAGAAGGAGTTGGCGCACTACGCGCGCGCGGCCTTCGACATCAACTTCGACTTCGGTGGCACGCTGGGCTTCCAGGAGATCGAGGGTGTGCACAATCGCTCCGACTTCGACCTCAAACAGCACCAGCAGTTCTCGACCAAGAAGCTCGAGTACGTCGATCAGGCCGCGAACAAGCGGTACCTGCCGTATGTGATCGAGACGTCGGTGGGTGCGGACCGCGTGACGCTCGCGATCATGGCGAACGCGCTGCGCGAAGAACCGGTCCCGGGCGAGACGGAAGGTCGCACCGTGATGGGCTTCCACCCTGTGCTCGCGCCTATCAAGGCCGGCATCTTCCCGCTCACCAAGAAGGACGGACAGCCGGAGATGGCGGAGAAGCTCGCGGCCGCACTGCGGAAGCGCTTCAACGTGTTCTACGACGAGGCAGGTGCGATCGGGCGCCGCTACCGCCGGCAGGACGAAGCGGGGACGCCGTTCGGCATCACGATCGACCCGGACTCCACGGCGAACGATGACGTGACGATCCGATTCCGCGACGACATGGGGCAGATCCGTGTATCGACGAGCAAGGTGATCGAGGTGATGACGAAGTACCTCGAGGCCGACCACGTGCGCGCCGAGTCGGGCCTCGTCGGGTGAGGCAGCGGATGCGCTCGGCTGATGCTGCGCCCGCCGGGCGGGCCCGGCGATGAAGCGGGACCGCTCTCCGCTCGACGAGTTGCGCGCGCGCGGCGAGGCCTTCCTCGAGGAGGTCTCCGCCGAGTACCACGCAGCCCACGCGGGCTGGAAGGACAGCGCGGCGCTGCAGCCGATCTACGAGAAGCACCGGGCGGCGTACGACGACGAGGCGTTCGAGATGGCGCTCGACCTGCTCCGCTCGACTGCGCCGACGGACCGCGTGTCCGCAGACCACCGCTCCGCGCAGTGCCTGCTCGACTGGCTGCTCGAGTCGCGCGTGGGCCGCGCACTCGCGCCGATCGAGGAACGCGAGATCGCCTGGGAAGGCTCGGCGGTCATCCGGCTCTCCGACGGCACCGAAGAGCCGTACTCGCGCGTCTCGATCTCGCTCGGGAACACGCGCGATGCCAACGAGCGGCACGCGCTCGACGACGCCCGCGCCGCACTCGTCGCGCGGGAGCTCGCCCCGCTGCGGCGCGAGCGACTGCAGCTCGAGCACGAGGTGGTGGCATCGCTGGGGATCGCGCCGACGTACAACGCCACCTGGGAGACGCTCAGCGGGGTCCCGCTCGCGGCACTCCGCGGCGAATGCGAGGCCTTCCTGCGTGACACGCAGGCCATGTGGGACGACCTGCAGCCGCGCTACATCAAGAACGGACTCGGCATGCAGCCGGGCGAGGTGACGCGCGCCGACCTGCTCGCCCTCATGCGCGCGCCTGAGTTCGACGCCTTCTTCCCCGCGAACCAGATGGAGCGCGAGGTGCGGCGGCAGGTGACGGAGATGGGCACGAGTCCCGACGCGAACGGGCGCGTGCGCTACGACACCGCCGAGCGGCCGGGAAAGCGCGCGCGCGCCTTCTGCGCGCCGGTGCGGATCCCCGACGTGGTGCATCTCGTGCTGCGACCGCACGGCGGGCAGTCCGACTGGATGACGCTCATGCACGAACTCGGCCACGCACTGCACTTCGGGAACATGGATCGCGCGCTGCCGTTCGAGTTCCGCTGGCTCGGCGACAACTCGGTGACCGAGGGCTATGCGATGCTCTTCGATCACCGGCTCAAGGACGCGGGTTGGCTCACGCGCTACACCGAACTCGGCAAGAAGGAACTGCCGGAGTTCCTCCACTCGCAAGGATTCGAGGAGCTGCACTTCGTGCGGCGCTACGCGGCCAAGCTGATCTACGAGACGGAACTGCATGGCGGCGGCGTCTCGTGGGACGCGCTCCCCGATCTCTACGTGGAGACGCTCACGGCGGCGACCGGATTCCGAGTGCAGCGCGCCGACGCGTTCGTGGACGTCGACCCGCGCTACTATGCGGCGCGCTATCTGCGCGCCTGGCAGTTGCAGGCCGTTCTCGACGAGTCGCTGCGTGAGCGATTCAACGAGGATTGGTGGCGGAACCCGAACGCCGGCCCCTGGATGGTGGGCGAGCTCTTCGGGCATGGTCAGCGCGAGCTGGCCGATGAACAGGCGCGGCGTATCGCGGGGAAGGGCCTCTCCTTCGCTCCTGTGATAGCCGGAATCGAACGGATGATCGGGTGACTGCGATGACGACCGTCTATCTGAATGGGAAGTACGTGCCGAAGGCCGAAGCGATGATCCCCGTGGAGGATCGCGGCTTCATCTTCGGTGACGGCATCTACGAGGTGGTGCGCGTGATCAAAGGGCGCCTCTACGCTTGGGAAGGTCATGCGGCGCGCATGGCGAACGGCCTCAACACATTGCGCATCAGCATGGTGGGCGCCGAGTCGGCGACGCTGAAGGCGGTGGGCGAGAAGCTCGTGGTGGACAATGGGCTTGCTGGCGGCGAGGCGACGGTCTACTTGCAGGTGTCGCGCGGGGCGGCGCCGCGCACGCATCACTTTCCGCCTGCTGGCACGCCGACGACTGTGTACGCTGCGGCGAGTGCGTTCAAGCCGAACTTCGCGATGCGCGACAACGGCGCGAAGGGGATCACGCTCGCCGACATCCGCTGGGCGCGCTGCGACCTGAAGACGGTCAACCTGCTGGGGCCGGTGCTGGCGCGGCAGGCGGCACAGGAGGCGGGCGCCTACGAGGCGCTGATGCACCGTGACGGGATGTTCACCGAGGGAGCGGCGACGAATGCGTTCTTCGTGGTGAAGGGCGTGCTGCGCACGTATCCGCTCTCGAACTACATCCTGCCGGGGATCACGCGAGTGGAGATCGTGGAGATGATCCAGGAGCTCGGGCTACCGTTCGAGGAGCGGCCGGTGTCGCTCGCGGAGCTGTCGGTGGTCGAGGAGGTCTTTGTCTGTGGCACGACGACCGACGTGCAGCCACTCGTGGAGATCGACGGGAAGCCGGTGGGGAACGGGAAGCCCGGGCCGTTGACGGTGAAGCTCAAGGAGGCGCTCGCGAAGCGCTTGTACGGAAAGTGATCATGGGGACCTTGGACGGCGCGACTGCTACGGCAACGGCAACAGCTTCACCACAGGGGCACAGGGGGCACAGGGGTACTGCGAGACGTGCGGGTGGATCCTCGGTGTTCCCCTGTGCCCCTGTGGTGAAGCAGGCGTCGTTGCTGTGCTTGCTCGCCTGGGGAACCGCGCTCGGCGCGCAGTCCCCGAGCGACGACGCGATCCTGCGCGAGGCCACGGCGCAGCTGCAGGCGATGATCCGCATCAACACCACGAACCCTCCCGGCAACGAACTCGCCACCGCGCGCTTCCTCGATTCGCTCTTGAAGCAGGCGGGCATCGAGTCGCAGGTCTACGAGAGCGCGCCTGGGCGCGGTGCGGTCGTCGCGCGGATCCGCGGTGTGACGGGCGCGGGTGCGAAGTCGCCGGTGATCCTCATGGGGCACATGGACGTGGTCGGCGTGATCCGCGACCAGTGGACCGCCGATCCCTTCGCCGCTCAGGTGCGCGATGGTGTGCTCTATGGCCGCGGCGCGATCGACGACAAGGGGATGCTCGTCGCCAACCTGCAGGCGATGCTCGCGTTGCAACGGCGCGTGAAGGCGGGCGAACGACTCACGCGCGACGTGATCTACGTGGCGAATGCCGATGAGGAGGCCGGTGGTGACTTCGGGATGGGTTGGCTGCTCAAGAACCATCCCGATGCGATCCGCGCCGAGTATGCGCTCAACGAGGGTGGCCGCACGCGGGTGATGTCGAACGGCAGGCGGTACGTGGCGCTGCAGATGGCGGAGAAGGTCTCGCATGTCGTGACCGTCACGGCGAGCGGCCCCGATGGGCATGCGTCGATCCCGCTCGAGGGGAACGCGATCGCGCGGCTCGGGCGCGCACTCGGCGTGATCGGTGCGCACCGGGAGCCGACCACGCTCACGCCGGTCACCACGCGCTTCTTCGGTGCGCTCGCGGCCGTCTGGCCAGACGCGCGCGAGGCAAGCGCGATGGGCGACGTCGCGTCGGGTGATGCGGTGCGCGTCTGGCGCGGTGCCGATGTGCTGCGCACCATTCCTACGCTCGACGCCGTGTTGCGGACGGGCATCTCGCCGACGATCGTCGGCGGAGGCATCCGCAGCAACGTGATCCCGCGTGAGGCGGTCGCGACGCTCAATATCCGCACGCTGCCGGGTGAGTCGATCGACTCGACCGTGGCGCGGCTGGAGGGTGCGGTGCGCGATCCACTCGTGAAGTTCGTCATCACGAGCCGCGGCGAGGATTCCCCACCGATGTCGGCGGAGAACGAGTTCTTCGCGGCGGTGGAGCGCGCGGCCAAGCGCGTCGATCCGACGATCACCGTCGTCCCGTACCTCAGCACCGGCGCCACCGACTCGGCCGACCTGCGTCGCGCCGGATTCAAGGCGTACGGGCTGCTGCCGTTCCCGCTCGAGATGCCGGACGAGGAGCGGATGCACGGGAACGACGAACGGTTGCCGCTCACGGCATTCCTCTTCGGCATCCGGTTCGTCACCGGGATCGCCGAGGCGCTCGCGCTGCGCTGATGTCCACACCGCGGCGCCGGATCTGGCGCATGCCCACTCCCGATGCGGGCCCCGACGTCACGGAAGGCGATGCCGCGCTCCTGCGCGACATCACGCACAGTCTGCTGCGTGCGGAACGCGCCGACGAAGCGTTCCAGTTCGCGCTCGACCGCAGCTGCCCGGTGGTCGGGGCATCGTTGGGCTCCGTCTTCCTGATGGACGGCGCCTCGGAGCTCATGCGACTGGTCGCGGCGCATGCCTGGCCTGATCGCTGGCGTCCCTGGTTGGGAGAGATGCGGGTGCGCGTCGGCTACGGTCCGAGCGGCGAGGCGGTCAGCGAGCGACGGGCGATCGAAGTGCCCGATGTCTTCGCCGACCTAGGGCTGGAGGATTGGCAGGAGGTCGCGTCAGAACTCGGCTTCCGCGCACTCGTCGCGCTACCCCTCGTGACGAACGCCGGGGTGGAGGGGGCGGCGACCTTCTACTTCGCCGATCCGGGCGTCCCCGACGCGCGAGTGCGCGCACTGCTCCGGGCGGTGGCCGACGTGATGGCTGCGATCGCCGAGAAATCGACCCTGCAGGACCGCCTCCGCCGGGCGGAAGCGGCACTAGATTCCGTCAACGCAACGAACCCTGACGCCGTAGCGGGTGTCGAAGGAACCGAGGATCCCACATGAGACATCATCAGTCCGGACGCACTCTCCAGCAGCAGCGCACCAGCCTTCCCGCCGGCGAGGTGCTCGCCGCCGCGCGCGAGTTCTTCACGCGCGGGTCGGGCATCTACTCGGCCTTCCTCGAGAAGGAAGGACCGAACTGGATGAGCCTGCGCGGACAGGGAGGCGAGGAGATCGCGATCGCGGCCAACGAGGAGACCGGCGGCACGTCGGTCACCGGTTCGTCGTACATGTTCGACGCGCAGGTCGCGCAGTTCCTCTCGACACTGCCGCCTGCCGCGGCGACAGGGCCGGTATCGTGAGCGCGCTCCTGAACGGGCTGCGCAGCCGTCGCGACACGATCGCGCTCGGCAACGACGGACCTGGTGCCATCACCGTGCGTGTGCAGATGCCGGAACTCTGGGACACCGTGACCGTGCGCTGTGCGGACGGCACGAGCTCGGCGGCGCTCAAGCAGGTCGTGCTCGATGCATTCGGCGAGCGGCATCATCCGGCGTCTGACTATGTGCTCAAGCTCCGTGGCTTCGAAGTGCTCGATGAAGGCGCTCCGGTGACGGTGGCCGGCGCGCGCGAGGGATCGACCTTCCTGATGACGTTCCGCCACCGGCGACCGGTCCGCTGAACGCTGCCGCGAGCGCTCCTGTTGCGACCGACCGCGATGCCTTGCTCGCCGCCGCGGCACGGTTGCGTGCGGAGGTAGGAAAGCGGATCGTCGGGCAGGAGACGGTGCTCGATGAGATCCTCATGGCGCTCGTCGCCGGTGGACATGCGCTGCTCGTGGGTGTGCCGGGCCTTGCGAAGACGATGATGATCCGTGCGGTCGCTGAGGCGATGGCGCTGGAGTTCCGTCGGATCCAGTTCACGCCCGACCTCGTGCCGAGCGACATCACCGGCACCGAGTTGCTCGAGGAGGACTCGCAGACGGGACACCGGTCGTTCCGTTTCATGCGTGGGCCGGTCTTCGCGAACATCGTCCTCGCCGACGAGATCAATCGTGCACCACCGCGCACGCAGGCGGCGTTGCTCGAGGCGATGCAGGAGCACCGTGTGACGGCCGCGGGTCAGACGATGGCGCTGCCGGAGCCGTTCTTCGTGCTCGCCACGCAGAATCCGATCGAGCAGGAGGGGACGTATCCGCTCCCCGAGGCGCAGCTCGACCGTTTCCTCTTCGACATCCGCATCGGGTACCCGAGCGCCGACGAGGAGGTCGCGATCCTGCGTGCGACGACAGGCGTGGGCGAGGCGCCGCTCCAGCCGATCATCGGCGCTGACGAAGCGCGTGCGCTCCAGCGGATGACGCGCGAGGTCGCCGCCGCCGATGCGGCGTTGCGGTACGCGGCCGCACTCGCGCGCGCGACGCGGCCCAAGGGTGGCGAAGCGACCGAGTTGGTCGAGCAGTTCGTGCGCTGGGGCGCGGGGCCGCGCGCGGGACAGGCGCTGATCCTCGGCGCGAAGGCGGCGGCGTTGTTATCCGGGCGTCAGGCGGTCTCGCCCGACGACATCCGTCGTGTCGCGCGGCCGGTGCTGCGCCACCGTGTGCTGCCGAACTTCGCCGCCGAGGCGGAGGGGATCGACAGCGAGCGGATCGTCGAGGACCTGATCGCGCGTGTGCCGGAGCCGCGCGGCCTCACCGGCATCTAGCCGTGGCGGTGGGTCCGTACGGCGCGTTGCTCGACGCCGTGCGCGGCGTGCGATGGCCTGCGCGCGCTCCGGTGCCGGGGGGTGTGCCGGGAGCTCATCAGGCGAGATCGCGCGGCGTCGCGCCGGAGTTCGCGGAGTATCGCCCGTATCGCCAAGGGGACGATCCGCGGCGTATCGATTGGAAGCTCCTCGCGCGTAGCGACAAGGCGTTCATCCGACTCGCACCCGACCACGCGACGCTCGGTACGACGTTCATCGTCGACGCCTCCGCGAGCATGTCGTTCGCGGGGAAGTGGATGCTCGCCAAGCGTCTGGTCGTCGCGCTGGCCGCGGTGGCGCACTCGAGTGCGGACCCGGTGGGACTCGTGATCGCGGGACCGAGCAGCGTGAGACGCCTGCCGCCGCGCGCGCGCGGCGGAGTGATCGCCGAGATCGCGCGCACGCTCGACGCAGTATCGCCCGGCAGTTCGCAGCCGCTCGCAGCGCTGGTGCCGGGAAGTGCCGCGCGCTGCGTGGTGGTGACCGACGCGCTCGGCGACCTCGATGAGTTGCGGCTCGCGCTCGCGCAGCACCGCGCGCGCGGCGGGGAGTCGCATCTGCTGCATGTGGTGTCGCGCGAGGAACTCGATCCGAGCGCGGAGTCGCGGTTGGTGGTCGATCCCGAGGACGAGACGATCGAACGGCCCCTCGTGCCGGCGACGCTGGACAGCTACCGCGCGCGCTTCGGCGAATGGCGCGCCGACGTGGCGCAGCGCGTGCGTGGCGAGGGAATCGCGTACCAGGAAGTGTGTGACGACGCGGTAGTGGATGCGGTAGTGCGGCGCGTGGTGTCGCCCCGTGGCGCGGACGGTCGGCGATGAGCTTCCTGGCTCCGCTCATGCTCGCGATCGGTGCACTCGCGGCCACGGCAGTCGTCGCGTTGCACCTGCTGACGACGCGGCGCCCGCCCAAGGCGGTATTGCCGACGGCGCGATTCGTCCCCGTGAGCGACGCCAGCGCGGTCGCGCGGTCGTCGCGCCCCACTGACCTGCTGTTGCTCGCGTGCCGCGTGCTCGCAGTCCTCTTGCTCGGCGCGGCATTCGCGCAGCCCGTGCTCGACCTGCCTGGGCCGTCCGTGCGATCGGTGGTGGTGCTCGATCGTTCGGCGAGCGTCGCCGATCCCGCAGTCGCGGCTCGACTCGCTGGCGAGCGGCTCACTGCGGGAGGCGCGCTCGTGGTGTTCGACACCGTGGCGCGTGAGCAGTCGGCCGACAGCACGGGCGGCGCGCCGAGCACTGCGCCACGCACGGCGCCGCGCGCGGCATCTGGCATACTCTCGGCCGCGTTCGTCGTGGCCACTCGAGCCGGGCGCCGTGTGGCGCGCGGTGCGGACTCGGTGCGGTTGGTCCTTGTCTCGCCACTCGCCGAGGAAGAGTTCGACGCCGCAACTGACGCGCTGCGCGCGGAGTGGCCAGGCAGCATCGAGATCGTGCGCGTCGCAGCGGTGACGGACACGGCACGCCGCGGGGCGGTCCGACTGGTGAGCGCGACCGTGGACGATCCTCTCGCGCCCGCCATCGCGCGCCTCGATGTCGCGCGTGGGGCACACGAGGTGCGCATCACGCGTGCCCCGCCCTCGGCAGCCGACTCGGCGTGGGTGACAGCGCCGGAGCGCGTGCTCGTGTACTGGCCGTCGCCAGGTGATGCGGTGCCGGTCGCTGACGGCGTGACCGCGTTCGGTCTGCACACAGCGACGATCGTCGCACCACTGGTGCGGATGCCCCTCGACGGCTCCTCGGGAGCGCTGCGTCAAGGAGCAGCTCGCGAGATGGCGAGTGCGCCGGCTGTGCCGTCACGCGTGATCGCACGATGGCGTGACGGCACGGTTGCCGCCACCGAGTCCGCACTCGCGTCAGGATGCGTGCGGTCCGTCGGCGTTGGAGTCCCGTTCGCCGGGGATCTCACGCTCCGTGCGCCATTCGATCGGTTCCTCGCCGCCTTGGTCGAGCCGTGCGGCGGAGCGCGCGGTCGCGCCGTGACCGATTCGGTCGCAGGGCGACTCGCTGGTGGCGCGCAGTTGGCGAGTGCGCGACGACTCGCTGCGGGCGCGACAGCGGACCGCGGTGCCGCGGCACTCTTGCTCTCGCTGGCATTGGTGGCGCTCGCGGCCGAGTGGCTGCTACGTCGACGGGTGACGAAGTGACCGGACCTCGGGACGTGACCGGGCCTCGGGAGCGGATCGCGCATGCGCGTCGCCGATTCGGCCTCGCCGCCGTAGCGCGAGGCGTGGCGCTCGCTGTTGCCACGGCACTCGGCGTGCTGCTGACCGCGACCATCGTAGACGCGCTGGTCGGGTTGCCAGCGCCGCTGCGTCGCGTGATCGCTCCGCTCGCGGTCGTGATCGGGGCGCTCGTGTTGCTCGCGGAGTTCGTGCGACGGATCAGGCCGACCGGGAGCGCGAGCGACGAGACGATCGCGCTCTGGTTCGAACGGCGCGTGCCGGCGCTTCGCTATGCGCTCGTCACGTCGGTCGATCCGCACATCACCCACCTGCCCCCGTCGCTCGCGCAGCAGGTCCGAGCTGCGGCGCTCGAGCCCGAGGTGTCGCGTGCTACGCGTGCGTTGCTGCTCGGACCGCTCGGCGTGCTCGCCCTGATGGCATTCACGTTCCTTGTTGCGCCCGCGGGTGCGGTCGCGCGTGTGACCGCGCCGAGCGCTGGGGACGCGCTCGAGCGCCTCGGCGCCGCTGCGCGCGCGTTGGGCGATCCGCTCGCGACGATCGTCGTGCGCGTGGTGCCGCCGGCGTACACCGGACTCGGCGCACGCGCGATCGATGATCCGTCATCGGTACGGGTTCTCGCGGGCAGCCGTCTCGTGGTCGAGGGCCGCGGGACGGGAGTCACGGCGGAGCTCGGGGCGGCGGACATCGCGACCACCGATCGCGACGGCGTGTGGCGCGTCGCGTTCACCGTGCCCGCGCGCGCTGAAGGGCTCCGCCTGCGCGGACCGACGCGTGAACGGATGCTCGTCGTCGAGTCGTTCGCCGACTCGGTGCCGGTCGCGCGCCTCGACGCACCTGCACGCGACTCGGTGTTGCGTTCCGCGCGCGGTGCGCTCGTGCTGGGCGCCGAGGTGCGCGATGATCACGGGCTCGCCGACGCTGCGTTCGAGTACATCGTCAGTGCTGGCGCGGGCGAGGCCTTCACATTCCGCAGTGGACGAGTCTCCGTTCGCGCGTTCGGCGCTGGAGTGCGCAGTGGACGCATCGAGGGCACGCTGCTGCTTGACACGCTCAGGCTCGGCCCCGTTGATCTGATCCTTTTACGCGCCCTCGCCCGCGACCGCAACGACGTCACCGGGCCGGGTCAGGGCGCGTCGGAGACTCGCACCATCCGCATCGCTCGCGCCGATGAGTACGACTCGGTGAGCGTCGATCCGGTGCCGCCCACCGAGCCGGAGAAGAACGCGCTCTCGCAGCGCATGATACT
>JANOWT010000348.1:0-13014 GCA_031418115.1 Gemmatimonadota bacterium
CCGCAGCCAGCCGAGTCGCACAGCGGGCAACCGGTTCGCACCGCCGAGCAGACGCGACGCATCGCCCTCCAGTCGCCATGCACCCGCGGCGAGCCTCGTCGCACCGGCGATCAGCCGCTTCGCATCTCCGACGAGCCTCGCGCGAGCTCCTCCCGATCGCATCCGATCTCCGTCACTTCACTTCTTCGCAGAGACCAAGCCATGTACGCCAAGCAGAAGCAGGTACTCGAATCGTTCGTACGCGTGCGCACATTCCTCGAAGACCATCCGGCCACAGGATGGTTGACGTATCGCGGTGCGCGGGAGACACTGCTCGAGGTCCTGCAGCGGGCCTTCGCGCACGCAGGCACGCAGCTCTCGGGATCAGCGTTGCACCGCGGCGAGTCGCGTCACCAGCGACAGCTGATGGTGCGCATGCGCGACCGCCACATGCGGCCGATCGTGACGATCGCGCGCGCGCAGATCGAGCCGAACTCGGACGTGCGCATGCCGGTGGCGCTCCGACTGCCGAAGTGCCGACTAGGCGTGACGATGTTCCTTCACGCCTGCGACGGGATGATGGAGATCGCCGAGCGCTTCGAGGCCGCGCTGGTCGAGCTCGGCCTTCCGTCCGACTTCCTGGCCCGCTTCAGGGAGGCACGGGAAGAGTTGGATCTCACACGGACTCGCCGCGCCGAACACACGTCATCGCACGTGGGTGCGCGCGTGGGACTCGAGGTGGCACTGCGTCGCGGCCGTCGCGCGGTCGACCGGCTGGACGCGGTCGTGCGGGTGGCGTTCGAAGGCGATGAGGCGGTGCTCGCCGAGTGGCGCAGCGCGAAGCGTGTCCGGCAGCTGCCTGGTGGACGGAACACACAGGCGCCGGTGGAAGACGCCCGCGGACTCGCGCCAGCGGCCGCGTCGGAGTCGTCGCACGAGCCCGTGCCTGTGGGTGCACCGGCGCTGCGACTGGCGGCCTGACGCGGACGAATCGAGACGAGCGGGGTGACGAAGAGGGCCTGCCGGGATCGATCCCGGCAGGCCCTCACGCTTCGTCGTTCCTATGTGAACGGCTGGGTCCGGATTTGTCGTGGGACCGAACGTCGGTGCCTCCGCTCGCAGCCACACGTAGAGTCGCATCGCCAGCACCATGCGGAGCAAGGGTGCGAGCCAGTAGAGCCAATGGCTGCTCCACACACCCGACGCGAGCGCGCCCGCGAACAAGGACGCCACGTCGGTGGCCGCGTTTGCGGCAGCCGGTGCGATGACCGGTGCCCGCTCCGGGAATCACCACCGACCCGCCCATCACTAGCAGGTCGTAAGCTCCGCCGCGGTTGAAGGGCAGTCTTCCGGCGTCGAACGGACGGCATGGCGCTCTCCCCAATGGTAGGCTGTGTAGATAGCCATTGTGTATGCCGCGAGCGCCCTTCGACGGGCAAACGGACGGGCAAACGGACGGTCAGACGGATTCGCTCGACCATCGGGCCGCATAACGCCTCGCGTTCAGCTGCAAGCGAATCAATGAGAGCGATCGCAGCGAGCAGTCATTGACTCGCTTGTCAGTTGCAACGCGTTGTTCGGCAGCATGCGCGCCGCCGATCGACGTCGCCGAGTCTACCGGGTTGCGAGGAGTCCCGCGACCGAGATGTCTTCATCAAGATCTGGCCAATGAATGCCGACGCCTCCGCCGATCGGACGCCAGTTCGCGCGCTGGTCGGGCCGCGCATCCCGAAGGCGCGGAAACCATTCGAGTGGCGTGACGATTTCGCGCCCATCCGCCAAGACCACGCGCAGGCCGGCATCGGTACACGAGACATCCACAGCTAACGGTTCGACTTTAACGGCCGAAGTGCTCATTCCACTTCTCCTGAAACAGGATGCGATGCTCGAAAACGAGGCGGCGCAACTCGCCGAGTTCAGCTGCGCGAAATCCGTGTGTTACGGCCAAACTGACGTCGGCAAGCCAGAACTTGGCGAAGCGTTCTGCCTGTTCCACATGAATGTGCGCGGGCTCGCCTCGTTCGTTACTGAAAAAGAAGAAACGATAACCCGCAACTCGTAGTACGGTGGGCATTTGGCAAGGTAATCCGTGTTCGCCGGACTGGCCAGATTCTGTTGTCCGCCGAACTCTGTATTCACCCGCATCAAGGCGGCGACGTACCGGTCGGACAAGTCCAACGGGCCGTCCGAGATGGTCTCCGCCGGCATCCGCCCGTCACGCGGCGCCCGTCACGCGGCGCTGGCGCGTCGGCGATCGCGCCGTATGCTCGACGGATAGTCGACGCACCCCGATCGAGATTCCTATCCCGAGACCGTGATGAAGCGAGAGTTGTCTCGGCGGGCCACGCTGTTCGCGCTCGTGTTGGGAGGCATGGCGCCCGTTGCCGCCATCGCGGCACAGGATCGCTCACCGACTGACCGCTCACTCGGCGCGTCTCTACTCGCCGTCTCGCTGCCCGGCCCCTCGGCACCGCGCCTGCGGCGGCCAGACTCGACCAAGTCGGAGTCGGTGGTGCGCTTCGAGGCCACGTATGGACGTGCGTTCACCGGAGGCCAGATCGGCGGCGTGCAGCCGATGGTCGTCCTCGGCATCCGCGGTGAGCAGCAAAAACGCGATTCCGCTGGCAACTATGAAGGCGGCGCGAATGCCGTCGGCGGCGGGCGCGTCGGCATTCGCGCCGGCGAACGAGCCGAGGCGCAGCCGATATCCGCGATCGAGCTCTACGTCGGTGTGCGCAACATCCCGATCCGCAAGCCGTCCCTGCCCGACGTCGGCATCGACCTCGTGGCCGGCTGGGGCAACATCGGCGTCGACACGCGCGCGTCGATAGGCCTCCGCGTACCGATCGAGATGGTGAGCGAAACGAAGCATGGTCGCCTCACCGTCTTCGCCGCGCCGACCATAGCGTGGGGCCATATCCGTGTCCGCCCTTGTGAAGATCGCGGTCCCGACGACAACTGCGGCGATCTCGGCATACAGGCCGTACTCGGACGGAGGCGCTTTCTCATCGCGGGTGGCGCCAGCGTGTCCGTGCTACCGGCGCGCCTCTCGGTCGTCGCGGGCGTGCAGCGACTGTTCGCGAGGCAAGAGGAGACGCGCGTCTGGATCGGGACGGTGTGGACGCCTTGAGCTGGGCGATTCAGGTGTCGCGCGCACCGCCCCCACCACCTCAGCGTCGCGCCGGCTCCCCGCCCAACCCCTGGATCCGCTTCCGGATGTCAGCCACCAACGGTTGGAACTCCGGATCCGCCTTCTCCCACAGCGTCACGAACCGTCCGTAGTACTCGGCCGCCTTAGCGCGATCGCCCTTCGACTCGTACAGGTCGCCGAGCCGGCGCAACGCCGCCGCGAGGTAGAACTCGCGATTCTCCTGGTCCACATCGCGTCCGTTCACGAAGCTCTCGTACTGCACGATCGCCGAGTCGGGTCGCCCCAGTTGCTCATACGCCCGCCCCTGCTCGAAGGCGGTGCAGATGCTGCAACGCTCGACGAGTGCGCCGCGACGGAACGCCTTGAGCGCCTGGCGCGGCTCCCTTCGATGGAGCGCCACGAGACCCAGCGCGATCGGTCGGGAAGGATCGCGCCGCAGCAGCTCCGGTGGCACTTCCCGCGCCTGTCGCGCCAGCAACTCCTCGGCGCGGTCCATCGCGCCGATCCTCGCATAGAGGAGCGCCATCAGTCCATAGGGTCGACTGCGCTCGGCCGGGGGGAGCGTGTCCCATCGGACAGCAGACGCCAGCTCGTCAGCGCTCCGACCTGCGCCCGCCGTATCTCCCTGCAACACCGCCATCGCCACGGCGCGACTGCCGGGATCGATCGCCGCGGCCGCTTCGCGCAGCCGCCCTTGCCGCATCAGCAGGTCGCCCGCTCCCCAGCGCGAGCCCTGATTACGCCGGACTGCCGGGTTGCTGCGAGACACCGAGTCCGCGATGGCGTAAGCCACGTCATAGTCCCCCCGCTCCGCCGCCATGCGCATGCGGAACCAGCCCGTGTTCACCGAGTCCCCTCCGCTGCGCACCCAGAGGTCGAGCACGCTGTCCGCCGCCGTCTGGTCGCCGACGATCAGCAGCGTCTGCAGGAGGTTCGACATGTACAGGCCCGCCCGCGGCTGCAACGCGATGGCGCGGCGATAGAGCGCGATCGCCTCGTGCTGTTGGCCCAGACCGGAGCGGAAGACCGCCAGGTTGTTGATCGCCGTGATGTCGTCCGGCCACCGGAGGAGGAGTCGATCGTACGCCTCGGTCGCACGCCGCATGTCGTCGTTGACCGCGATCTCGTAGTACGCCTCCACATGCGCTGCTTCCTGCGCCGGCATCCGGTCGCGCAGCGCATAGGCCCGCCGGATGGCTGCGATCTGCTCGGCGTAGCGGCCGCCGTTGCCATGGAGCACCGCGATGCGGCGCCAGGCCATGCCGAAGTTGGAGTCGAGCGCGACCGCCTGTTCGAGGTACCGCATCGCCACGCGGCCGCGCGCCGCCGCCAGCTGCTGCGACCCCTCGGAGTAGGCGCGCAAGGCGGGAAGCGACGCGGTCGACACGCGTTCGAGCGATTCGCCCGCGTGGACCGTGCGCAGCGACTCGCCCACGCGCTCCCGCACGCGGCGCGAGAGCGCCTCCACCGCGGCGAGGATCGCCGTCCCGTCCACCGCCGTCTCGCGGTCGGCGAGCAGTGTGGTGCTGTCCGTCACGCTCACGAGGCGGACCGAGACGACGTAGCTCGCCCCGAGTGACGTCACCTCGCCGGCAAGCACCGCCTTCGCGCCGATGCGCGTCGCGACCTCGCTCGCGAGCACCTCCGTCAGACGCTCATCGACCGGTCGGGACATGAGGCGCAACGTCGCCGCCACCTCATTGGGCTCGGTGAGGCGCAGCACCGGCGACTGCGTGAGGTCGATCCGCATCGCCTCGGTGATCGACGCCCCAAGCGTGGAATCGCTCGTCCGGTTGTTGAACTCGGCGAGCACGATCGCGTCTCGCTCCGAGAGCCGACCCGAGGAGACGAGCGTCGCGAACGGGCCGATTCCGAGGAACCGACCCGCCAGCACCGCGGTCACGGCGAGCGCGAGCGCGGACATCGCGAGCACCCCGCCGCGGATGGCGCCGCGCCAGGTGAGGAGCCTCGCCGGGAGCCCTGCCCCGCTGGTGGGCGCGAGCATGACACCCGTGGTGCGCAGCGCGTGCTGCTCACGTCGGGCGGCCACGAGCATGATCGGCAGGCCCGCGAGCATGAGCGCGCCGGCCGCCGGGAGCACCCAGCCGGGGAATCCGATGATGCGATCGAGCGCCCAGACCAGAAGCAGCACCGCGACCGTCGCCGCCGCGAAGCCCGCCACCACACGCGAGGGCGTGGTGCGTCGCAGCGCGGTGGCCAGCGCCTTCGCCTCCGCGATGGGCGCCGAGCCGCTCGTCGGTGTGAGCACCGCATCGAGGTGCGGGAGCATGTCGGTCGCCTTCTGCCAGCGATCCGCGGCCCGCTTCTCCAAGCAGCGCGACACGAGCGCCGCGAGCGCCGGGGGCACACTCGGTCGGTGCGCGGTGATGGGGTCCGGCGCCTGCGTGATGTGCGAGATGAGCAGCGCCTGCGCGGTGGCACCCATGAAGGGCGGACGTCCGGCGAGCATCTCGTACGCGAGCGCGCCCAGGGCGTAGATGTCGGCGCGATGATCGACGTGCGGATCGGCCGCGGCCTGCTCGGGCGCCATGTACGCCGGCGTGCCGAGCGCGACTCCCACCGACGTCACGCCCGCGCCTCCGCCGGAATCGCTGACCGCCTTGGCCACGCCGAAGTCGGTGACGAGCGCGTGGCCGCGGCTCACCATCACGTTGTCGGGCTTGATGTCGCGGTGCACCACGCCCTGCTCGTGCGCGTACGCGAGCGCGTCGGTCACCTCGCGTAGCAGCCGCACCGCCTCGGCGATGGGGAGCTCGCCTTCGCGCGCGAGCTTCTGCCGCAGCGACTCGCCCTCGACGTACGGCATGATGTACCACGGGAGGCCATTCATCTCGCCGGCGGTGATCACGGGGACGATGTGCGGATGCTGCAACCGCGCCGCGAGCAGGACCTCTCTATTGAATCGTTCCGCGTTCACGCCCCCGGCGAGTTCGGGGAGGAGCACCTTCACAACGACCTTGCGGCCGAGCGCGGTGTCGTGGGCGAGGAAGACGCGTGACATCCCGCCGCCGCCGAGTTCACGCTCAACGGTGTAGGCTGTGCCGAGTGTGACCTGCAGTTCCGCTTCGAGGGCCACGGGCGTGGGGAGGGGGCGGGGGGGGAGCGAGGGCCGAGAAGTAGAAGTTGCCCTTCGAGAGAAGGGGCGCAAGGCGAGCGTGAACTTCCCGTCACCCCTCTACTTCCTGCCGCATGCTTACCACGCCGCCAGCCGAAACGCCGAAGTCCCCGCAACCCATTGGGCCACGGGGACTTCGGGAAGTAGCTGGGGCGGGACTCGAACCCGCGACCCCGGCATTATGAGTGCCGTGCTCTAACCAGCTGAGCTACCCAGCTATGCAAGCTTTCAAAGATAAAGACCCAACGCCCTGCTTCCAACCCCGTCAAACGACAACTGGGCACCCCACGAATGGAGTGCCCAGCTGTTCGAACCAGTAGCGGGGGCGGGATTTGAACCCGCGACCTTCGGGTTATGAGCCCGACGAGCTACCAGGCTGCTCCACCCCGCGTCAGTGGGAGGAATAATAGGCGGTGGCGGCCAGAAAACAAGCGGCGGATCGCGCCGTTCTTACGGCGCGACGAGGGTCACGCCGGAGCCGGTGTAGGTCGGCGGATCGGTGATCCCGCCCGGGAGCATCCGTGCGGAAAAGGCACCGCTCAGGACGCCTGTGCCGGTGGTGAGCACGAGGAACGAGTTGAGGCTCGCTGGCGTGAACCCGTTGATCAGGCTGACATTCAGCGTTCCACCGAGCGTGGCGGAGGAGGGAGTGCCACCCACCACGATCTGGTCGAACTGCGTTGCCGCGGTGGTGCCGCCGAGCTCGAGGTCGATCGTGCCGCTGTTGGTCAGACTTCCTGTTACGGTCAAACGACCCGCCGTGCCCGGACCGACGGTCAGCGTGCCCTGGTTGTCGAGCTGTGCCGCGATCGTCCGCGTACCGCCTCCGACCGTTCCATCGAGCGTCGTGATCGTCCCGCCCACGGCATTCACCAGAGTCCCCGACGTCACCGTCAGCTGCGCGCCGTACGCCGCCGCGAAGGTGACCGTCAGTTCGATCGCGCCGTTGTTCGTGAAGCCGTTCGCCACCGTCAGCGTCGCCGTCCCGCTCCCGTCCACCGCACCGATGCGCAGCACCGAACCCACGCTCGTCATCAGGGCGCCCGTGATGCTCGACGTCGCGGAGCTGATCAGTAGCCCCTGATTGTCGAGTCCTAGCGCGATCGAACTGCCAGAGAGCGTGATCGTCCCAGCATTCACTACAGTCCCCGTCCCCACGACGCTGCTCGTTGTCACGCTCAGAGCGCCACGGGTCCCGACCTGCACGTTGCCCGCAAGTGTGAGCGTCCGGCCATTCATCGCGAGCGTCTGCGTCCCGCCTTCGCTGGTGCCCACCTGGATCCCAGCGACGTTCGTGTTCACATCGAGCGTCACGGTGTAGGTGCCGCTGAGCGAGATGTCGACCAGATCCGCGGCATTCGGGACGCGGTTGAGATTCCAGTTCGCGGCGACCCTCCAGTTGCCGCTCGTCGGGCTCGCCCATGCGATCGTCTGCGCGCCGATATTGAACGGATCGCTCGTGACTCCAGTGAGCCCCGTCGCCGCTGCGACCAGCGTGTACCCTGAACCGGTCGCCCCGAGCGTGAGGTCGTTGAAAGTCGCGACGTTCGCGACGGCGCCGCGCGTGATCGTGCCGCCGAGCGTGGTACCACCTGGGTTGGCGCCGAGCGTGATCGTCACGTTGCCGGTGAAGGTCGCCGCGTTGCCGAAGGCGTCGAGGGCCCGCACCGCCAGCGGCGGCGCGAGGGCCACGCCGGGAATACCACCCGCCGGTTGCACCGTGAACTGAAGAGCAGTCGCGGCCGCCGCGGTGACCGCGAAGCTCGTCGACGTCGCTGCCGTCAGCGCCCCGGAACTCGCGACGAGCGTGTAGCCCGCACCGACGCGATCGAGCGTGAGAGTACCAAAGGTCGCGATGCCGTTCACCGCGGCCACGGTGCGCGTGCCGCCGGGGGTTGCGCCGCCGGGATTACTGGCGATCGCAATAGTGACGCTGTCGGTGGAGCCCACGGCACGCACGCCACCCGCGGTGCGCACCTCGATCACGATTGACGGCGCGATCGACTGCCCGGCGACGGTGGCCGTGGGCTGCGTCGTCACCGCGAGCGCCGCGGGCACACCCGGGGTCGCGGTCGCGGTGAAGGTCACCGGGCTCCCAATGAGGCCCGCGACGGTCGCGGTCATCGACTGTGCACCGACGATATTACCGAGTGTCCACGTCGTGCTCGCGAAGCCAGTCGCATTCGTGTTCACCGTCGTCGCGCCGGGCGTCCCTCCGCCGCTTGCCGCGAAGGTCACGCCCACGCCGGGCACGGGCACACTGTCGGCCGCCGTGACGAGCACCACGACGTTCTGGGAAAGGGCGGTGCCCGCGGAAGCGCTCTGAGCGCCGCCGCTGAAGGCCGCCACGCGCGCCGCCGGCAGCACCACACTCACCGACGACGTATCCGCCTGGTCCGAGTAGAGCTTGGCGATGATGAACCCGCTCGCCCGACGCGGGCGCGCCGTCGCGAGCCCCGCATCGTTGACCGTAACGACAGAGGTATCGCTGCTCACGAAGCGCACGGGGGCCGTGACCGGCGTATTGAACTGGTCGAACGCCTGGGTCGTAAAGCTCTGGGTCTGCCCCGCGGTCAGCGTTACCGACGCAGGCGAGAGCACGACGCGCACGGCCTCCTCGCCGGGCCCGGTCTAGCGCAACGTGACCGGGATCGGCGCGGGGGCTGGGTCGCCCGGCTTGGATGGCCGCACGGTGACGGAGACGGGCCCACCGGTGAAGACGGTGTCGTTCGCGGCGTCGACGTAGAACATCGACAGCGCGAGCGATTCGCCCGCGTCCGAGGTCCCGGACGCGATCGGGACGAGCAGTGTCAGCGGGAGCGAATCGGCGTTCGACGGGAAGTCGAAGGTCTTGTCGAAGGCGATGCCTCCGTCGCGCCGGCGGAACAGGACGCGGACCTTCTCGAACGCCACGACGTTCGACAGTCCACCACTCGCCGTACGGAGCGCCGTGGGGAACTCGGTGGCGAACGACAGCGGGCCACTCATGCGGAGGGCGCCGGGGCCCGTGATCTCCCGGCCGCAACTGAGGGTCGACGCCACGAGGACCGCGGCGAGGAACACGAGTGTTCGCGTGGGACGGCGCATATGCTGAGAATGGGCCGGTCGGGAGGAAGTCCGGCAAGCGACCTGCATCACAGCGACCAGCATCACAGTGCGGGCACGCGCTCGCGGTGATTCGGCAACGCGCCCGCTGCTCAGCACCCCTCGCCGTAGAGCGCACGCAGTCATAGTGTTCTCTGGGCGCGTGCAGCGACACGTCGGACGTCCGATCACTCGCACGAATCGCACGCGTAGCCGACTTCCTCGTTCCGTCGGTTCGACTTCCGACTGGAGCTCCCTCATGCCGGATCATCCCCCACGGCCCGACGACAGAGCGGACGCACCCCGCGGGTTCCCCGATCCTCTCGAAGTGGTCCTCGATCGGATGTCCGACGGCATCGTCTCCCTTGATCGTGACTGGTGCTATCGGTACCTGAACGCGGAGGCGTCACGGCTCCTCGGACGCCCGCATGGCAGCCTCCTCGGGAAGCACATCTGGACCGAGTTCCCCGACGGGATAGGACAGCCGTTCCACCTCGCCTACGAGCAGGCGATGGAGAGCGGCGAGATGCTCGCCATCGCGGAGTACTATCCCGCCTTCGAGCGCTGGTTCGAGAACCGGATCTATCCATCGGCCGACGGACTCACGATCTACTTCCGCGACATCACGCAGCAGCGGCGCGAGCAGGACGCGCTCGGACAGAGCGAAGAACGCCTCCGGCTCGCGCTGCGAGCCGCGCAGCAGGGGTTGTACGATCTTGATCTGCGCACCGGCATCGCCGTGGTCACGCCCGAGTATGCGACGATGCTCGGCTACGACCCGGCGACCTTCTGCGAAACGAACGCCGCCTGGCTCGAACGCCTCCACCCCGACGACCACGCGCGCACGGCGGCCGCGTATCAGGCGTATGTGGACGGGCGGAGCGACGACTACCGGGTCGAGTTCCGCCAGCGAACGGCTTCCGGCGGCTGGCACTGGGTCCTCTCCGTCGGCAGCATCGTCGAGCGGCAGAGCGACGGAACGCCCGTGCGGATGCTCGGGACGCACACGGACATCGCCGCGCTCAAACTCTCTGAGCTCGCCCTCGCGGATTTCAAGGCGGTCCTCGACTCGACGATCGACAGCGTCTTCATCTTCGACACCGAGACCCTACGCTTCCAGTACGTCAATGAGGGGGCGCGCGCGCAGGTCGGGTACACCGAGGACGAACTCCTGCGCCTCACACCGCTCGATCTCACCCCTGACTTCGATGAAGCCAGCTTCCGCGCCCTCCTCGCGCCGCTGGTCTCAGGCGAGCAGCGCCAAGCAACGTTCGCCACGCGACATCGGCTCAAGCAGGGGTCGTTCCTGCCAGTCGAAGCGGTCGTGCAGTACGTCGCGCGCGTCGGCTTTCCGCCGCGCTTCGTCGCGATCGTCCGGGACATGTCGGAGCGCACGGCAGCCGAGTCGGCCATGCGCGCCAGTGAGCTCAACCTCGAGACGACGCTCCGGTCGATCGGCGACGCGGTGATCACGACGGACGCGCGAGGTCGCGTCACACAGCTCAACGGAACCGCTGAGAAGATGACAGGCTGGGCCGCCGCCGACGCGATCGGCCGTCCCGTGCAGGAGGTGTTCCGGATCGTCGATTCCGCCACGCGGACGATGTCGATGGACCCTGTCCGTCAGGTCCTCGAGACTGGCGCCATCGTGGGGCTCGCGAATCACACGTCGCTGCTCGCACGCAACGGCAGCGAGTACCAGATCTCCGACAGCGCCGCCCCGATTCGCGGCGCCGATGGCGTCGTCACCGGCGTCGTACTCGTCTTCAGCGATGTGTCGGTGCAATACCGGACCCAGGCGGCGCTCGCCGCGAGCGAGCGCCGCCTCCGGGCGATCATCCAGCAGGAACCCGAGTGCGTGAAAGTCGTCGACGCGCGCGGCGCGCTGCTCGAGATGAATCCGGCGGGCCTCGCCATGCTCGAGGCCGACAGTCTCGCACAAGCTCGCGACACCGGACTGCTGCAGTTCCTGCTTCCCGAGCACCGCAACGCGTTCGCCGCATTGCATCGCACGGTGATCGCGGGAGGCCACGGCGTGCTCGAGTTCGAAGTCAAAGGCTTGCGTGGCACCCGTCGCTGGCTCGAGACCCACGCCGCACCGCTCGTGGAACAGGAAGGTGGAGTCACCATGCTCCTCGGGGTCACGCGCGACATCACCGAACGCAAACGGGCCGAAGAAGAACGCCGACAGCTTGACCTGCGCCTGCGCACGGCCGAACGGCTCGAGGCCGTCGGACAACTCGCTGGTGGCGTCGCGCACGACTTCAATAATCTGCTGAGCATCATCAACAACACGGCCGACCTCGCCGCCGAAGAACTCCCCCCTGGTTCCGCAGCGCGCGTCGATCTCGAGGAGATCCGGCGCGCGGGGGAACGGGCTGCGGCACTGACCACACAACTGCTCGCGATGAGCCGAGAGCAGAGCGCCGCGCCGGAGTTGCTCGACCTGAACACGCTCGTGCACGAACTCACGCCGATGCTCGCACGCCTCGTGCGAGAAGACGTCGACCTCAGCGTCGACCCGTGCGGAGAGACGTGCATGACGCGAGTGGACCGCAGTCTCCTGGAGCGCGTGCTCGTCAATCTCGTCATCAATGCGCGGGACGCGGTATCGCGCGGCGGCCGCATTCGAATTCGCACTGCGGCGCTACGGCTCGGCACTGAGGGAGCCTCTCTCCTGCCGGCACTTGCTCCGGGAGACTATCTACGGCTCGACGTCGAGGACAACGGCGAGGGCATGAGCCCGGAGACGATCGCACGCGTCTTCGAGCCCTTCTTCACAACCAAGGCGCGCGGTCATGGGACCGGTCTCGGTCTCTCCTCCGCCTATGGCACAGTGGCGCAGAGTGGCGGTGCGATCGGCGTCACCAGCGCGCTAGGCTCCGGAGCGACCTTTCACGTCTACCTGCCGCGCGCCAGCGCATCGCGCGAAAGCCCATCGCGCGGAAGCCCCGCGCGCGGGAGCGCCGCGCTCCTCATGCCCGGCGGCGACGAGACGATCCTCGTCGTGGATGATGAACCTGCCCTCGTGCGGGTCGCAGAGCGGATGCTCACCGGGGTCGGTTACACCACGTTGAGCGCGACCGGAGGCGAGGCCGCCCTGCGGCTTGTCGAGACGCTCAAGACCCCCATCCACCTGCTCCTCACGGACGTGGTGATGCCCGGACTCAGCGGTCCGCAACTCGCGCAGCGAGTGGTCGAACTCCATCCGGAGACGCGTGTCCTCTTCGTATCCGGATACGCGAACGACCCGCTACTCGAACTCGAATCTGCGGCGCGCCCGAACGCCCTTGTCACCAAACCCTACAGCGGCCTCACGCTACTCACCCGCGTGCGCGATGTTCTCGATGCCGGACGTGAGCCTGGCTCGCTGCCGACGGACACGCTTCAGGGGTGATCGGATCACCGCGGATCGGTGAACCGGTACAACATCTCCTTGTCCCCCTTCACCATCCCGAACTCCTCGCGCGCGATCCGCTCCTGCGTCGCGGCGTCACTCTCTACCGCCTTCTTCGCGAGCTTCAGCCGCTCGACCGACTTCGCGAGCGAGTCCACCACCACGCGCTCGCGATTCAGTTGCCGGCGCTGACGCAAGAGATCGGTCGTCCCGTACTCCCCGCCCTGCACCGCGAACGCCACCACCGCGATCGCGAAACACCCCACC
>JANOWT010000349.1:0-1966 GCA_031418115.1 Gemmatimonadota bacterium
CGCTACCTCGATGCGAACGCCGCGCAGAACCGCTTCGGCCTCAACGCCAACGGCGGCCCGGTCATCGTCCTGCTCAACAACAAGGTGCCGTAGGCGCGACGACTGCTTGCGGCATAACGGCATACTCGTCCCGCATCGCGCCGCCCTCGCGAACGACGTGCGCTGATGCTTTGTTCAGGGGAGCGCGACCCTCCATGGTCACGCGACCCCCCGAAGCGAGGCGCAGCGGCGTGAGTAACCAGTACATCGCGACAGTCATCAATCTCCTCCCGCCGGATGCCCGGCCGGCCGGCTTCGTGACTCTCGAGGACGCGCAGCGGCGACTGCGCGACGCGGATCCGCTGTCGGTGCTCGACCTCGAGGGGTCGTTCGCGCTCGTCGCGCAGCAGGACGAGAAGGTGTACCTGGCGCGCAGCCTGGACCGGCCGCTGCGGTACTTCCTCGCCAAGGCCGCGGCAGGACCCGTCCTGATCGTCGCCGAGCGCATTGACGAGATCGCGGCAGAGCTCGCCAGAAGGGGATGGAGCAACCAGTTCCACCCCAGCTACACGCGCATGGTGCCCGCCCACCACGTCACCACCCTCCGCCTCATCGGCTGCCCCGACCCCGACCCGGTGCACCGTCGCTTCTTCGATCCGCCTCGCAGTACCCTCCCGCCGGACCTGGACGTCATCGGCCGCCACTACGTCGAGGCGATCTACGACGAGACACGCCGCTGGCTTGCGCAGCAGGATGCCTCCGCCCCGATCGGCGTCGCGTTCTCGGGCGGCATCGACAGCGGCGCGGTCCTGCTCTGCCTGAACCGTGTGCTGCTCGACGAGGGACAGTCGCCTGCGCGCCTCAAGGCCTTCACGCTCTCGATCGACGGCGCGGGGGACGACGCGCGCCAGGCACGGGAGTTCCTTGAACGGACCGACTTGGCAGTGCTCGGCGAGGTGATCGACGTGCCGTCGGCCGCCATCGACCCGTTGCGCGCCGTCGCCGTCATCGAGGACTACAAGCCACTCGATGTGGAATGCGCTGCCGTGAACCTCGCGCTCATGGCAGGCATTCGCGAGCGGTACCCCGATTGGCGCCTCCTCGTGGATGGCGACGGCGGCGACGAGAACCTCAAGGATTACCCCATCGAGGAAAACCCGGAACTCACCATCCGGAGCGTCGTCAACAACTCGATGCTGTACCAGGAGGGCTGGGGCGTGGGATCGATCAAGCACTCCCTGACCTACACCGGCGGATATAGTCGCGCTTGCGTACGAAGCTTTGCCTGCGCCCGCGCATTGAACTTCGAGGGCTTCAGTCCCTATACGCGGCCAGCGGTGATTGCCGTGGCCGAGGCCATCCCATTTGCGGAGCTCACCCAGGGGTCGCACGAACGGCTGTATTCGCTCAAGGGCGACATCGTCGCGCGCGGCGTGCGATCGGTGCTCGGCATCGAGATGCCGGTCTTCCCGAAGCGACGCTTCCAGCATGGATCCGCACGCGCCGGCGACGCCGCCCGGCTGTTTCCCCGCGGTGAGACGCACTACCGACGGCACTTCGAGGCGCTCCACCTCGCGATGGCGTGAACCCGTCCACCGAGGATCGGCGCATCCGGGGCCTTCGCCCCGCGATGCCCGCCGTCGATCCCTGGCAGGCACACGGCGCGGTGGTTGACCCAGAGCGAAGACCGGACGGCGTCGTCGAGGCTGCGTTGACCGTCTTCCTCTCCGGGGCAGAGTGCCCGTTCACCTGCTCCTTCTGCGATCTCTGGCGCTGGACCTTCGAGGGGCCGACGCCGGCGGGGGCCATCCCGAGGCAGCTGCGCGAGGTGCTGCTGAAGCACACAGCCGACGCGACGACGCCGCAGCGCCTCAAGCTCTACAACGCCAGCAACTTCTTCGACCGGCGCGCGGTGCCGGCCGACGACCTGCCGGCGATCGCCGCGCTCGCGGCGCCGTTTGGCGCGGTGACCGTGGAGTCGCACGCG
>JANOWT010000350.1:0-6385 GCA_031418115.1 Gemmatimonadota bacterium
CACCACACCATCGAGCCCGACCCACCGATACCACGGCATCGGATGCGCAGCCTCGATCGCCACGCGCTTCACGCCAACAGGCAGCACCGAAGCCTGATACGCGGCATCCTGCGCGCCGAACACCTCCATCGACATCATCGAAACCACTCGCGTCGCCACCCCAGCCGCCGCGAGCTCCCCCTGCGCCTTGAGCGCGATCTCCACCTCGGACCCGCTCGCCAGGATCACCGCCCTAGGTGCTTGCCCGTCGGGCGAATCCTTGAGCAAATAAGCGCCCTTCGTCGCCCCACTCACCGCCCCATGCGTCCCCCGATCGATCAACGGCAGCTTCTGTCTAGTGAGCACGATCGCCGAAGGCCCCGTCCGATACCGCAGCGCCATCCGCCAAGCCTCCGCCGTCTCCGCCGCATCGGCCGGCCGCAGCACCAACAACCCCGGAATGCACCGCAGTGAGGCGAGATGTTCGACCGGCTGGTGCGTCGGCCCATCCTCGCCAAGCCCGATCGAGTCGTGCGTGAACACATAGATGCACTGCTGCTTCATCAGCGCCGCCAACCGGATCGCCGGCCGCATGTAGTCGGCGAACACCAGGAAGGTGCCCCCATACGGGATGATCCCACCGTGCAGCGCCATGCCATTCATCATCGAGCCCATCGCATGCTCGCGGATGCCGAACCGGAAGTTGCGTCCACCGCGCTGCGCGGGCGAGAAGATCGGCGCGCCCTTCGCATCGGTGAGATTGCTGCCGGTGAGGTCCGCCGAGCCACCGATCAACTCAGGCAACGCGACCGCGAGCGAGTTGATCACCGTACCTGACGCCGCACGGCTCGCCACGTTCCCGTTGCTCGCATCGAACACCGTGAGCGACTTCTCCCATCCTGCGGGTAGATCACCATGCAAACGACGCCCCAGCTCCATGGCCTCGCTCGGAAACGCCTTGGTGTACGCCGCGAAGCGCGTCATCCACTCACGCTGCAGGTTCACGCCGCGCTCCTTGGCGCTGCGCCAATGCTCGAGCGCCTCCTGCGGCACGAAGAACGGCTCGGTGCTCGGCCATCCGTAGGCGGCCTTGGTGAGCAGGATCTCGTCCTTGCCGAGCGCCTCGCCGTGGGCCTTGGCGGTATCGGCGCGGTTGGGTGAACCGAAGCCGATGATCGTCTTGGTGCAGATGAGCGTCGGGCGCTCGGTGTCGGCCTTGGCCTGGGCGATCACTCTGTCGATCTGCGCCTGATCATTCACGTCGGTGATGTGCAGCACCTGCCAGTTGTACGCCTCGAAGCGCTTGGCGACGTCGTCGCTCGAGCTGAGACTCACACGGCCATCGATGGTGATGCTGTTGTCGTCCCAGAACCCGATCAACTTGCCGAGCTTCTGGTGGCCGGCGAACGAGGCCGCCTCGTGCGAGATGCCTTCCATGAGGCAACCATCGCCGGCGATGAACCAGGTGTGGTGGTCCAGCACGCCATGCCCTTCGCGATTGAACACAGATGCCAAGTGCGCCTCGGCGACCGCCATGCCAACCGCGTTCGCGACGCCCTGACCGAGCGGACCGGTGGTGGTCTCCACACCGGCGGTGTGCCCGTGCTCAGGATGGCCGGGGGTCTTGCTGCCCCACTGGCGGAAGGCCTTGATGTCGTCGAGCGAGAGGCCGTAGCCAGTCAAATAGAGCGTCGAGTAGAGGAGCATTGACGCATGGCCCGCCGAGAGGACGACGCGGTCGCGGTCCGGCCAGTGGGGATCGGCGGGGTTGTGCTTCACGTGGCGCAGGTAGAGCGCGTACGCGAGCGGGGCGAGCGCCATGGGCGTACCGGGGTGGCCGGACTCGGCGGCCTGCACGGCGTCCATGGAGAGGGTGCGGATAGTATCGATCGCGAGCTTCTGCAGCTCGGGCGAAACGGGTGCGACTACGGTCACTGGTGGGGCTCCGGCGGGGAAGTCGCTCGCGTGGCGTCGCGGGCACGGGGGACGCGCGATGAGGGGGGCAGCGTCCGCGAGAAAGTTAGCGGAGCCGGGGCTCGATCGCGACCGAACGCCGTAGCCCGGTACTCTCCCATGACCCATAATTCCCCCCAATGGCGCGCCCCTCGACGAGTGGTGAATCCGCGACACTGTCGCGAGACTTGGCAGACTTCCTGATCGAGCTCTCGATCGGGCTGCACAAGAACGCCATCTATCCGCCCGGCCATCCGCTGCTCGAGCACACGTCGTCGGAGATCAAGCGACGGCTGGACATTCTTATGAAGGAGCGCGAGGCGCTCTCGCTCGGTGTCGCACGGCACCAGCTGATCATCGAAGGCGTGGCGACCGACGACAAGAACCCGGTGCTGCGCGAGCTCGCGGTGCGGTTGCACAAGCATCACTTGGGGGCGGTGAAGTTCACGCGCGGCGTGAGCGAGGACGAGCTGATCGACATGCTCTCCACCGTCTCGGTCGACGCGGGGCGGAGTGCGCGGCCGTTGGGATTGGAAGGGCCGGAGGTGCTCGCGCAGTGGGCGCACATCCGACTCTTCCCCATGACATTCGCGCAGTTGCAGCTGATCGAGGAATCGCCCGATGCCGATGCCGCCGCGAGTGACGACCAGATCCGCGCCTCGACGTCGGGGAGCCGGTCGGCGCAACTGTGGATCGGGTTGGCGCGCGCGGCACTGGTGAACCAGTCGGGCGTGGTGGTGGACGAGGATGACGCGGCGGCGTCGGACCCCAAGTTGGTCGCGCAGGCGATCGAAGAGACCAAGCGGGATTCGGCATACGACCAAGTCGTGGTCGGGTACCTGTTGCAGATCGCTGAAGAGCTGAAGGTGAAAGGCGGCCGCGATGCGGCCGCGCTCACCAAGCGGGTGAGCCAGCTCGTGAGCCAACTCTCGCCCGACGCGCTGAAGCGACTGCTCGCGATGGGCGGTGACGTGCGGCAACGGCGACAGTTCGTGAACAACGCGTCGCAGGGCATGGCGGTGGACGCGGTGGTGGAGCTCGTGAAGGCGGCGGCCGAGACATCGGGGCAGACGGTGTCGACGTCGATGGTGCGCATGCTCTCCAAGATGGCGGCGCATGCGGACGGTGGCACACCGGACGGACGCGTGAAGGCCGACGGCGCTCTGCGTGAGCAGGTGCAGCAGCTCATGGCGGGGTGGGACTTGGAGGATCCAAATCCCGACGGGTACCGGATCACGCTCGATAAGATGTCCAAGCGCGCTCCGCTCTTCGTGAACACCGACCACTCGATCCCGATCGAGCCCGAGCGCTTGCTCATGATGGGGCTCGAGATCGAGACGCTCGGAGACCAGGTCTGGCGGTCGGCGGACGTGATGGTGGCGAAGGAAGATATCACGCCGTTGCTCGACGTCGTGGACAACGCGCCCGCGCCGTGGATTCGTCAGGTGCTCTGGCGGCATGTGGCGACGCCGGAGCGGTTGCGGCTCCTGCTGGCACTCGATCCATTCCCGAGCGCGGTGATCCTTCGCGTTGCCGCGCACATGGGCGTCGCAGCGGTCGATCCGATCCTCGATGCGATGGACGACGCGCAGGACGAGAAGACCTTCGAACGGTTCACCGACCTGCTCGCGACGGTCGGAGCCTCTGCGGGAGCGCCGATCCTGGCGCGACTGACCGGATTGCGGTGGGGCCTCGTGCGGCCGCTGATCGTCCTGCTGGGCAAGCACCCGGAGTGGGCGTGCGGCTACGACGCCGGGCAGTTCCTCGCGCATCCCGACGCGCTCGTGCGCCGCGAAGCGCTGCGCCAACAGCTGCGCCGCCCCGAGACGCACGATGTGGCGATCGTCCGTGCGCTCGCCGACGCTGACGAAGGCGCGTTGCGACTCGGACTCGGCGCGGCGATGAGCAACTGCCCGCGCGATGCCGCCTCGATGCTCCGTGTGCGCGCCGATGACGCGACCATCTCTGCCGACCTGCGCGCACTGGGCATTCGCGCGCTCGCGAGTCACAAAGGTGGTGACACCGCGGCCTGGCTCGCCTCGCGTGTGGTGAAGACGGGGAAGCTGCTCAAGCGGCCGGCGTTGGTGACGAAGTCACCGGAGATGCTCGCTGCACTCGAAGGACTCGCGACGCACTGGAGGGACGACAAGATGGCCCGTGAGGCGATCGCGCTGGCGGCGGCGAGTTCGGACGACGAGATCCGCGGCGCGGTCCAGCCGCGCGGGAGTTCCGCGTGAGCGAGTCGGTGAGGTTCCTCACCACCTTCGCGCAATCGCTCGCGACGATGTCGCTATACGGCGACGGGCACCCGGCGCGCGAGCGCGTGGTCGATCAGGCGTACCAGTTGTTGCAGCGGCTACTCGAGACCGAGTCGAGGCCGCGGTTCAGCTTCCTCGGCCATGACGTGATCCATGGCGAGGTGGCGCTCCGTGAGCTCGGTGAATGGGACTGGGGCGCGCGGCTCGCGAATGCCGGTGTGCAGCGGCTCGAGTTCGAGCGCGGTACCTCGCGCGAGGAGTTCGAGATGTTCCTCGAGGAAGTGCTCGCTCGGCTCACGTTGCAGGCGATCGACAGCTCCACGCGGAGCCCTGAGCGGCGCAGCACGATCAAGTTCGGCGCGATCGGCGTGAAAGGGAGCGACGACTCGGTCCGGCCGGTAGAGGCGATCGCGATGCCGACTGCTGGCATGAAGTACTCGCTCAACGATGAAGCGGCCGCGGTACGCTGGATGCACGCCGAGGTGCAGGACACGGGCAGCTTGCCGTTGATCGAAGCCGAGAGTGTGGTGCGGTCGCTCTCGCTGGCGATGCATGGGGACAAGAACATCGTGATCCCGCTGCTCCAGTTGAAGGAGTTCGACCAGTACACGACCACGCATAGCCTGAATGTGAGCGTGCTCACAATGGCGCTGGCGGAGTGGATGGGAATGGGGGCTAAGGACGTCCGCGCGTTCGGGGTGGCCGGACTCTTGCACGACCTGGGGAAGGTCCGGATCCCAAAGGACGTCCTCACCAAGCCCGGGAAGCTCACGGACGAGGAGTGGACCATCATGCGGAAGCATCCGGTGGACGGAGCGAAGATCATCTACGAGAGCGACCGCGACCTCGATCTCGCGGCCGCAGTCGCCTACGAGCATCACATCATGATAAACGGGCAGGGATATCCCAAACGGCATTTCGATCGCGGCGTTCACGCCGCGAGCAAGATCGTGCATGTCTGTGATGTGTATGACGCATTGCGGACCAATCGTCCGTATCGCGCTGCTTGGGAATCGGAGAAGGTGCTCACGCACATGCTGGCAGGCGTGGGTACCGATTTCGACACCGAATCGGCCACGGCCTTCGTGACGATGATGCGGAGCTGGGAACGACGCGTGGCGGTGATGGACGAGTCGTCGGAAATGACCCTTGGTGGCGAGCCGGTGGTGACCGCGGTCGGGGGCACGACCACATGACCCCGAGCTACCGGTCACTCGACGACGCCGACAGCCTCAGGTCGCTGGTGAAGAACCTGCGCGAGGCGATCTACATCACGAACTCGCGCGGCGAGATCCTCGACGGCAATCCGGCGTTCTTCAATCTGCTCGGCGTGCGGTCGATCGCCGATGTGCAGCACTACGGCGCGAACGAGCTCGTGGTGAACCCGGCGCGTCGCCTCACCGAGATCGAGCAGGTGGAGCGCGACGGCTTCGCGCGCGACTTCGAGATCCAACTGGTCCGTCCCGACGGCGTGCTACTCACGGTTTTGGACACCGTGTATGCGGTGCATGATCCCGACACGAACGAGACCCTCTATCACGGCATGCTGGTGGACATCACGGCTCGCAAGCGGATGGAAGAGGAGTTGCGTCAGCAGTCGATGCGCGATCCGCTCACGGGCTGCTTCAACCGGCGCTACCTCGCGGAGTTGGATGAGGAGATGAGCCCGTCGGACTCGCCCTTCGGTTGCCTGTTCATCGACATCGACCACTTCAAGCACTACAACGACACGCATGGGCACCAGATGGGCGACAATACGCTCATTCGCATGAGCCGGTTCCTCATGCGGCAGGTGCGCGCCGAGGAGCCGGTGATCCGTGTGGGGGGTGACGAGTTCGTGATCGTGCTGCGGGGGGCGAGTGAGGCGCAGGCGATGATGGTGGCGCAGCGTATGCAGGCGTCGGCGTTGCGGACGGCGCCGGTGCCGTTCTCGCTGGGGTGGGCGTCGCGGCAGCCGGCGGAGAAGCTCATGGGGACGATGCATCGGGCTGACCAGAACTTGCTTGCGGTGCGCGTGATCGAGCGGACGCCTGTCCGTACGCTTGCTGTTCCCCCGACTGACGAGGCGCGCTAGGGTCTGGACCGGCGGGGCGGGGGTGTTCCCTCCGTCCCGGCCTCGCGCTTACACGCTGCGAGCCCGCCGCAACGGCGCGGCGGTCTCTTGCTACGCGCGGGGCCGGGCCTGCGGGAACACC
>JANOWT010000351.1:0-4638 GCA_031418115.1 Gemmatimonadota bacterium
TCGGCATGTCCATCGCCGTGACGTCGCCGCACGCGTTCTCTGTCACGCTCACGCGGGTGGCGTAGGTGCCGGAGAAATCGGACGCATGATCAGCCGCACTGACCAAGCCGCCGCCCGCCCGCGCGGGCGTTGATGCGAACGCCAGTGCGCACGCCAAGAGATATGGCAGAATGGATACCCAGTGATACTCACCCCTCACACGAAGCGCACCCCGCCATCCTCGAGAGGCGTGCTGCGGATCCGCTTCCCAGTGAGCGCGAACACCGCATTCGCGAGCGCCGGCGCCACCAACGGCGTTCCGACCTCACCGATGCCCCCGGGCTTACCCCCGGACTGGATCAGTTCCACCTGCACCTTCGGGACTTCCGACCCACGCGGCAACTGGAAGTCGTGGAAGTTGCTCTGCTCCACGCGTCCGTTCTTGATCGTGATCTTTGCACGCATCGCCTGAATGAGTCCGGTCACCACGCCACCTTGGAGTTGCGCGATGACTTGGTCCGGATGCACCGCGATCCCGCAGTCGGCCGCGATGGTGATCCGCTCGATCTTGATCCGCTCTGCGGACCCCGACACCTCGCACACCACCGCGGCGTGCGTTTCGTAGCATTCCATGGACGCGATGCCGAATCCGCGCCCTGTTCCCGGAGTGGTGGTGTAGCGCGCCACTCTCGCGGCGCGCTCGAGCACCGCCCGCTGCCGCGGGACCTTCTCGAGTAGCGCCAGTCTGAAGGCCACGGGGCTCTGGCCCGCCGCCAAGGCCAACTCATCCATGAAGCTCTCGACTGCGAACGCGTTCAGCGCATGGCTCACCGAGCGCCAGAACCCCACGCGGATGCCGACCTCCTCGATGACTGTCCGGAGTTCGAGGTTCGGGACGTCGTAGGTCAGGTTCGCCAATCCCTCCAGTTGGAACGGATCACTCCCATTCTGCACGAAGCTCGGGAACGCTCGCGCGGTGATCGAGGGCGAGATCAGCTTGGCGCTCAGCGCCTCGAGTCGACCGTTGGCCACCACGCCGCGCATCATGTGGAGGCTGGGCGGTCGGTAGAAGTCCTGTTGAATGTCCTGCGGGCGCGTCCAGATCAGTTGCACCGGAGTCCCAGGTACTGCTTTCGCGATCGCCACGGCCTGCGCAACGAAGTCGTTCTCGAGTCGCCGGCCGAAGCCGCCACCGATGAACTGCGAATGCACCTGCACCTGCTCCGGCTTCACACCAGCCACCGCCGCCGCAGTGCCCTGCGCGCCCTGCGGGAACTGCACGCTGGCCCACACCTCCACTCCTGTGGGCGTCACTCGTGCGGTGCAGTTCTGCGGTTCGAGTGTGGCGTGCGAGAGCATCTGGCAGCGGTACTCTGCGCTCATGGCGCTCGCGGCGCCTGCGGCGAGCGCGGCAGACGCATTACCCGCCGACTTGGCCACGACCCCCGGCCGGTCGAGCGCCGCGTCGAGCGTCGCGAAGATCGCGGCCGTGTCCAGCGTCGCGGACGCACCTTCGTCCCACCTGATCGTGAGCGCGTCGGCCGCACTGCGCGCGGTCCAGTAGTGGTCCGCCACCACCGCCACACCCTCGCCGATGTTCACGACCGCCTTCACGCCGCGCCGCGTCGAGACCGCAGAGTCGTCGAACGACGCCACCTTGCCACCGATCACCGGGCAGGGAACCAACGCCGCGTAGAGCATCCCCGGCAGCTTCACATCGAGCCCGTAGGTCGCGCGGCCGCGGGCCTTATCGGCGCCATCCAAGCGCGGCAGCGGCTTGCCGATCACCGTGAAGTTCGCAGGGTCCTTGAGCGAGACCGTCGCTGGTGGAGTGAGTTTGGACGCCGCGTCCGTGAGCGTGCCATAGCCAGCCCGGCGCGTACCATGCGTCACCACGCCGTTCGCCGCCTTGCACTCGCTGGCGCTCACGCTCCACTGGGCCGCGGCTGCGGCGATCAACATCTCCCGCGCAGTCGCGCCGGCCTTCCGGAGCGGTTCCCATCCTTCACGCACGCTGGTGCTCCCGCCCGTGATCTGTGCGCCGATCAGCGTGTTCACATAGGCCGGATCGGCCGGCGCGTGCAGCACCTTCACCTTGCGAGGATCCACCGCCAGCTCCTCGGCCAGGATCATGCTGAGCGACGTGTACACATCCTGCCCCATCTCGCTCCGCCCGCAAGTGAAGGTCACCTCGCCCGTCGTCGCGATGGAGATCCATGCATTCGCCGTGAACGGCGCGAACTCGTGCGCGGCAGCATCGGCGAAGCGAAAGCCGATCAGCATCCCGCCGCCAGCCACGGCGGAGACCTTGACGAAATCGCGGCGGGTGACCGTTGAGTCGCTCATGACCGGCCCCCGAGTGTCTTGGCGGCATCGCGCACCGCATCGGTGATCCGGCCGTAGGTGCCGCAGCGACAGATGTTGCCGTCCATCGCCTCGACGATCTGCGCATCGGTCGGCTTCGGGTTCTTCGCGAGCAGCGCCGACGCGGTCATCACTTGGCCCGACTGGCAATAGCCGCACTGAGGGACCTGATGCTTGTCCCACGCGGCTTGCACCGCGCTGCCGACCGCGCCCGTGAGTCCCTCGATCGTCGTGATCTTCTTCCCCGCGACCGCCACGAGCGGCGTCACGCAGGAGCGGGTCGCGACGCCGTCCACGTGCACGGTGCATGCGCCGCAGAGTGCGGCGCCGCAGCCGAACTTCGTGCCGGTCAGCTGGAGATGGTCTCGCAGCACCCAGAGGAGCGGCGTGTCGGGGGCAGCGTCGACGGTGACGGTCTTGCCGTTCAGCTGGATCGAGGGCATGCGAACCTCGGGGACTGGGGGAGCTGTGGGAGGGCATGGCGAACTGCGGCCGCTGCGAATGTGCCCCTTTGTGGCGTCATGTCAAGCAATGAGCGCCTCGTCAGCGCACCTTCGCGAACCGCACATCCCGCGTACGGCCGTTCCCCAAGTAGAACGCGATCACCTGCCCGTTCTTGTCGCGCTCGAACACCGCCTGCGTGCCCGCCCCCTCGCCCGTGCCGTCGAACCGATCGCGCGCACCCGGCGCGACCGGCACCGCGTCGGTCCGCCGATTCATGAACACGAGCTTGCCGTCCTTGACCACGATCTCATAGAACGTCTCGAACTCATCGCTGAAGTACCGCCCCGCATACCCCGCGAGTTCGGTCACCGTCGGCACCCACGGCTTCTCCGCCTCGACCGCGAGCCGCGTCGCCTTCTGGTCGCCGCCCTGGTGCAACGTGAGTCCGGTGACCTTGCCCTGCGCGTCGCGGTGGAATGAGATCGACGCCTCCACCACGCGGATCGCGAAGCTCGAGTCCGACGTCGGGAAGATCTGGAACGGCTGTTGACCCGTCGCCTGCGCACGGAGCGTGTCGCCGTCGCGTGTGAACGTGAGCACGAAGGCGGGCGCCGCGTCGAGCGCGTAGCGACCCACGAACGCGTCGAACTTCTTGACGTCGAAGGTCGCAGGGTCGAACGCAGCGGCGGTCGTGGTCCGCGCCGGCGTGAGCTCAGGGAAGAAGGCCTTCGCGATCCTGAACGCCAGGTTGGAGTCGAAACCGCCGTCGTTGCTCTGCACCGTCACACCCGCGTCGATCTCCGGGTAGTAGGCGATCATCGAGCGGTGCGAGATATCAGCGCCACCGTGATGGATGCGCTTGAGCGGTCCCTGCTTGTCGATGAAGAGTCCGAACCCGTAGCCCGTAGGCTTGCCATCGGTCAGCGTGAACTGCGTCATCATCTGCGCGATGCTCGCCGCGCTGCCGACACGCGGCCGGGCATAGTTCTCCGCCCACTTCTGCAAGTCGCCGAGCGTGGTGTAGATGCCGCCGGCGCCCATGGAGCCCGCGAGGTCGCCAAGGTCACGCCACGAGCCGTCGGGCCCGCGTGAGTATCCGACCGTCGCACCATGCACCGTGCCATGGCGATCGGCGCGCACCACGCTCTGCGTCATGCCGAGCGGCGTGAAGACGCGCTGCGCCATGAACTCGGCGAACGGCTGACCGCTCACGCGTTCGACGATCATCGCGGCGAATGCGAAGGCGGTGTTGTTGTAGTTGAACTCCGCGCCCGGCGCGTTCTGCAGCGTCGGCTGCCGCTGCACGAGCGCGATCATCTCGTCGCGACCGATGTAGTCACCTTCATCCATGCGCCGTGCGGCGAGCTGCATGGCGTTGTAGACCTCGCGATACCCGGTCGTGTGCGTGAGCAGATTGCGCACCGTCACGCGCTGGCCCAGGTCCGGCAACTCGGGGAGGTGCTTTCGCACGTCATCGTCGAGCGAGAGCTTGCCCTGTTCCACCAGCAGCATCACGGCGAAGGCGGTGAACTGCTTGGACGTCGAGCCGATGTTGGTCGGCGTGGTGGGAGTGAACGGGATGTCGTACGCGAGGTTCGCCATGCCGTAGCCCTTGGCGAACACTGTGCGACCGCCGCGCCAGACCGCGACCGCGGCGCCCGGACCATCGCGCCGGTCCCAAGGAGCGAGGAGCTGGTCGGCGAGCTTCTTCGGGTCGCCCGAGAGCGCTTCACGCGCGGTGAGCGTGATCGCGTACTCGCCGCTCACCGAGTCGGCCAGGATCACCTGCACCTGATGCAGGCCCTTCTCGGCCGCTTCGACCTGCAGTCGCTCCATGCCGCGCGGCAGATC
>JANOWT010000352.1:0-6918 GCA_031418115.1 Gemmatimonadota bacterium
CGCGGCGCGGTCGACATCCAGTGGCTCGAGAAGCGCCTCCCGACTTTGCTCGCGACCGCGCCACCCGCGGAGACCGTGCGCGCGGCGGCGATCGCGGCGGCGCTGATCGCTGATCGCGAACGCGGCGCCACGTCGTTGGCGACGGCGGCCCTAGCGGCGCGTGTCGACGCGGCGGGCGCTGCTCCTGCTGCATCGGACTGGGCGCGCGCGGCCCGGCTCGACGGGCTGCGCCGCTCGTGAGCCTCTCGACGCTCGAGATCGTGAGCCTCGCCAATGGCGGGGACGGCGTGGCTCGGCAGGACAAGCTCGTCGTCTTCACGCCGCGCACGGCGCCCGGCGATCTCGTCGAGGTCGACGTGCGGGTGGAGGGCCGCGTGGGGCGGGGCACGCTGCGGCGCGTGTTGCGGGAGGGTCCGGGGCGAGTCGAGCCGGCGTGCGCGCACTACGCCCCGCCTGATCGTTGCGGTGGCTGCCAGTGGCAGCATGTGTCCCTCGACACGCAGCGCGCGGCCAAGCAGCAGATGGTGGCCGACGCGTTCGCGCGGATCGCCAAACGGCCGGTTCCGCTGCCGGAGATCCATGGTGGCGATGGGTGGCGTTATCGTCGCTCGCTCACGCTCGCGATCCGTCGCGACGGCGCGCGCACCTGGGCCGGTCTGCGGGCACATGACGATCCCGAAGCCGTCTTCGCGCTGGTCGATTGCCAGATCACCGATACGCGTGTGGTCGAGGCCTGGCGCGCGATCCTCACTGCCGCCGACCATCTGCCGCCGGGCGATCGTCTGCGCGGTACGGTGCGGTGGCTCGATGCGCGACCGCTCTTCGTGCTCGAGGGCGGCACCGAGTGGCCGGCACTCGGCGCGTTCCTCGATGCGGTGCCATCGCTCGCCGCCGTCTGGTGGCAGGCCGAGGGGCGTCGGCGGCGCATCGTCGCCGACCGACGACCGTCGGCGCTGCCGGGTGCGTCGTTCGTTCAGGTGAACGCCGACGTCTCGACGCGCATGCAGGCCGACGTCCTCGCCGCGGTGCTCGCGTACGCGCCCAAGACCGTGGTGGACTGCTACAGCGGCAGCGGCGATCTCGCGCACGCGCTCGCCTCGCATGGTGTGCAGGTCGCGGCCGTCGAACTCGACGAGGAGGCGACCGCATGGGCGGCCGAGCGGTTGATCGCGCCGTCGCGCGCGATCGCCGCACGTGTGGAGGAGGTGTTGCCGCGGCTTCTGCCCTGCGATGTCGTCGTCCTCAATCCGCCGCGCGCCGGTGTCGACGCGCGTGTCACCGCCGCACTCACTGCGCAGCCGCCCAAGGCCATCATCTACGTGAGCTGTGATCCCGCGACGCTCGCCCGCGACGTGGCGCGACTCGCGGGGTGGCGCGTGCGGAGATTGACCTGCTACGACATGTTCCCGCAGACCGCGCACGTCGAGACCGTCTGCGAACTCATCCCGGAGGCGGCATGAAGTATCTCGTCGATGTGAACGGCGCGCGCGTCGAGGTCATGCTCGATCCCGATGGTGTGACGGTCGATGGCACGCGGGAGATGGCGGTTCTGGCCGACGTGGAGGGCACGCCCGTGCGCCTCGTCACGATCGGTGGGGTGCAGCATCGCGTGATCGCACGCCGTAGCGGTGCGCGCGGCAACTACGCGCTCTGGATGGACGGCTGGCGGTTCGACGTCGAGGCGCTCGACGAGCGGACCCGCGCGATCCGCGAGCTCTCCGAGGCCGACCGAGGGCCCACCGGCCCGGCCCCGGTGGTCGCGCCGATGCCCGGGCTCATCGTCCGGGTGCAGGTCGCCGTGGGCGACCGGGTCGAGGCGGGTCAGGGCGTGGTCGTCATGGAGGCGATGAAGATGGAGAACGAGCTCCGAGCCCCAGCCGCGGGCACGGTGCGGGTCGTGACCGCCGTGGCCGGCGTCGCCGTGGAGAAGGGCACGCGCCTGGTCGAGTTCGAACTCGAGGCTTAAGCGGTGCATCGGCGCGAAGCGGCAACGCGTATATTCGGCGCACCCTTCAACCGCCCTGCCCATGCGATCCGACCCGACCCGTTGCTTGCTTGTTCACGCGCTGCGGTCCCTCGCGGCGGTGTCGCTCCTCTCGGTCTCGCTCTCCGCGCAGTCCACCGAGACGATCGCGCGGCCGAATAACGGCCCGACTCCGCTGGAGATGGGGACGACGCGCGGCCAGCAGCCGAGGCGACTCGTGATCCGCAACGCGACGATCATCTCGGGCCGGGGTACGCCGGGCACGAATCGGGCGATGCCGCCGGAGGGGCCAGTGGACATCGTGATCGAGAACGGGATGATCGTCGATCTCGTGCTGATGGATGCCGTGAACGTCGCGAGTGCGGGGCGCGGACTCCAGCGGCCCACCGGGGATCTCGTCATCGACGCGGCGGGCCAGTTCGTGATCCCGGGGCTCGTGGAGATGCACGCGCATCTCCCCACGCCCTCAAGTGACTTCGGCACGCGCGGGCTCGACTATGCATATCGGCTGTACTTGGGTCACGGCATCACGACGGTCCGCGATGCGGGGACCGGTGGCGGCCTCCGATTGATGACGGAGCAACGGCGCCTCTCGGCCGCGCACACGCTGGTCGCGCCGCGCCTGGTGCTCTGTCAGCGCTGGCCGTTGCCGTTGCGTCGGTGGGACATCGGCGACACGCCTGAGGAGGCGCGTGCGATGGTGCGCGACTTCAAGGCGCAGGGCGCGGACTGCGTGAAGATCTCGAAGAGTCCGGGGCAGTATCCGGATGTGATGCGCGCCGCGGCGGACGAGGCGAACACGCTCGGGATGTATGTGATGGTGGATCTCAAGGTCTCGGAGAGCGATGCGCGCGTCGCGTCGGAGGCCGGGGTGCGGAGCATCGAGCACTGGTACGGCATTCCCGATGCCGCGCTTCTCGGCTCGCAGGAGTTCCCTGCGGACTACAACTATTGGGATGAGTTGGACCGCTTCCGGAACGCGGGGTTGCTCTGGCTGCAGGCGGAGCGGCATCCGGAACGCATCGAGGCGGTGATCGACCTCATGATCCGCAACGGGACCAACTGGGACCCGACCATGGCGACGTACGAGAGCAATCGCGACGTGTGGCGCGATGTGGGGCTCCCGATCCGTCAGACCCTGATGCATCCGTCGGAGCTGAGTGCGGGCCCTGACACGACGCAGCACGGGCAGTTCAAGCGCGAGTGGAAGACGTCGGACGAGATCAACTGGCGTCGCAACTTCCAGATCTGGATGAAGTACATCCAGATGTATCATCAGCGCGGCGGGCGGCTCACCGCGGGGAGCGACGAGAGCGGGATCGGCGGCATCGGACTCATTCGAGAGCTCGAGTTGCTCCAGGAAGCGGGCATTCATCCGCTCGACGTCATCAAGATCGCGACGACGAACGCCGGATCCGTGCTCGGCATGAATGATCTCTGCGGGATCCGTGTCGGGTGTCGCGCGGACCTGCTCGTGGTGAACGGGAATCCGATCGACAACTTCAAGGTGTTGTACGGACGCGGCTATGGCGTGGCGGGACTCGTGCCGCGCGACGATCAGTGGCGCCACGGCGGCGTGACGTGGACGATCAAGGAAGGGGTGGTCTACGATGCACAGGCGCTCCTGCGCGAAGTGGAGTGGTACGTGGCGGCGGAGCGAGCGCGGTTCGATCCTTAGGGGCGGTTCTTCGACCGAAATCCGACCGACAACAGTTGGCCTCCTGGAGGGAGTCGCTGATGCGTCCGAAGATCCTGCCGATGATCCAGCTCGCATTCGCCGCGGCCTCGCTCGGCGCACAGGGGAACGAGACCGCCGGCGCCACGCGCGCGGTGGCCGACAAGGCGCTCCCGGTGTACGACGCGCTCGGCACGTACTCGCGCAAGGTCACGACCGCGTCGGTCGAGGCGCAGTCCTATTTCGACCAGGGCGTCCGACTCACCTTCGGGTTCGGGCATGGGACCGCCCGCCTCTCGTTCCGCGAAGCGATCAAGCGCGACTCCAGCTGCGCGATGTGCTGGTGGGGGCTCGCCTGGTCGCTCGGGCCGTACATCAATGCGCGCATGGACTCGATGAGCGGGGTCGAGGCCTATTCGGCGATCCAGGCGGCGAAGCGGAATGCGAGCCGCGGCACCGCCGCCGAGAAGGCATTCATCGACGCGATGGCGACGCGCTACGCTGCGATCCCGATCCGAACAGAGCGCGCCGCGCTCGACAGCGCCTACGCGAACGCGATGCGCGACGTGATGAAGCGATTCCCCAACGACCTCGACGCCGCTTCGCTCTTCGGCGAGTCGTTGATGGTGCTCCGGCCGTGGGATCAATGGACGCGCACCGGCGAGCCGAATCCCGGCACCCCCGAGGTGATCTCGACACTCGAGTCGGTGCTGACGCGGAACCCGCGGCATCCGGGGGCCTGTCACCACTACATCCATGCCACCGAAGCGTCGAACGCACCGCAGCGCGCCGCCGCCTGTGCTGACCTCCTCGGTGCGATCATCCCCGGTGCGAGCCACATCCCGCACATGCCGTCGCATACGTATATGCGGATCGGGCGTTATGGCGACGCGGTGAGAGCGAATCAGGACGCGGTGATCGCCGACCTCCGCGCCGCCTACGGCGGCGTGCCCGGGATCTATCCGCCGCACAACCTCAACATGCTCTACGCCTCAGCGGCGATGGATGGCCAGTCCGGCATCGCGATCCAGGCGGCCCGCGACCTCGACCGGCGCTATCCGACATTCGGGAGCCACGAGCCGCTGATGCTCGCGCGCTTCGGACGGTGGGACGAGATCCTCGACGCACCGCCACCGACCGGCGGACTGCTGCATGCGACCGCCGGCGCCTTCTCACGCGGACTCGCCCATCTCGCGAAAGGGCGTGCGCGCGATGCGGGACTCGAGTTGAGCGTGCTCGATGCGCTGATGGCGGGTGTCGGCGACAGCGCGCGCGAGGTAGGGCACCCGGCCCGTTCGCTGATCGGGATCCCTCGAGCGATCCTCTCCGCAGAGATCGCGGCGAAGGGCGGGAAGTTCGACGACGCGGTGAAGGTCCTCGAAGCGGCCGCGGTGCTCGAGGATTCGCTCAACTACGACGAACCCGAACCCTGGCCGATCCCGGTGCGGCACCACCTCGGCGCGATCCTCCTGGAGGCGACGCGCTATGCCGATGCCGAGGCGGTGTATCGGGCCGACCTGAAGGACCACCCGATGAACGGCTGGTCGCTCGATGGCCTCGCGCGGGCACTGCGCGCGCGGGGCCGGGTGAAGGATGCGGAGGTCGCAGAGCGCGAGTTGCGCGACGCTTGGAAGCGAGCCGATGTCTGGCTCGTCGGGTCGCGGTTCGCGCCACGTCCGTGAGGGCGCCGATGGGATCGACGGGTTGACCCACGCCCTCGGGGCGTCTATCCTTCGAGTCTGTCCTAAAACGCCCATGTGGCGGCCGAGACCCGGGTTGCATTCCGCACCGGTGAGGCGTTGCACCTCTCGTTCAAGATGGTTCAATAGAATGCGTACGACGTACACGGCGACTCCCGCCGACATCGAACACAAGTGGTTCGTGGTCGATGCGGACGGAATGGTCCTCGGCCGACTCGCCACCGAGGTGGCCCGCATCATCCGCGGGAAGCACAAAGCGATGTTCACGCCCCACATGGACACGGGCGACAACGTCATCGTCATCAATGCGAGCAAGGTCCGCGTGACCGGCCGCAAGGCAGAACAGAAGAACTACTTCCGCCACACGGGCTACATGGGGCACGAGATGTACACCCCGTTCGCCTCGATGCTGGCCAAGCACCCCGAGCGGGTGATCGAGAAGGCCGTCCACGGCATGTTGCCTAAGACCGCCCTTGGGCGCCAGAAGCTCCGGCTCAAGCTCCGCGTCTACGCGGGCGCGACGCATCCGCACGGCGCGCAGCAGCCCGAGTCGCTCACCTTCCCGAAGGCCGAGGCCAAGTAAATGGCGGATACCGCGATGATCCATACCGTCGGCCGCCGAAAGGAAGCCGTCTGCCGTGTATTCCTGACCCCCGGGTCGGGGAAGTGGGTGCTCAACGGTCGCACGCTCGGGGATTACTTCCCCCGTCCGGCGCTCGTGGCGGCGATCCAGCAGCCGTTCACGGCGACCGACACGCTCGGCAGCTATGACGTGCAGGCGAACCTCACGGGCGGCGGGCAGACCGGTCAGGCCGGCGCGCTCCGTCTCGCGATCGCCCGCGCGCTCGTCAAGATCGACGAGGGCAACCGCCGCAAGCTCCGCGACTTGGGCCTGCTCACGCGCGATGCTCGCTCGGTCGAGCGCAAGAAGCCGGGCCGTCCGAAGGCTCGTAAGAAGTTCCAGTTCAGCAAGCGTTAGTCGAACGACAGATGTGAGATGGGAGATGGGAGAGGTGAGGCTCCAGCAGCGTAGTGCCTCACCTCTCCCATCTCACCTCTCCCATCTGCATCTCACAGCCCTGCGGAGCTTGCCCTCGGTGCCACGTCACTCGGACGTGGTGAGGGCGGCGATGAAGCCGGGCGACGTATTCAACCACTATTCAGGTTCCAATCCATGCCGCAGCCCTCGCTCGAAGAACTCCTCAAGGCCGGTGTCCACTTCGGACACCAGACCCGTCGCTGGAATCCCAAGATGCGCCGCTTCATCTTCGCGGAGCGCAACGGGATCCACATCATCGACCTGCAGAAGACGCTCAAGCAGATCGAGCTCGCGCAGAAGCTCGTGCGTGAGGTCATCCTCCGCGGCGAGAGCGTCCTCTTCGTCTGCACCAAGCGTCAGCTCGCGCAGATCGTCTCGGCCGAAGCCGAGCGCGTGGGTGCGATGCACGTCACCGAGCGCTGGCTCGGCGGCCTCCTGACCAACTTCGCGACCGTCAAGAAGCAGATCAAGAAGCTCAAGGAGCTCGAGTCCGGCTCCGAGGCCGGCGGCAACTTCGAGA
>JANOWT010000353.1:0-6876 GCA_031418115.1 Gemmatimonadota bacterium
GGGCCGCTTACGCGGCCCGCCCTTCCTCGTTGTGGCACCCTCGCGTTGAGTTCGTGGCGTGTCGCGGCACCCTCGCTTTCCTCTCGCGCGGTCCTAGCTTGCATCGTCGCTCCTCACTCCTCCCGCTGCCGCGCGCCGATATGGCTCACATCTCCTTCCGCACCGCCGGCGAGTCGCATGGGCCAGCGCTCGTCGCGCTCATCGAAGGAGTGCCGGCGGGCCTGCCACTCGTTGCGGCCGACGTCGATGCGGAGCTCGCGCGGCGACAGCAGGGGTATGGCCGTGGCCGTCGGATGCAGATCGAAAGCGATCGCGCTGAGTTCCTCGCTGGCGTGCGGGCGGGCGAGACGCTCGGGTCGCCGATCGCGATGCTCATCCGCAACCGGGACTGGGCCAACTGGGAGGCGATCATGGACCCCGCGCCGCGGCCCGAGGACGAAACGTCCGCGGGTCGGAAACGGCAGGTCACCCGTGTGCGACCGGGCCACGCGGACCTCACCGGCCTGATCAAGTTCGACCGCGACGATGCACGCGACATCCTCGAGCGCGCGTCCGCGCGCGAGACGACGGCGCGGGTGGCCGCCGGGGCGGTCGCCAGGAAGCTCCTGGCGGAGTTCGGCGTGCGGGTGGGCTCTCACCTCGTCCACCTCGGCGGGGTCGACGCAGCGGCCCCTGCAGCGCTCCCTGACGACATCAACGCCGCCGCTGACGAGTCGCCGCTCCGCTGCCTCGATCCAGTGGCCGAAGCCGCGATGATCGCGCGGATCGACGAGGCCAAGAAGGCCGGGGATACGCTCGGCGGCATCTGCGAAGTCGTGGTGACCGGGCTCCCCGTGGGCCTCGGTGCGCACGTGTCGTGGGACCGCAAGCTGGACGGTCGGCTCGCACAGGCGATCTGCTCGATCCCCGCCGTGAAGGGCGTCGAAATGGGTGTGGGCTTCGAGGCGGCACGTCTGTCGGGATCGGCCGTGCACGATGCGATCGAGCCGGCGCCGGGCATGACGCGCACCGGGAACGTTCGTCGGCGCACCAATCGCGCCGGCGGCCTGGAAGGCGGCATGACCACAGGAGAACCACTGGTGCTGCGCGTGGCGATGAAGCCGATCGCCACACTCATGCGGCCGCTCGGTACGGTCGACACCCGCACTGGGGCTGCGGCCGATGCGGCGGCGGAGCGGAGCGACGTCACCGCGGTGCCGGCGATGGGTGTGATCGGCGAGGCGATGGTGGCGCTCGTACTCGCCGATGCGTTCGCCGAGAAGTTCGGCGGGGACTCGCTCGGCGAGATGCGTCGCAACCATGACGGCTACCTCGCGCGAGTGGCCGAGCGCCTTGGCTAGTCCGAATTCCGAGCGGTCGGCGACCGATCGCCCCGTGGCATCGCACCGGCATCTCGTACTGCTCGGCTTGCCCGGCGCAGGGAAGAGCACCGTGGGTCCGCTCGTCGCGCGCCTGCTGAAGCGCGTGTTCGTGGACCTCGACCAGGAGATCGAACGGCGCGAAGGGCGGAGCGTCGCGGCGATCTTCGCGGCCGACGGAGAGGGTGCTTTCCGCGCGCTGGAGCGCGAAGTGACGGCGGAGTTGCTCGCAAAGGACAGCGCTCCGATCGTGCTCGCGCCGGGCGGCGGTTGGGTGGAGGACCCTGCTCACCAGGCGTTGCTGGGCGGAGATGTGACGGCGGTCTATTTGCAGGTCTCGCCGGCGGTCGCAGCGGCTCGGATGGGACCGGCGACCGAGGCGCGGCCCCTGCTCGCGGGGGGCGACGCGGAGCGGAAGCTCGGCGAAGTTCTGGCCCGTCGAGAGGCGTTGTATCTGCAATCACAGCATACGGTTAGCGTTTATTCGATGACGCCATCCGAGGTCGCCTCATCTATAGTAGCGCTTGCCTAGGTCGAATTCGCGGACTAGGATAGCCTCCCTTATGGCGACGACCAAGAAGACGACCAAGAAGCCGGCCGCGAAAAAGGCGGCGAAGACCGCGGAGAAATCCGCGGCCAAGAAGACCGTGGCGAAGAAGAGCGTCGGGACGCGGGCCAAGGCCGCGACCAAGCGCGCCGCCGCCGTGGAGCCCGAACTGCCGCACGACGAGGAGGCTGCGCGCTCTGCGGCCGGCAAGATGCTCGTGATCGTCGAGTCGCCGGCCAAGGCGAAGACGATCGGCAAGTACCTCGGGTCCGCCTACGCCGTGAAGGCGACGGTGGGACACATCCGCGACCTCCCGGTGAAGAACATCGGGATCGACACCGAGCACGGGTTCGAGCCGCAGTACGTCACGATCCCCGGCAAGGAGAAGACGGTCGCCGAGCTCAAGAGCGCGGCCAAGACGGCGAAGGCCGTGTTCATAGCGACCGACCCTGACCGCGAGGGTGAGGCGATCGCGTGGCATGTGCAGCAGCAGATCAAGGGGAAGCTCGCGCCTCCGATCAAACGCGCGCTCTTCTATGAGATCACCAAGGAAGCGGTCACCAAGGCGCTCGGCGAGGCGCGCGAGATCGACCAGGACAAGGTCGACGCGCAGCAGGCGCGGCGCGTGCTCGATCGGCTCGTGGGCTACAAGGCCAGTCCCGTGCTCTGGAAGACGGTGAAGAAGGGACTCTCGGCTGGGCGCGTGCAGACGGTGGCGTTGCGTCTGCTCGTGGAGCGCGAGCGTGAGATCCGTGCGTTCCTGCCGCGCGAGTACTGGACGATCGCGGCGCAGCTCGAGCACGAGGGGCAGGGGTTCACCGCGAAGCTCCACCATGTGGACGGTGTGAAGCCCGAGATCCCCGACGCGGCGTCGGCACACAAGATCGTCGGCGACCTGAAGGGTCGGACGCACTTCGACGTCACCGACATCAAGCGTCGCGAGCGGCGCAAGAATCCCGAAGCGCCGTTCAAGACGAGCACGCTGCAGCAGGAAGCGGCGAAGAAGCTCGGGTTCGGCTCCAAGCGCACCATGCGTTTGGCGCAGAACCTCTACGAAGGCGTGCAGCTCTCGACGGCGGAAGGCGCCGTCGGTCTCATCACGTACATGCGCACGGATCACATGCGCGTGGCGGAGTCGGCCGCGGCAGCCGCACGCGAGTACCTCACGGAGTATCTCGCCAAGTCGAATCTCCCCGCGGAGTACTTGGCCAAGACGCCGCAGCTCTACCCGGGGGCGAAGGACGACGCGGCGCAGGGCGCGCACGAGGGCGTCCGTCCGACTGACCCGTCGCGCACGCCGGAGAGTGTGGCGCGGTACCTCTCGCCCGAGCAGCTCAAGCTCTACACGCTCATCTGGCAGCGCTTCATGGCGAGCCAGATGTCGCCGGCCGTCTTCGACACGACCACGGTCGACTTCGATCTCGGGCGGTATCTGTTCCGCGCGACTGGATCGGTCGTGAAGTTCAAGGGATTCCTCGCGCTCTATCGCGAGACCCGCGAGGACGGCGACTCCAAGGCGCTCGAGGACGAGCAGGCGTTGCCGGCGATCGAGCCCGGTGAGCACGCACCCGTGCGGTCGATCGATCCGTCGCAACACTTCACCGAACCGCCGCCGCGCTACTCCGAGGCGTCGCTCGTGAAGGAACTGGAGAAGCGTGGCATCGGTCGCCCGTCGACGTATGCCAGCATCATCTCGACGCTCACCGAACGGCACTACGCCGAGTTGCTGCAACGGCGCTTCTTCCCCACGCCCCTCGGCGAATCGGTCGAGAAGGTGATGGTGAAGCAGTTCCCACGCGAGTTCGACGTGGGCTTCACGGCGGCGATGGAGCGTGAGCTCGACAAGGTCGAGGACGGCAAGATGGAGTGGCGCGACGTGCTCGCGGAGTTCTGGGCGCCGTTCGAGGTCTCGATCGGTTCGGTCGATGCCGAAGCGTTGATCCGCGAGGCGCATGATCTCTCGGCGCTCGAGACGGAGCGGTGCCCGCTGGACGGTGGCAAGCTCGTGCCAAAGGGCGGGTTCTTCGGGCCGTTCGTCGCCTGCGAGAATCATCCGAAGACCTGCAAGTACACGCGTCCGCTCAAGGGCGAGCGTGTGCCGGCTGTGCTCACCGACTACATGTGCCCGCTCTGCGGCAAGCCGATGGTCGTGCGGCGATCACGCTCGGGAGAGTTCCTCGGTTGCTCGACCTTCCCGAAGTGCCGCGGCACCAAGTCGATGCCGACCGGCGTGAAGTGCCCCAAGGATGGCGGCGACATCGCGGCGCGCCGTTCCAAGAAGCGCGGCAAGGCGTTCTATGGCTGCGAGAACTACCCCAACTGCGACTTCGTCTGTTGGGACAAGCCGATGTTGGAGAAGTGCCCGGACTGCGGGAACATCGGCGCCGAGGCCAAGAGTACCAAGACGCGCGGGCACTTCCGTCGCTGCCTCAAGTGTCAGAACGAGTGGGATGTGGAGACACCGGACGGCGCGGACGCCGAGGCGGCCGGTTCGGCGTAGCGATCTGGCACAATTGTAACAAACTTATAAGTTAAGCAACGACATCTGGCTCAATACGAGTATGCGAATAAACACCGACACTTGACATATAGGTTAAGATGTCCTCAGGGGATGCCGAAAGTGAAATGGTGCGCGGGAGCTTCTTCGGTGTCCTCTTCGCCCGCAGTGCGGACGGAAGTGAGCCTGCAAAGCGCTTCTTGGAGGAGACTCGAGGGGATCGCCACGCACGTTCTTGCAAGAAGCTTCTAGTCACCATCGTCCGTTTTGCAAGTTGCCAGCCAGGCACGTTTCGCGATCCTCAGCGCTTCAAGCCGATTGGGAACGAGATTCACGAATTCCGTGCCGACCAGTTGCGCCTGTTTTGTTCGTACGACGGAAAGGGGAGACTTCTCCTGCTGTGCGGTGTGGTGAAAAAGCAGGATGAACTGCGGCCGGAAGATGTCGCGCGCGCGACGAGGATCCTCGATGAGCACCGCGCTTGGCGACGTTAGTTGACTTGCCGCAGTCGCTACGGGTTAAGAATGACGGACGGATAGGCCGTCCCGAGAATACTAGGAGGGGTGTCTATGTCTGGTCAGGAGATGGCCTGGCTTGATGCGCGCTTGGTTGATGAGGCCGCGCGACTTGAGTTCGAGTGTGAGCGATACCTGCAGGAAACGACTACGGCGTTGGCTGTCGCGATTGAGGATTCAGGTTTGACGCAGGCGCAGATTGGACATCGCTTGGGAAAGTCGGCTGCCTTCGTCAGCCAAGTGCTCAGTGGGCGGCGAAACTGCACTCTGAAGACTATCGCCGAGGTGGCTTGGGCTGCTGGTGCTCGACTTGACACCCGCTGGTCGGTGATGCAACCAACCGTCTCCACGGACGACGGAACGATGCAGTCGTCCGTGATTTCGATTCGAAAGTTCGTTTTTCAGCCTCGTGAGCAGGCTGAGTCGATGCTACGTACTCCGGCGCCTCTCTCGTCGGAGACCGTCGGCGACGGAGTGGCTGCGTGAAGCCATCGGTGGTGGGAGTCAAAAACGGTCGCACGAACATGTCGTTCGCTGCCGCCGTCTCGCGCGTCGTCGAGTTAAAGTGGATTCGACTGAAGCGTGCGACGCTCAGCATCGACAGTGAGAACGTGGACTCGCTGCCGGCCGAACTTCGATTCGACACGACCGTTCGACATTCGCACGGGTTCAATGCCGATATCGGCTTGATCGACGTCATGGTTGAGTATCGCCTTGATGTTCTCAACGAGGCAGCGGGGAGCGTACGAGAAGCGATGGTGGAAGCCGAGTTCCAGTTGCGATACTCGGTGCCCTTGAGCTCCTCGTTCCAGAGCAATGAGCTCCGATGGTTCGCGGAGCTAAACGGAACTCTTAACTCCTGGCCGTATTGGCGCGAGATGGCGCAAACTGTGCTCGGACGGGCAGGGCTTGGCAGCCTTACGCTTCCCTTGTGGCGCGCACCAGTGATTCCCGTTGACAGTTCTGGATCTCCAATAAAATCCGTGGTCGCTGAATGATCAATGTCGTCGGGGGCGGCCTCGCAGGGAGCGAGGCCGCCTTTCAGTTGGCGGAGCGCGGACACCGCGTCGTGCTGCACGAGTTGCGGCCGGAGCGGCGCACGGCGGCGCATCAGACGGACCGGCTCGCCGAGCTGGTCTGCTCGAACACGTTCAAGAGCACCGAGGTCACGAACGCGCATGGCCTGCTCAAGGCCGAGATGCGTGCGCTCGGCTGCATGATCCTCGAAGGGGCCGACGCGGCGCGCGTGCCGGCGGGATCGGCACTCGCGGTCGACCGCGATCTGTTCAGTGCCTGGGTGAACGAGCGGGTGCACGGGCACCGGAACATCACCGTCTCGCGCGGCGAGGTGAGCACGCTCCCGTCTCCTGGGATCGTGGCGACCGGACCGCTCACGAGCGATGCGCTCGCTGAGGCGATCCGCGCGCGCTTGGGAGTGGAATCGCTCGCGTTCTATGACGCGATCGCGCCGATCCTCTCGATCGAGTCGATCGACGAGTCGATCGTCTTCCGTCAGGCACGCTGGGACAAGGAGACCATGGAGGGCGGCGCCGATGACGGTGGCGCGTACCTCAACTGCCCGATGGACAAGGCCGAGTACGACGCGTTCATCGACGCGTTGACGACGGCCGATCAGTTCACCGCGCACGAGTTCGACGCGGTGCCGTACTTCGAAGGGTGCATGCCAGCCGAGGAGATGGCGCGCCGGGGGCGCGAGTCGCTTCGGTTCGGGCCGATGAAGCCGATCGGGCTGACCGATCCGCGCACCGGGCGACGGCCGTGGGCGGTGGTGCAGCTGCGCCGCGAAGACAAGGCGGGGCGTATGTGGAACCTTGTGGGCTTTCAGACGAGGCTCCGGATGCCGGAGCAGGCGCGCGTTTTCCGGTTGATCCCTGGGCTCGCCGATGCCGAGTTCTTGCGGTTCGGGAGCATTCACCGCAACTCGTACCTCAATGCTCC
>JANOWT010000354.1:0-23374 GCA_031418115.1 Gemmatimonadota bacterium
CGCCGCGACTGAGCTTCTTCTTCGCCTGTCACAACGACCTCTTCGAGGAGGTCGCGAAGTTCCGCGCCGCGCGCCGCATGTGGGCCGTGCTCATGCGCCAGCGATTCGGTGCCAGTGATGCGTCGTGCAAGCTGCGCTTCCACACGCAGACCGGCGGTGTGACGCTGCAGGCACAACAGCCGCTCAACAACATCGTGCGCGTTGCGGTGCAGACGCTGGCCGCGACGCTCGGCGGCACGCAGTCGTTGCACACGAACGGCTACGATGAGGCGCTCGCGCTCCCGACGGCCGCGGCGGCGACGCTCGCGCTGCGGACGCAGCAGGTGGTCGCGTACGAGAGCGGTGTCGCGCAGACGGTCGATCCGCTCGCGGGCAGCTATTACGTGGAAGCCCTCACCGACGAGGTCGAGACGCGCGCGCTCGAGCTGCTCGCGCAGGTCGAGGCGCTCGGCGGTTCGTCGGCGGCGATCGAAGCGAGCTTCTTCCAGGAGGAGATCGGCCGGTCGGCGTACGAGTACCAGCTCTCCGTCGAGGCTGGTGCGACGGTGCTCGTGGGCGTGAACAAGTTCGGGGACGGTGAGGCGCCGCCGATCATCAAGGCGCCGGACTTCGCGAGTCTCGAGCAGGGGCAGCGCGCGCGGCTGGCGGCGGTGCGGGCGAAGCGCGACGCGGGTGCGGTCACGCGCGCGCTCGACGCGATCCGCGCGGTGGCGCCCGCGTATGCGAAGCCGGGCGCGGAGAGGCTGCCGCTCATGCCGCTGGTCATCGACGCGGTGCGGGCCCGCGCGACGGTCGGGGAGATCTCCGACGTGCTGCGGGACGTGTGGGGGGAGTACCGCCCGGGCTGATCGTCCGCGCGTGCGATTGCCGCGCACGGCGCGGCGCACGAGCTTTCGTTGGCGATGTACTCCACCTGCATCAACTGCCACGCGCCGCTCGGCGCGAACGAGATGCTCGAGCGCTTCCCCGTCGGACGGAAGCTCGCGTTCGACGCGGCGAAGGGCCGGCTCTGGGTGGTCTGCCGCGCCTGCCGGCAATGGAACCTCTCGCCGCTCGAGGAACGCTGGGAGGCGATCGAGGAAGGGGAGAAGCTCTACCGCGACACGCGGCTCCGCGCCTCCACCGACAACGTCGGCCTCGCGCGCCTCAAGGACGGCACCGAGCTCATCCGCATCGGTGTGCCGCAGCGGCCGGAGTTCGCGGCCTGGCGCTACGGTGAGCGCTTCACGCGCCGCTGGATCATCAACGCCCCCGGCGCGGCGGTCGCCAGCGTGGCCGGTGGCGTGATGAAGTACGGCGGCGTCCAGTGGATCTTCCGGCTCGGCATCGTGCCCGGCGCGAGCATCCTCGGGCTCGGGTTGGCGGTCGCGCTACTCCGCAAGCGACGCACCGTCGCCCAGATCAAGGACGCGGACGGCGAGCGTATCCTGCTCACGCAGGCGCATCTCGAGACGATGCGCATCGTGCCGGACGACGACGAGCCCGACGGCTGGTACCTGCGCCTGCGCCGCCCGCCCGCTGGCTCGGGCAATCGTTGGTTCCGCGCCAAGGATCCCGAGTTGATCGTGCGCGGTGCCGAGGTGGCCCGCGTCGCCGCCAAGCTCCTCCCTCGAGTGAATCACACCGGGGGCCGCAAGGCTACCGTGGCCGAGGCGGTCACGGTGCTCGAGCGCCACGGCTCCGCGGCCGCGGTCTTCCGCAAGGCGAGTCGGTACGACGTCGAGGCGAAGAAGCACCGTCGCTACGGACGTTTCGACGAGATCGAATCGGACGACGACAAGCCGAGCACGCTCTCGGAGTTCGCCAAGGCCCCGGCCCCCATCCGCCTCGCGGTGGAGATGGCGGCGCACGAAGAGCAGGAACGCGAGCTGATGGCCGGCGAGCTCGAGCACCTGGAGGCGCAATGGAAGGAGGCCGAGGAGGTGGCGGCCATCTCCGACGAGCTCACGCTCCCGCCGACAGTCCTCGAACGGCTCGAGCGGCTGCGCCTGCGCTAACGTTCACGCCGTGTATTCGACCTGCCTCTTCTGTCACGCCGCGCTCGGCGCCAACGAGTCCCTGGAGCGCTTCCCCGTCGGAAAGCGTCTGGCCTTCGACGCTGCGAAGGGGCGGCTCTGGGTCGTCTGTCCCGACTGCGGGCAGTGGAATCTCTCGCCCCTGGATGAACGCTGGGAGGCGATCGAGTCGGCCGAGCGGCTCTATCGCGATACACCGCGCCGCGTCGCCACCGACCAGGTGGGGCTCGCACAACTGCGCGACGGCACCGTCCTCATCCGCATCGGACAGCCGGTACTGCCCGAACTCGCGGCTTGGCGCTACGGCCCGCGCTTCGAGTCGCGGTACCGCCGTCACGTCCTCGGCGCGACGGCGGCGGTCACGATCGGCGCGGGCTACCTGATCGCGGGCCCGGTGCTGGGCCTCATCGCCAGTGGCGCCTGGGGTCTGCCATTCAACGCGCTCAACCTCGGCAACATGGTGGTGCGGGCCAAGCGCGTGGTCGCCCGGTTCGACGACGGGGGAACGCCGGTGGTCGCCACACGCTGGCACCTCGGCACCGCCCGCGTGCTCGACCTGCCGGACGACCCGCTCGAGTGGGGAATCTCGGTGCAAGTACGCCGCGAGGACGTGGCCATCGGCCGCTTCGGCACCTCGTACGCGAAGGGCGACCCGCGCATCACGCTCACGGGGGAGCAGGCCCGTGCGGCAGTACGGGTGATCCTGCCGGACGCGAACGCCTTCGGCGGTCGTCGTCGCGCCGTCGCAGATGCGGTCAAGGAGCTCGAGCGCTTCGGGTCGGACCGCGCGGGTTTTCGAGCGGCCGCCGAGATCTTCCGCAAGGCGGGCGATTCGATGCCCAAGGGCGGACTTGGCGCGCTGCCGCTGGAACTGCGCCTCGCGCTCGAGATGGCTACGCACGAGGAGACCGAGCGCCGGGCACTGGAAGGCGAACTCGCCGCACTCGAGGCGTCGTGGAAGCAGGCCGAGGAGATCGCGGCGATCGCCGACTCCCTCACGCTGCCCGAGCAGCTGCTCACACGCCTTGAACGACTCGCGGGACGGCTCTAAGTTTATCTGGTTGCGCCATTTACGCCTTCCCCGCCAGATGCCGACCTACGAGTACCGCTGCCCCGACGGGCACGACTTCGAGAAGTTCACGCAGAAGATGAGCGATGCGCAGTCCGAGCTCGCGTGCCCGACCTGCGGCAAGGTCGCAGCGCGGCGCCTCTCGGCCGGCGGCGGACTCGTCTTCAAGGGGTCGGGCTTCTACATCACGGACTACGGCAAGGACGGCAAGAAGGACCAGCGAGCGGCAGCGAAGACCGACGCCGCCTCGTCCGCCTCCTCGACCTCGACCACTGCGACCCCCGGTGCGACGAGCGCTCCCGCTGCGGCCGCCCCGGCCGCCGCGCCGGCATCCGCTCCCGCCGCGCCGAAGTCCGGGACCGACAAGTGAACGGTGTGGAAGCACTTCGCGACGCGCTCAAGCGCGCCGCGATCGCCATCGGCGCGCCGGTCGACGTCCAGCCCAATCTCGAACGCCCCCGCGATCCCTCACACGGTGACTGGGCGAGCAACGTCGCGATGACGCTCGCGAAAGCGCTCGGCAAGAAGCCGCGCGAGATCGCCGACGCACTCATCGCGGCGCTCGATACCACAGCGGCCGGCGTCTCCGAGACGAGCGTGGCCGGGCCGGGGTTCATCAACTTCAGACTTTCAACGGCCGACCTCGCGTCGGGTGTGGGTCGCATCCTCGCGGCCGGCGACTCGTGGGGCCGCGGCGTGAGCGGTGTCGGTCGCACAGCCAATGTCGAGTTCGTCTCGGCCAACCCCACCGGGCCGTTGCATGTGGGCCATGGTCGTCAGGCGGCGCTCGGCGATTCCATTGCGTCCATGCTGGCGTCGCAGGGGTGGACGGTCACGCGCGAGTTCTACTACAACGACGCCGGCGTGCAGATCGCGAACTTGGCGAAGTCGGTGCAGGCGCGGCTTCGTGAACGCGCCGGGATGCCGCTGGAGATCCCCGAGGGCGGCTATCATGGCCAGTACATCGCCGAGATCGCCGAGCGCTACGCCTCCGAGTGTCCGAGTGACGCGCGTGGTGATGATATCGAGCAGGTGCGCGAGGTCGCCGTTCGTGAACTGCGCAAGGAGCAGGATCTCGACCTCCGTGCGTTCGGCGTGAAGTTCGACGTCTACTATCTCGAGAGCTCGCTCTACACCGACGGCCTTGTTGGGAAGACGGTCGACAAACTCGTGAAAGCCGGCCACACCTTCGAGGACGACGGCGCGCTCTACCTGCGCACCACCGAGTACGGCGACGACAAGGACCGCGTCATGCGCAAGCGTGACGGGACCTTCACCTACTTCGTGCCCGACGTCGCGTATCACGTGACGAAGTTCGAACGCGGCTTCACGCGCGCGATCAATGTGCAAGGCGCAGATCATCATGGCACCACGGCACGTGTGCGCGCGGGGCTGCAGGCGCTCGACATGGGCGTGCCGCAGGGCTACCCGGAGTACGTGCTGCATCAGATGGTCACCGTCATGAAGGGCGGCGAAGAGGTGAAGATCTCCAAGCGCGCCGGCAGCTACGTGACGGTGCGCGACCTGATCGACGAGGTGGGCCGCGACGCGGTGCGCTACTTCTTCCTCATGCGGAAGGGCGACAGTCAGTTGGTGTTCGACGTGGACCTCGCGCGCTCGCAGAGCGAGGAGAACCCGGTCTACTACATCCAGATGGCGCACGCGCGACTGAGCGGCATCTTCCGTGTGGGCGAGATCGACCCCGCGACCGTGACCGGCGAGGGTGTCGACTGGAGTGCGCTCGATCAACCGGAGGAGCGCGAGCTCGTGAAGGCGCTGCTCGACTGGCCCGCGCTGGTGGCGAATGCCGCCGAGGCAGCGGAGCCGCATCGCGTGGCGAGCTGGCTGCTCGAGACGGCACGGATGGTGCACACCTGGTATCACAAGTGCCACGTCCTCGGCGAGGAGCCACGCATCATGAACGCGCGTCTCGCGCTGGCCAAGGCGGCGCGCATCACGCTCGCGAACGGACTCGGTCTGCTCGGGCTCAACGCGCCTGAACGCATGTAGGACGCTCTTCCTCACACCTCCCACCTCCCACCTTCCACCTCCCATCTGATGTCTGTCCTCGTCGTCGGCTCCGTTGCCCTTGATTCCGTCGAGACCCCGTTCGGCAAGGCCGACGAAGTCCTTGGTGGATCGGCGAACTACTTCTCGGCCTCGGCCTCGCATCAGACCAAGGTCCAGCTCGTCGGCGTGATCGGCAGCGACTACCCGGTCGAGAAGCTCGAACCCCTCAAGGCGCGCGGCATCGACTTCGCCGGGCTGGAGCAGATGGAGGGCGAGTCTTTCCGTTGGCGTGGCCGCTACCGCCACGACCTCAACTCGGCCGAGACCCTCGAGACCCGACTCGGCGTCTTCTCGCACTTCAAGCCGAAGATCCCGGAGCAGTTCACCGACGCGAAGTACGTGTTCCTCGCCAACATCGACCCGCGCCTCCAGCTCGAGGTGTTGCGGCAGGTGAAGGCGCCGAAGCTCGTCGCCTGCGATACGATGAACTTCTGGATCGAGTCGCGCCGCGCCGACGTGCTCGAACTGCTCAAGCATGTAGATCTCATCACGCTCAACGATGGCGAGGCGCGCCAGCTCACCGAGTGCGCCAACCTCGTGCAGGCGGCGCGCTGGATCATGGACAAGGGCCCCAAGACCGTGCTCATCAAGAAGGGCGAACATGGCGCGTTCATGTTCACCCGCGACGAGATCTTCTTCGCGCCGGCGTATCCGCTCGAGTCGGTCTTCGATCCCACCGGGGCAGGGGACTCCTTCGCTGGCGGTTTCATGGGCTGGCTCGCCCGCACCAACGACCTCACGACCGCCAACCTGCGTCGCGCCGTGATCGTCGGCTCGGCGATGGGCTCGTTCGTCGTCGAAGGGTTCTCGATCACCCGCCTCATGGAGATCACGCGCGACGACATCGAGCGCCGAGTCGGGGAGATCCACCAGCTCGTCTCATTCGACAAGGCCCTCAACGCGTGACCGACGCGCAACGGACCGACGCGAAGCTGACCTACGCGAGCGCCGGCGTCGACATCGACGCGGCGGAGGACTCCAAGCATCGCATCAAGCGGCTCGTGGAGTCGACCTTCACCGCCGGTGCGCGCGGGGCGTTCGGTGGGTTCGGTGGCATGTTCCGCCTGCCCGAGGCGCTCAAGAAGCCACTCCTCGTCTCGAGTGCGGACGGCGTCGGCACCAAGATCAAGATCGCGATCGAAGCCGACCGACACGACACGATCGGACATTGTCTCGTGAATCACTGCGTCAACGACATCCTGGTCCAGGGTGCGAAGCCGCTCTTCTTCCTCGATTACGTCGCATTCGGCAAACTGATCCCATCGGTCGTCGAGGGCGTGGTGGCTGGTGTATCGGCAGGCTGTCGTGAGAACGGCGCGTCGCTGATCGGCGGCGAGACCGCGGAGATGCCGGGCGTGTACACGCCGCCCGACTACGATCTTGCCGGCTTCGTCGTAGGCTGTGTGGAGGAGGACGAGGTCATCACGAGCGTCGGTGTGAAGGAGGGCGACGTGCTCGTCGGCCTCGCGTCCACGGGCCTGCACACCAACGGATACTCGCTCGCCCGTCACATCGTGACGGAGCGGCTGAAGCTCGGCGTGCACGATGTCTTCCCGGAATCGGGGGGCAAGTCGGTCGCCGATGTGATGCTCGCGGTGCATCGCTCGTACTTGAGCATCCTCGGGCCGGTGCTGGGCAGGATCCACGCGATGGCGCACATCACCGGCGGCGGTATCCCGGGGAATCTCGATCGCGCCCTCCCGCCGCATCTCGACGCCGTGGTCGAGACCAAGGCGTGGGACATTCCGTCGCACTTCCGTGTACTTGAGGAAGCCGGCAGGGTCGACCGTTCGGAGATGTACCGCGCCTTCAACATGGGAGTCGGGATGATTGTGATCACCGACACAGTTGGGGCGGCAGCCATCCGTGACCTTGCAGGTCGTGCCGGAGTCGATTCATGGACCATCGGCCACACCCGTCCTGGATCGGGGCGGGTTCACCTCGTTTGACACGGAGTTCGCCCAACATGCGTCGAATCCTCGGTACCACGTTCGCCCTCGCCGCTTTCGCTGCGCCCCTCGCCGCCCAGAATCCCAACTGCGCCGGTGTCAGCACCGCGACGCAGGACGCGTGCGAGAAGGCGACCGACCTGTTCAACTACATGATGCCGCAGCTGGGCACCTCGCTCGTCGGCGGGTCGCACACGCTCGGCATCGGGACCACGCTCGGCGGACTCGGCCACTTCGCGATCGCACTGCGTGGCAACGCGATCCGCGGTGATGTGCCCGACCTCGCCAGCATCAACGTCAGCCCGCTCGGCCGTGCGTCGACCAACATCGGCACCAAGGAGCAGCTGCTTGGTCTGCCGGCAGTCGACTTCGCGCTCGGCATCTACAAGGGCTTCCCACTCGGCGTCACTCGCATCGGTGGCGTCGACCTGATCGGCAGCGCCACCTATCTGCCCGAGGTCGCGACCGACGAGGTCTCGATCACGCCTGAGGACGGCGCGCTCAAGATCGGGCTCGGTGCCCGCGTCGGGCTCCTCGAGCAGTCGCTGATCGTCCCCGGCATCTCGTTCTCCTACCTCGTGCGTGATCTTCCCGTCGTGAGCCTCGCCGCGTCGGCCGGCAACGCCGACTTCGCGATCAACAAGTTCTCGGTCAAGACCAAGTCGTGGCGCCTCGCCGCGCAGAAGAATCTGCTTCTCTTCCAGTTGGGTGCCGGCTACGGCCAGGACACGTACAACTCAGCCGCTGACGTCAACATCCAGATCACGTCGCCTGCGGCCGCGAACCTGTCGACCGGCGTCGAGCAGGAGATGAAGCGCACGACGATGTACGGCTCGCTCGGCTTCAACCTCTTCATCGCCAAGGTCGTTGCCGAAGTGGGTCAGGTGAGCGGCGGCGATGTCTCGGTCTACAACACCTTCGCCGAGGCGGCCGACAAGTCGCGCCTGTACGGCTCGGTCGGTATCCGCATCAACTTCTGACCGACGCAGTGAAGGACCTCGCTCCAGCACCGGGCCGCCAGGACGGGGCCCGGATGCGTCGCGCGCTGTTGCTCGCGCGGCGCGGTTGGGGCCGGACGGCGCCGAACCCCATGGTCGGCGCCGTCGTCGTTCGTGATGGTGCGGTCGTCGGTGAAGGATGGCACGCCGAGTTCGGTGGACCGCATGCCGAAGTCGCAGCGCTCGCCGCCGCCGGCGAGCTCGCGCGCGGTGCGGATGTCTATGTGACGCTCGAGCCCTGTGCGCATCAGGGCAAGACGCCGCCCTGCACGGACGCGCTGATCGCCGCCGGTGTGCGTCGTGTGATCGTCGCGGCGGCCGACTCCGATCCGGTCGCGATGGGTGGAATCGCAAAGCTCCGGGCAGCGGGCATCGCGGTCACGGAAGGCGTCGAGCGCGAGGCGGGGGAGGAACTCAATGCGCCGTTCTTCTTCTCATTTCGGAACGCCGCGCGACCGTTCGTCACTCTCAAACTCGCGGTATCGCTCGACGGGGCGTTGGCCCGCGGCGACCGGACGCAGCGCTGGCTCACCGGCGACGCGGCTCGCAAATACGTGCACCGGATCCGAGCCGGAGTGGACGCAGTCGCGGTGGGGATCGGCACCGCGCTCTCCGACGATCCCGCGCTCACCGTGCGCTATGGCCGCCGGCCGCGTGTCGCTCCCGCTCGCATCGTGTTCGACCCCCGGGGGCGCCTCCCGATCGCGAGTCAGCTCGTCCGCACGGCCAAGAAGGTCTCGACCTGGATCGTCGGCGACGCCACGCCTCCAGAGTCAGCGGCCGCGCTCGCGAAGGCCGGAGTGAAGCGCCTCGACGCGGGCGGGCTCCCTGCACAACTCCGAGCGATAAGGGAGGCCGGCGTCCGGCATCTGCTCGTCGAGGGCGGCGCAACCCTCGCCGGGGCCCTGCTCGGAGGCGGATTCGTCGACCGACTGATTATCTTTCAGGCGCCGGTCCTTCTTGGGGCCGGGGCACTCCCCGCGTTCGGGGTGGTGTCGCCGGGGATGGGAGCGCCAGAACAGTGGCGCGTCATTGAACGTCGCGAGTTCGGCGACGACCTCATGACCACCTACGCTCCCGCCGGCCGCTGATTCCAACTCCGTCCGCCGACGCATGTTCACGGGATTGATCACCGCTGTTGGAGAGATCCGCGAGGTGTCCACCACGGACGCCGGGCGCGAACTCGTCGTGGCGGCGCCATATGAGCAGGTCGTGACGGGCGAGAGCATCGCCTGCAACGGCGCCTGCCTCACGGTACGCGAGCACGGCGCGGGCTGGTTCCGCGTCGCCGCGGTGGTGACCACGCTCGACCGTACCACGGTCGGTGCGTGGACGGTCGGCACCAAGCTCAATCTCGAACGAGCGCTGGCCGTGGGCGACCGCCTCGGCGGACACATCGTCCAGGGCCACGTCGACGGCGTGGGCACGGTGACGCAGGTCGAGCGCCGCGGCGACGCCTGGCTCATCGACATCGACGTCACGCCGACGATCGACGAACTCCTCGTACCGCTCGGCAGTATCGCCGTCGACGGTGTGAGTCTCACCGTGAACGCGCTCCCGCGTCCCGGCGTTCTGCAATTGTCCATCATCGAGCACACGCTCAGGCACACCACGCTCGGGACGCTCCGAGCCGGCGATCGCGTGCAGCTCGAGGCGGACATCCTCGCCAAACATCTCAAGCGCCTCTCGGCGCCTCTCCTGACCCATTGACCATGTTCGGAACGATCGAGCAGGCCCTCGAAGACCTGCGCCACGGGAAGTTCATCGTCGTCGCCGACGACGAGGATCGCGAGAACGAAGGCGATCTCATCGGCGCCGCAGAGTTCATCACGCCGCAGATGGTGAACTTCCTCATGGAGGCGAAGGGGATGATCTGCGTCGCCCTCTCGCCGGAGCGCGTGCAGCAGTTGGGCCTCGCGATGATGGGGGCGGAGAACACCGACGCGCTCCGCACGGCCTACACGGTCACGGTCGACGGCTCGCCAAAGCATGGTGTGTCCACCGGCATCAGCGCGTCCGATCAGGCGACGACGATCCGTCTCATGGCGCACGCCGACACGCACCCGAGCGACCTCCGTCGCCCCGGGCATGTGCACCCGTTGCGCGCACGCGAGGGCGGCGTGCTCCAACGTGTCGGGCACACCGAAGCCGCGGTCGACCTCATGCGTCTCGCCGGGCTGCAACCGGCCGGAGTGATCTGCGAGATCCTCACCGGCGACGGCAGTTCAGCGCGCCGGCCGGAGCTCGAGGAGTTCTCGCGCACTCACGAGTTGACGTTCATCACGGTCGCGCAACTCGTCGCGTACCGCCTGCAGAACGAGCGGCTGGTGCATCGCGAGGCCGATGTGCGACTCCCGACCGAGTTCGGAGTGTTCCGCCTGATCGGCTACCGCAATGACGTGGACGATCGCGAGCATGTCGCGCTCGTCCATGGCGATGTGGCCAACGCCGACGACGTGCTCGTGCGGATGCACTCCAAGTGCCTCACCGGCGACACCTTCCACTCGTTGCGTTGCGATTGCCAATGGCAGTTGCACGAGGCCATGCGCCTCGTGGTCGCGGCGGGCAAGGGCGTGATCGTCTATCTCGACCAGGAAGGGCGGGGCATCGGGCTGCTCAACAAGCTCAAGGCCTACGCGCTGCAGGACGCCGGCGCCGACACGGTCGAAGCGAACGAACGACTCGGCTTCGCACCGGACCTGCGCAACTACGGCATCGGCGCGCAGATCCTCCTCGACCTCGGCCTCCGGTCGATCCGCCCGATCACGAACAATCCCAAGAAGCTCGTCGGGCTCGAAGGGTACGGCATCAAGCTCGGCGAGCGCGTGTCGATCATCTCCCCGTCGACCGTCGAGAACGCTGACTACCTCGAGACCAAGCGCACCAAGCTCGGTCACCTCCGGGCGATCTGATGCCTGAGTTCATCGGAGAACCGTCCGGCGCCGGACGCCGTGTGGTCATCGTCGCCGCGCGATTCAACTCGACGATCACCGAGAAGCTCGTCGAGGGCGCGATGGACGCCTGTGTACGTCATGGCGTGGCATTCGACGACGTCGACATCCTGTGGGTCCCGGGCGCATGGGAACTGCCGCTCGCGGTGGCCAAGGCGCTTCAGACCGACCGCTACGATGCTTGCGTCGCACTCGGCGCGGTGATCCGCGGTGGCACACCGCATTTCGAGTACGTCGCTGGTGAAGCCTCTCGCGGACTCGCATTGCTGCAGGGCGAGTTCGGTGTGCCGATCGGCTTCGGGCTCCTCACCTGCGACGACATGGCGCAGGCCGAGGAACGTGCTGGCGGCGCACATGGCAACAAGGGATGGGACTCCGCCATGGCGGCACTCGAGATGGCCGACCTGTTCTCTCGCCTGGACCTCGCGCATGGGGAGGACGACGATGCCGGCGCGCGTTGAGACTCGGGGCAGGTCCCGCGCGCTGCAGGCGCTCTACGCCTGGGATGTACGCGGCACTCCGCCCGACCTCCCGCGCGTCGCGGCGATGGTCTGGGACGACCTCGCCATTCAGGCCGACGAGCGCGCGTTCGCGCACGCGCTCGTCCAGCTGGTCGCCGCCGAACGCACCGAGATCGACGCCGAGCTGAGCGAAGTGACCACCAACTGGCGACTCGATCGGCTGGGTCATATCGAGCGATCGGTGCTGCGCCTCGCCGCGGCGGAGCTCATGCAGGGCGGCACGCCGCCGCGCGTGGTCATTCAGGAGTGCGTTCGGCTCGCAGAACGATTCGGGAGCGCGCCGAGTGCGCGATTCGTGAATGGGGTGATCGACGCATTGGCACGCCGCATGGGCCGGCTGACTTGAAGCTCTGCGCCGTCAACTGGCAGGACCTCGAGAATCCACTGGGTGGAGGCGCCGAGACGCATCTGCACGAGATCCTCGAACGGCTCGCCGCCGTGGGCCACGAGGTCGTCCTGCTCTGCGGCGGATGGCCGGGCTGCCCGCCGCGTGCGACGCGCCACGGGGTCGAGATCCATCGCGTGGGCACTCGGCAGACGTTCGCGCTGCACGCCCGCGCCTATTGGGAGCGACACCTCAAGGCGCGCGACTTCGATGTGCTCTACGAGGACATCAACAAGATCCCGCTGTACACGCCGCGCTGGGGAGCACGGCAGGTCGTCGCGGTGGTGCCTCATTTGTTCGGTGCGGCGGCGTTCCAGGAACTGAACCCGGTCCTCGCGGCCGCCGTCTGGCTCGCCGAGCGCGCCATTCCCTGGGTCTATCGCGACGTGCCATTCCAGGCCATCAGCGAGAGTACCGCGGACGACCTCGTCGCGCGCGGCCTGCGTCGTGATCAGGTGGTCGTGATCCACCCCGGCGTGTCCTTCGATTATTACACACCCGACCCGGCCTCGCGCTCCGACATACCGACCTTCTCGTACCTCGGCCGGCTCAAGAAGTACAAGGGCGTGGACCTCGTGATCCGTGCCTTCGCGCGCATGGAACGCCGTGATGCTGTGCTCGAGATCGCGGGGGCGGGGGACTATCGGCCGCGGCTCGAAGAACTCGTCCGTTCGCTTGACCTTGGCAAGCGCGTGCGTTTCCTTGGCTTCGTGAGCGAGACGGAGAAGCTCGATCTGCTGCGCCGGTCCTGGGCGGTGGCGCTGGCCTCTCCTAAGGAAGGATGGGGACTCACCAACGTCGAGGCCGAAGCGTGCGGCACGCCGGTGGTCGCGTCCGACTCACCGGGCATCCGCGAATCGGTGCGGAACGGAGAGACCGGGTTCTTGGCGCGTCATGGCGACGTCGCGGCGCTTGCGGCCGCGATGGATCGACTGGCCGCCTCCCCGGAGTTGGTGGAGCAGATGGGCGTACGCGCCCGTGCGTTCGCCGAGACCTTCACGTGGGAACGATGCGCCCATGAGACCGAAGCGCATCTACTTCGCGTGATGAACCCAGGAGTGTAGGCTGTGGAGATCCATTTCCATGCACATCACGCCGACGTGTCCGAGACGATGCGCACCCGCGCGGAGCGCGATGTCCTCAAGGCGGCCGCGCGCATTCCGCGCGTCGTCGAGGCGATCATCCGGTTCGAGCAGGACGGTGCGCTGCGCCGCGTTTCGCTCACCTTCAAAGCGCCGATGCACCATGACATCGTCGGGAGTGCCGAGGGCCGTTACTTCGGTCCCGCGCTCACGCTGGCGCTCGCGCGCCTGAGAGCGCAGGTCGCGAAAGAAGACCAGGTGAAGCCCAAGGGACGCGCTCATCAGCTCGCCCGCGCCCGGGACTGACCCGCCCATGGCACCGCTGACCGTCGGGACATTCCACGAACGCACCAAGGATCTGCTCCAACTCGAGGTCCTCGGGAGCAGGGATGGGTTCGCGCGCGAGATTCCCGCACCCGATGCCTCCGGACCGGGCCTCGTGCTCGCGGGCTACATCGGACGCTTCGTCCCGCAGCGTATCCAGGTGCTGGGCGAGACCGAGGTGAGTTATCTCCGCTCGCTCGACGCGTCGGAGCGCAAACGGATCCTCACGACCTTCCTCGGCTACGAGATCCCCTGCGTGATGGTCACGAAGGGGCTCGACCTGCCGGAGGGGATGGAGGAGGCGGCACTTCAGGCCGGCGTGACGATCCTGCGGTCGAAGCTCAAGACGCAGGAGTTCTACAATAGGATCACGCCCTTCCTCGCCGACGCGTTCGCGCCGTCGACCTCGTTGCACGGGTCGCTGGCCGACGTCTACGGCGTAGGGCTCCTCTTCACCGGTGCGAGTGGCATCGGCAAGTCGGAGTGCGTGCTCGACCTCGTGGAGCGCGGACACCGCCTCGTCGCCGACGACCTCGTCATCACCCGTCGCAAGGGGCCGGACGTCCTGATCGGGACGGGGCATCCGCTGCAACGGCACTATATGGAGATCCGCGGTGTCGGGCTCATCGACGTCCGCTCGATCTTCGGTGTCCGCTCCGTGCGGCAGCAGAAGCGGGTCGAGGTCGTGGTCGTGCTGCAGGAATGGAAGGAGGGGATGACGGTCGAGCGCACCGGACTCGAGACCGACACCACCTCGATCCTCGGTGTCGAGATCCCGCGGATCACGGTACCGCTCAATCCCGGCAAGAACATCACGGTGATCGCGGAGGTGATCGCGATGAACCACCTGATGCGATTCAGCGGCCAGGACCCCGCGCAGGTCTTCAACGAGCGACTCAAGGGTCACCTGCTCGACAAGGCCGACGTGCAACGCTACCTGCTCGACGATGACGAGTGAGGGGCGGCGAGCCATCGTCGCCGGACACGGCACGTTCGCGGCGGGGATCGTCTCCGCCGTGGAACAGATCGCCGGGCGCGCCGATCGTTTCGTCGCGCTGAGCAACGCGGGGCTCGAGTCCGGGGCGATCGAGTCGCTGTTGCGAGAAGCGATCGCAACGCACGGCGCGACGCTCATATTCACCGACCTCCCTGCGGGGAGCTGCACGATCGCGGCGCGCCGGATCCAGCGCGACCAGCCCGACCTCGTTCTCGTGACCGGGGCCGCGCTCCCGACCATCCTGTCGTATGCGTGTGGCGGCGACGTCATCAAGGCGGCGGAGCAGGGACGCGCCGCGCTCATGGTGATCGAGGCCAAGCGTGACGCTTGAGATCTTCCGCATCGACGACCGCCTGGTGCATGGGCAGGTCGTGGTCGGCTGGGGCCAGCCCTGTGCGCTCGGCTTTCTCGTGCTCGTCGACGACGAGGTCGCACGGTCGGAGTGGGAGAAGGAGCTCTACCGCATGGGTGTGCCGCCGGAGATGGAGATCGTGTTCGACTCGGTCGAGAGCGCGGCGTTGCGACTGCCCGAGTATCGCGCCGACGCGCGCGTGGGGATGCTGCTCACCGGCGACATCGACACGATGGCGCGTCTCGTGGCCGCGGCGCCGGATATCCGCACCGTCACAGTCGGTGGAGTGCATCACAAAGCTGGGCGTGTTCCCCGGTCCCGATACGTGTTCCTCACCGCCGACGAGGAAGCGCGACTGCTGGAGCTCGCCGCGCGCGGAGTGACCGTGGTGGCGCAGGACGTGCCCCAGGCGGCGGCGACACCGCTCGAGGTCATGTTGCGCGGAGAGGGACCGACATGACAGCCACCGACCTCATGATGCTCATGCCGCTCGCGGTGCTGGGTGCTGTGCTCGGCCTCGACGTCGTGAGCTTTCCGCAGGCCATGATCTCGCGCCCGATCGTCGCGTCCACGCTCGCAGGGGCGCTCATCGGCCAACCGAGCCGTGGGCTCGTGATGGGTGTCGCACTCGAGTTCTTCGCGCTCGAGTCGATGCCGTTCGGCGCCTCGCGGTATCCCGAGTGGGGCTCGGCGTCGGTGGTCGGGGGCGTGCTCTTCGCCCAGACGGCCAACGGCACCGCCGGTGCAATGACCGTCGCCGCACTCGCCGCGCTCCTGACCGCCAGCATCGGTGGGTCTTCGATGGTGCTGCTGCGCCGCGCGAACGCGCTCTGGGCGCGCAGGCAGCAGGCGAGGATCACGCGCGGGTCAGGGAGCGCCGTCGTGGCGCTGCAACTCGTCGGGATGACCAGCGACCTGCTGCGCGGCGGACTGCTCACGCTCCTTGCCCTGATCGTGTTCGTCCCGCTGCATGAGGCCGTCACGGCCACGCTCCGCATGTCGCCCGTCGTCTCGCGCGCGGTCGTCGTCTCGATCGCCTCGGCCGTTGGGCTTGCTGCGGTCTGGAAGGTCGTGCACACCACGGTCGGCGCGCGCTGGTTTCTCCTCGGTGGCCTTGCTATGGGTTTCGCGATCGCGGCGGTGATGCGATGACCGCTCCCGGTCCCGCTCCGGTGCTGCCGATGCGCGTGCGCGCGGCGATGCTCCTGCGGCTCTTCGCCATCCAAGGCGTCTGGAACTACGAAACCATGGTCGGCAACGGCATCGCGTTCGCCCTCGAGCCCGCGCTCAGACGGCTACCAGGCGGGCGCACCGGGGAACCGTTCCGCAAAGCGATGGCGCGGCATAGCGGATATTTCAATGCGCACCCGTATCTCGCGTCGGTCGCGGTCGGGGCGCTCGCGCGCGCCGAGCTGGACGGCGTATCCGAGGCACAGATCGAGCGCTTCCGCGTGGCCGCACCAGGGCCGCTCGGCTCCGTCGGTGATCGGCTCGTGTGGGCGGGCTGGGTCCCATTCTCCTCGGCGGTCGCGCTCCTCGCCTTCGGATTGGGAATGTCCCCGGCTGGCGTCATACTCGTCTTTCTTGGAACTTACAACGTGCTGCATCTGGGGCTTCGCGTCTGGGGCCTCCATGCGGGTTGGACGAGAGGGCTCGGTGTGGCCTCGGCGCTCGCCAATCCGGTCCTGCGGCAGGGACCGGCGCATGTGGCTCGGGCGACCGCGCTGGTCGCGGGCATCGCATTACCCGTGGCCGCTCAAGGGATCATCGGGGCGGGTCGGGTGGTGCTGGGTGGGGTCCTTGCCGCGGTAGCGGCAGGGGCGGTGATCGTGACCCTGTTGCACGGCCGGTTGGAGGGGTGGCGCGTCGCCACCTTTGCGCTGGCCGCCTTCGTCCTCTACGCAATGGTGCGCTGATGCCCGAACGTGCCGTGCAGGTGATCAATGCCAACGGGATCCACGCCCGTCCGGCCGCCGAGATCGTGAAGGTCGCGGGGCGGTTCCGCGCCGACATCACGATCGCCCGCGATGATCTCGAAGTGAACGCCAAGAGCATCATGGGTGTCATGATGCTCGCGGCTGAATGCGGCGCGACCGTGCGCATCAACGCGAGTGGCGATGACGCCGACGGCGCGCTCGACGCGCTCTCGTCGCTGATCGCCGGCAAGTTCGGGGAACGGTAGACGCGTGCCCGCCACGCTGATCGGCGTCTCCGCGTCACCGGGCATCGTCGTCGGCCCGGCGCACCTGCTGCGCTGGGAGGTGCCGGAGGTCCGCGCGCGTGTGATCGACCCGAGCGAGGTCGACGCAGAGATCCAGCGACTGCGCGACGCGGTCGAGGCCGCGGTCGACCGCCTGCGCGTCGTCAAGGAGCGCGCCGAGGAGAAGGCCGGCGCCGCCGAGGCGGCGATCTTCGACGTGCAGGTCGCGATCCTTCAGGACGGTGAGTTGCGAGGGCGCGTGGAGACACTCGTTCGGCAGAACCTGTCCGCCGAGAAGGCGTTCGACCTCGTTATGCTCGAGTGGCGCGAGCACTTCGGACGCTCGACCAACCCGATGATGCGCGAGCGCGTCGGCGACTTGGTCGACGTGCACATTCGCCTGCTCTCGCTGTTGCTCAACCTGCCCGACCACGATCCGGTGGGACTCGCGCCCGGGTCGAACGCGATCCTCGTGACGCACGACCTCACGCCGAGCCTCACGATCCAGCTCGACCGTCGCGCGATCGCTGGCATCGCGACCGACGCCGGGACGCGTACCTCGCATGTCGCGATCCTCGCCCGCTCACTCGGCCTTCCCGCCGTGGTCGGTCTGATCGACGCCACGAGCAAGTTGCAGACCGGTGACTCGGTGATCCTCGACGGCACGAACGGCACGCTCATCCCTCGGCCGACGACCGCTGTCTTGGCACAGTTCGCCGACCGCGCGCGCCGCGAGGCAGCAGCGCAGGCCGAGCTCGCGACGCTCGTCGACGCCGAAGCGATCATGACCGATGGCGCGCGTGTCACGCTGCGCGCGAACGTCGATCTCCCCGACGAGGCGGTGCGCGCCGCCGAGAGTGGCGCCGAGGGCGTGGGACTGATGCGCACCGAGTTCCTCGTCGTGGGGCGGACGGCGATGCCGAGCGAGGAGGAGCAGTACGAGGCCTATGTGAAGGTGATCAGGGCGTTCGAGGGCCATCCGGTCGTGATCCGCACCTACGACGTGGGCGGCGACAAGCTGCCGATCGGCGGTTTTCCGCACGAGCCCAATCCGTTCCTCGGCTGGCGCGCCATTCGCATGTGCCTCGATGAACCCGAGCTGTTCAAGGTGCAGCTGCGGGCGCTGCTCCGATCGGCCGTGCATGGTGATGTGCGGATCATGCTTCCGCTGGTCAACTCGGTGGAGGAGGTCCGGCAGGCGCGGTACCTGCTGCAGGAATCGGCGGCCGAACTCGCGCGGCGCGGCGTTCCTCATCGCGCAGACGTGCCGCTGGGTGTCATGGTGGAGACGCCGGCGGCCGCGATGAGCGCCGACAGTTTCGTGAACGATGTCTCGTTCTTCTCCATCGGCACCAACGATCTCGTCCAGTACACGCTCGCGGTCGATCGCGGCAACGCATCGCTCGTGACGCGCTACACACCGCTGCACCCGGCCGTCCTGCGCCTGATCGCCCGCACGGTGGAGGTCGCGCGCACCGCGAAGCTCGAGATCAGCGTCTGCGGCGAGATGGCGTCGCAGCCGCTCATGGCCTACGCGCTGCTGGGGCTCGGCATTCGCACCCTGAGCGTGAGCGCCAGCGGGATCCCCGCACTCAAGCGGCTCGTGCGTGGCGTGAGTACGGCGGCGTCTGCCGCCGCAGCCTTAGCGGCGCTTGCGGCCGCGACGCCCCGCGAGGCGGAGCAGGCCCTGCGCGACGGACTCGTCGGCGAGCTGGGCGAGGAACTCCTCGACGGGTTGCTCGGTCTTGCATAGGGGCGTTATCCTTCACGCAGCGAATTGACCGAAGGCCGGCGCGTCGCGCCGGCCTTCCTGTTTTCCCGGATCACTCCAGCCCACCCTCCCGTGCTTCATCGCCATCTGTTCACGTCCGAGTCGGTCACCGAAGGCCACCCGGACAAGGTCGCGGATCAGATCTCCGATGCCGTGCTCGATGCGCTGCTCGCGCAGGACGCGCACTCGCGCGTCGCCTGCGAGACGATGGTGACCACGGGCCTCGCGACGATCTTCGGCGAGGTGACCACCGCCGCCTGGGTCGACCTCCGCGGGATCGTGCGTGAGACGATCAAGGGCATCGGCTACACCGAGGCCGGCATCGGCTTCGACTCTGACTCCTGCGCCGTGCTCAACGCGCTCGGCCAGCAGTCGCGCGACATCGGGCAGGGCGTCGACACCGGCGGCGCCGGTGACCAGGGGATGATGTTCGGCTTCGCCTGCGACGAGACGGACGAGCTCATGCCGCTCCCGATCATGCTGGCGCACAAGCTGACGCACGCGTTAGCCGATCGCCGCAAGGACGGCACGCTCCCGTGGTTGCGCCCCGACGGCAAGTCGCAGGTGTCGGTGGTCTACGAGGAGGGACGCCCGGTCGAAGTCGACACGGTCGTGATCTCCACGCAGCATGCCGACTCGGTCAAGAACAAGGCGATCCACGAAGCGGTGAAGCGCGACATCATCGAAGCGGTGATCCCGCCCGAGCTGCGCGCCAAGAAGATGAAGCTGCACATCAACCCCACCGGCCGTTTCGTCGTCGGTGGTCCGCAGGGCGATGCCGGCCTCACCGGCCGCAAGATCATCGTCGACACCTACGGCGGCTACGGTCGGCACGGCGGCGGCGCCTTCTCCGGGAAGGACCCGTCCAAGGTCGATCGCTCGGCCGCCTACGCCGCGCGTTGGGTCGCGAAGAACATCGTGGCCGCCAAGCTCGCGACCAAGTGCGAGGTCCAACTCGCCTATGCGATCGGCGTCGCCAAGCCCGTCTCGGTGATGGTCGACACCTTCGGGACCAACACGGTGGACGAGCGCAAGATCATGCAGGCCGTCGCGGCGACCTTCGACCTGACGCCCAAGGGCATCATCGACGCGCTCGACCTGCGCAAACCGATCTACGGGCCGACCGCCGCCTACGGGCACTTCGGTCGCACGCCGGAGAAGATCGTGCGGCTCGGCAAGAAGGTCTCGCTCTTCAGCTGGGAGCGCACCGACAAGGTCGCCGAGCTCAAGCGCGCCGTGCGCGGCGCCTGATCGCCGAGGAGGCGTCGTGGTCGAGGTGGTGGTCTCGCGACTCGGGCTCGATGCCTCTTCGCAGGCGTTCGTGGTCGTGCTGGAGGAGAAGGGTGGGGAACGGGCGCTGCCGATCTGGATCGGGCGCCCGGAGGCCGAGGCGATCGCAGCGCATCTGAACCAGGTCAAGCGTGAGCGCCCCATGACGCACGATCTCGCGCAGTCGATCATCAACGGACTGGGTGGACTGCTGCGTCGCGTGCAGGTGACGCGCGTGCTCGAGGGCACGTTCTTCGCCGAGATGCACTTCAACAAGGGCGGGCAGCCGGTGGTGATCGACGCGCGCCCCTCCGACGCGATCGCGCTCGCGTTACGCCTCGGTGCGCCGATCTTCGTCGCCGACACGCTCTTCGCGAACGACAGCGACAACTCCGACGCCGGCGAGGAGCGCGCTGCCGGTGGCGAGGGTGATCAACTCTCGGCCGATGAACTCAAGCGCCACCTCGCGCAACTGCGGCCTGAGGACTTCGGCCGATTCTCGCTCTGAACGGAGTCCGCTGATGTCGGTGTACCTCGCGCACGTCCGGTGTCTCATCGCCATGGGCGGACTCGCCGCAGTCGCCGGCCTCGCCGGCGCGCAGGAGACCGGACGGAGCATCGAGGGACGCGTCACGCTCCCGGGTCCGACCACCGACGGCCTGCCAGTGGCGGGCGCGTGGGCGGTGTTGCATCGCGTCGGTCCCGATACCTCGGGTCCGCTCGATTCCATGCGTACGGCCGCGAACGGCCGCTACCGATTCCAGTATCGCGCCACCGGCGACTCCCAAGCCGTCTACTTCGTCTCGACCAGTCGCGGCGGCGTCTCGTATTTCACACCGCCCGTGCGCGAGCGGGTGGTGCGTGGGGGACTGGCCGACCTTCTCGTGTTCGACACGACGAGTGCGCCGATCCCGATCAGCGTGCGTGGGCGACACGTCATCGTCACGGCGCCCGATTCGGCGACCGGTCGTTCGCGCACGCTGGTGGAGGCGTACGAGCTCAGCAACGACAGCTCGGTGACACGCATCGCCCGCGGCCGACAAGGGATCACGTTCGATGCCGCCCTGCCGGCAGGCGTCACCGAGATCGCTCCAGGGCAAGGCGACGTGTCGAGCGACGCGATGTCCGCGCTCGACGGCCGCATCCGTCTCAACGCACCTCTCTCGCCTGGGCTCAAGCAGGTCACGTTCTCGTACGAGCTTCCTGCCGCGACGGACCCGATCGAGCTCTTGGTCGAGTCACCGACGACCGTGCTCGAAGTCCTCGTCGAGGACGCCAACGCACAGGTCACAGGGGCCGGGCTCGTCGCCGTCGACCCCGTGCAGATCGAAGGACGGGCGTTCCGTCGGTTCCTGGCTCAGGACGTCGCGGCCGCTCAGACGTTCAGTGTCACTGTGCCACCGGCCGCATCGTCGCGGCAACTACGGCTCATGCTGATCGTCACCGCCGTTGGCGCCGCAATGCTCCTCGGCCTCGGCATGTTCGTCATGCGCGGCGGACCAGGCGGATTCACGCGCGGCCGCGTGGACGATCCGGAAGCACTCGCACTCGCGATCGCCGCACTCGATGCAGCGCACGAGCGCGTGGCCGCACCGACCGAACAGCAGAAGGCAGAGCACTACTTGGAACGCGCACGCCTGAAGGGCCGACTCTCTGCTGCGCTTGCCAAGCGCGACGGTCTGGCGTAGGCTTCGCTCACAACTGAAGGCGAACGCGGGACACGGAAGCCGGTGACATGCCGGCGCGGCCCCGCCACTGTATCGGGCAAGTAGTCGAACGTCCGCTCAACACCGCCACTGGACCGAGAGGTCTGGGAAGGCGAGCGAGACGGCCCGGAGCCAGGAGACGACCCACGTTCGCGCCACATATCCGGACCCTCGGGGGAGGGTCGGTGGCGTCGACGCGTTCTTGTCCGTTCGGACGAATCGCGCCGCGTGCATCGAGGCTCCTTCGTATCGCAGAAGGAGCCTTTTGTGTTTCCGTCCCAACGTCGTTCATTCGTCGTCTTCGCCGCCGGGCTTCTGCTCACCGGCTGCGACGGTACGAAGGCGCCTGACACTTCGGTCGCGACGGCCGCGGCTGTCGACGACTTCGGGGGCTCGCTCGTGTTCGACTCGCCCGCGCAGCGCGTCGTATCGCTCAACCCGGTGACCACCGAGCTGATCTTCGCGCTCGGGGCGGGAGACCGCCTCGTCGGCCGGACGCACTGGGATCTCTATCCTCAGTCGGCGCGTCTCGTCCCTGACGTCGGCAACGGCATGACGCCCAACGTCGAAGCGGTACTCGGTCAGCGCCCCGATCTCGTGATCCTCTACGCCAGCGAGTCCAATCGCACCGCCGTCGCGCAGCTCGCGCGCGCTGGCGTGCGCACCCTCACGTTCCGCACCGATCACATCGCGGACCTCGCACGCATCACACCGCCGATCGCGTCGGCGCTCGGTGTGCCTGGTGCAGGCACCGCCGTCGTCGACAGCGTGCTCGCGAGCATCGCTGCGGTTCGCGCCCTGCCGGCGCCCCGCAGGGCCGTGCGCGCCTACTGGCATGTGTGGGACGCGCCGCTGCTCACGATCGGCAGCGAGAGCTATCTCACGGAGCTGCTCGTCGCCGCTGGTGCCGAGAACGTATTCGGTGATGTCGCGTCGGCGTCACCGCAGGTCTCGCTCGAGGAGATCGCACGACGGGATCCCGATGTCATCCTCGCCGGGCCGAGCAATGCGGCCAAGTTGCGCGCGCATCCCGCCTGGTCCGCGGTGAGGGCCGTGCGTGAGGGCCGCGTACTCGTGGTCGACACGACGCTCGTCGGGCGCCCAGGCGTGCGCATGGGAGAGGCCGCGCGACATCTACGCCGCCTGCTCTACCCGGAGGGTGTGCCGTGAGCCGGGCCCAGCGTCTGCTCTGGTGGATCCTGGTGCTCGCACTGATCGTATCCGTGACGCTCGGCCTCGCGGTCGGATCGGTCCCGCTCTCACCCTCTGAGGTCTGGCGCGCACTGATCGGCGTCGGTGATCCGGCCGCGTTGGCGATCGTGAACGACCTGCGACTTCCGCGAGTCACACTCGGGATCGTCGTCGGAGCGGGCCTCGCCGCGAGCGGAACAGCGCTGCAAGCGACGTTGCGCAATCCGCTCGCCGAACCATATCTGCTCGGCGTGTCAGGCGGTGCGGCCGTTGGCGCGGTGCTCGCGGTCGTGTTCGGACTCACCGGACCCGGCGTCGTCCCGCTGGCGGCCTTCGGCGGCGCGATGCTCGCGGTGCTGCTCGTGCTGCTCGTCGCGCGCGCAGCGACCGGCCGAGCGGATCCGCGGATCCTGCTCATGGCCGGCGTCGTGGTCGGTGCATTCTGCACGGCAGCGATCATGGTCGCGCTCGCGACGGCGCCCGAGGGGACCGTGCGCGGCGCGCTCTGGTGGATGATGGGCTCA
>JANOWT010000355.1:0-14643 GCA_031418115.1 Gemmatimonadota bacterium
GATGGTGCGCGACAAGGCGGAGGAGGCGAACATGGCGGTGATCGAGATCCGGCGCGTGAAGGCGCAGCTCGAAGAGCGGCAGAAGCGCAAGGATGATCGCCGACTGCGCGCGGCCGGCGCGACGCTCGTGACCAACGCCTCAGACGTCGAGGACGACGTCTATCAGGTGAAGAACCAGAGCGGCCAAGACCCGCTCAACTTCCCGATCCGCGTCAACAATCGGTTGGCCAACCTGCTCTCGATGGCCGAGCGCGGGGACGGGCGTCCGACGACGAACATGCCGGAGATCTATGGCATCCTGGAGCGTGAGCTCAAGGGCTATACCGAGCGGTTGCAGCAGGTGTGGCGGACGGATCTCGCGGCGGTGAACAAGGAACTCGCGCGGCTCGGGTTGATGCCGCTCGATCCCAAGTGCGCGACGGTGAGCGGTTGTGCGCCGCTGCCGTGAGTGAAGTCGACGGCGTTAAGGTCCGTCGGTACGCGGCGGTCGCTGTCGCGTACACGGCGGCCTACGCCGTACTGCTCGTCATGCTGCCCGGGAGTCTGCCGCAACGTCCCCTGATCGCGGACGTCGCCTTCCTCCCGTTCCATCCGCTGGCGGCGATCCTGCTTTGGATGGCGGCGCGCACTGACCCCACTCGGGGTCCGCGCTGGCAGGGTTTCATCGCGCTCGCGGCGTCGCAGGCCGTCGGGACGCTGAATACGGGCGTCTGGATCCTGACGAGCTCCGAGCTGCTGCCGCTCAAGTCCCCGTACTTCTCCTACCTCGGTGTCACCGCAACCGTCCTCTCGGTCGTGGGTTTCAGCCGACTGGTCCCCAGCCGTGCGAACGCGACCGACGCGGCGGCGGTGCCGTGGCTCGACATCGCACTCCTCGGGCTCGCGTCGATGTCGATCGGCTGGTACTTCGTCGGGTGGCCGCTCATCAGCACGGGTTCAGAGACCGGCGTCGACTTCGCGTGGTTCGCGGCGATCACGAGCGCCGATGCGTTCTGCGCGCTCCTCGCACTCGCGGCGTGGACGTATCCTTCGCCGCGGTTGGGCCGCAGCGCGGCTGTTCTGCTCGCGTACGCCTTTGCGGCGACGACATGGGCGGGCGTGCTGATCGAGAATGCGTCGGCCGCTGGGACCTATCAGAGCGGGGGCTGGTCCGACATCGTATTCGCGCTGACCATCACGGCGGTCGGCATCGCAGGGTACTTCGAGACACTGCCCCACGTGCGCGAGCGAGAACGGGCGGACCGCATGTTGCTGCCGGCGCGCGCCCTGGTCCCACTGGTCGCGACCGCCGCGGTCTTCACACCCGTGGTGCTGGGCATCGCGTCGGACGATGGGCGGCGTGCGCTCGTGGTCCCGGTCGCGATCGCCGCCACCTTCGTCCTCGTGCTGCAGTGGCGGTATCTACTGCTCGATCGCGAGATCGAACGCACGCTCACCGCCCGCCTGGGACTCGAACGCGATCTCGCACTCTCGCGGCAATTCGAATCGCTCGGCCGCTACGCGGGCTCGGTGGCTCACGACTTCAACAACCTGCTCACCGTCCTGCTCCCCAACGTCGACTTCATTCGTGCCGAGCCGACGATCACACGTGACGGTCACGCCGCGCTGGATGCGATGGACGAGACGATCCGTCGCGGCGCGACGCTCTCAAAGCGCCTGCTGGGCCTCACCCGCGGTCAGAACGCGCTCCCCGTGGCGACGGACTTGGCGGCACTGACCGCCTCGGTCGCGGAGTCACTGCGCGAGGTCATGCCGACGAAGGTGCGATTGGAGGTTCAGTTGCCGGGCCGCACGGTGCCGGTGCTGTTGCGGCCCGGTGATGGCGACCAGGTGCTGCTCAACCTGATCATCAATGCGCGTGACGCGATGCCCGCTGGGGGCCGCCTCTCCATACGACTGTGGGTCGAGTCGAACGAGGCATTCCTCGAGGTGGAGGATCAGGGCACGGGAATCCCCGAGGAGGTACGCCAGCGCATCTTCGAGCCGCTCTTCACCACGAAGGGTGAAGGGCGGGGGACGGGGCTCGGGCTTGCGACCGTGCAGGCCGTGGTGGTTCAGGCGCGCGGGAGTGTCACACTCTGGAGCGAGGTGGGTCGCGGCACGCGCTTCACGGTGCGTGTGCCGCTGGCGACGACGGACGTTGCCTCCTGATCAGCCCGCGAACACCGCGCGTGCTTCGGCCAGCTTGGAGAGCGGTGCCGAGGTCGGGATGAACTCGTGCGCCACGTACCCGGTGAATCCTGTGCCCGCGATCGCGCGCGCGATGCGCGCGTAGTTCAACTCCTGTGAGTCGTCGATCTCGTGCCGGCCCGGCACGCCGGCCGTGTGGTAGTGCGAGATCACCGGGGCGTACTTCTCGATCGTGCGCACCACATCGCCTTCCATGATCTGCATGTGGTACACATCGTAGAGCAACTTGAAGCGCGCGGTGCCGAGTCCTTGCGCGACCTGCGCGGCCCACTCGGTACGGTCGGCATGATAGTCGCGGTGGTCGACTCGACTGTTGAGCATCTCCATCACGAGCGTCACGCCGAGCCGTTCGGCGGTCGGCACCAGCCGCTTGAGTCCGGCGACGCAATTGGCGATTCCCTCGCCGTCGCTCATGCCGCGCCGGTTGCCCGAGAAGACGATCATCTGTGGGATACCCGACTTGGCGACGAGCGGTAGCAGCCGCTCACCCTCGGCGACGAGCTTGTCGTGCAGGTCGGGGCGGTTCCACCCGTCAGGGATCGGTCCCGGGCCATTGGCGATCGCGCAGGCGAGACCGTGCGCCTTGGGCACATCCCACTCGTTCTCGCTCAGGAGGTCGATCGCGTCGAGCCCGATGCGTTTGGATTCGCGACAGAGGTCCGCGAGCGGCATGGAGGAGAAGCACCAGCGTGCGACGCTCTGTTTGTAGGCGGGCGTGAACGGCGTGCGTGCTTCGGCAAGGCGTTGCGCCGCTTCATCGGGGCTCGGCGCCCGGAGAGGCGCGCCAGGCAACGCGCGAGGCAGCGCACCCGACACGGCCATCACTCCGGCCGCTGCGAGCCCGGTCTTGATCAGTGCACGACGTGAGGTACTCACAGTTCGCCTCGCTTGAGGCGCTCGACGGCGAGCGCGGAGGCGCGGGCCGTGATCGCCATGTAGGTGATGCTCGGGTTCTGGCAGGCGGAGCTCGCCATGCAGGCGCCGTCGGTCACGAGGACGTTCGGCACCTCCCAGAGCGCGTTGTTGCCGTCGAGCACCGAGACGTCGGCGGTGCGGCCCATGCGCGCGCCACCCATCTCGTGGATGCAGAGCCCAGGCGGATTGTTCGAGCGGTTCTGGTAGATGCCGGTCGCGCCCGCCGCTTCGAGCATCTCGGTCGCGGTGCGCACCATGTCCTCCTGCATCTTGCGTTCGTTCTCGCTCCAGCGCGCGGTGATCCGCAACGCAGGGATCCCCCACGCATCCTTCACCGTGGGATCGAGCGCGAGGTGGTTCTTCTCGTTGGGGAGCATCTCGCCCCAGCCGTTGATGCCGATGCCCCACGGGCCCAACTCGGTGAGCATCCGTTTCTTCCAATCGGTGCCGTGCCCAGGGCCCGACCAACGCCCTCGTCCGCCGGCGCCGCCCTGCATGCCGTAGCCGCGTACGAAGTCGGGGTGTGCGCCCGACCGGTTCGTGTTCCTGAAACGTGCGACGTACATGCCGTTGGGCCGATTGCCCTCGGACTTGAAGTCCTCGAAGCCCGGCATGGTGCCGCCCGCGCCCCAGAGGAAATGATGGTCCATGATGTACTTGCCGAGCGCGCCGCTCGCGTTCCCCATCCCGTTGGGATGCGCGTTGCTCGTGGAGTTCATGAGGATGCGCGTCGATTCGAACGCTGACGCGCAGAGAAAGACGATGCGCGCCTCGAATACGGTCTCGACCTTGGTGCGCGCGTCGATCACGCGAACGCCGCGCGCGCGGCCGGTGCGTGGATCGAGCACGACTTCTGCCACCACGCTCCACGGGCGCACGGTGAGTCGGCCGGTGTTCTGCGCGGCCGGGAGCGTGGAGCCATTGCTCGAGAAGTACGAATGCGTGATGCAGCCACGCTCGCAGGGGCCACAGTAGTGACAGGCGGCTCGGCCGTTGTGCGCCTGCGTGAGCACCGCCGCGCGGCCGATCGTCCAGACGCGCTCGCCCCCGAAGGCCTGCATCACCTTCTCGCGGGTGTGCCGCTCGACGACGCTCATGTTCATGGGCGGGAGGAACTCGCCGTCGGGGAGTTGCTCGAGCCCTTCACGCGCACCGCTCACGCCGATGAAGCGCTCGACGTGCGAGTACCAGGGCGCGAGGTCGGCGTAGCGGAGCGGCCAGTCGTTGCCATGCCCGTCCTTCAGGTTCGCCTCGAAGTCGAGGTCGCTCCAGCGGTACACCTGACGGCCCCACGTGAGCGAACGCCCTCCGACCTGACGGCCGCGGATCCACTTGAATGGGGCATCGTCGGGCGTCGTGTACGGATTGTCGACGTCATTCACGAAGAACTTGGATCCGAACTCATCGCAGGCGTAGCAGTCGCGTTGCACAGCCTGCTCGCGCATGAGCTTGGCGCGGTCGCCGTAGCCGCGGAACTTCACCTGGTGCGGCTTCAGGTGCTCCACGTAATCCGTCGCTGGGTCGATCGGGCCGCCGGCCTCGAGCACGAGCGTACGCAGTCCGCGCTCGGTGAGTTCCTTCGCTGCCCATCCGCCGCTGATCCCTGAGCCCACGACGATCGCGTCGTAACGCCGCTGCTGCGACTGTTGCGGTGCGTGGAGCTCAGCCATCGCGACCTCCGCGCGCCGCGACCGGCACATCGCCGCGGTACACGCCCGGCGTCACGTTCACCCTGAGCACCTCGCGGCGCACCCGCTCACTCGTGAGGTAGCCGTGCAGCACGTGCCCGCGCAGGCGGCGGTACGCACGGCGTTCCTCTCGTGTGGCGTCTGCGGTGTCCTCGAGGAACGCGAACTCCGCCTCGCGCTGTGCGTGGTCGAGCGCGGGCCAGCTCCGGCCATGCGCGGCGACCGCATGTCGGTCGATCGCCGCGAGTCCGCCGCGGAACTCCACGAGCTCGGCCTCGGTCATCCACTCGGCGACGATCACCTCGACGAATCCGACTGCGCCCACGTCGAGCGCGCCCGGCGTGTCGGTGCGAGGTACGATGCCGTCGGCGATCGCCGAGATGAGTGCGCGCTCGTCGTCGCGGAGCGGAGAGGGTGGAGCGAGACGCGCGCGCTCGTGGACTGCTTCTTCCCAGCCCTCCGCGGTCGTGTCGGCGCGAGCGAGCGTGGGGAGTGCGGCTAGACCGGCGAGTTGCAGCAGCGCGCGGCGGGAGAGCGACATGAGGGCTCCGGGAGCAGTGGACGACTGATGGCAACTTGGCACGGACCGCTCGGCGGCGGCAAGACAGGACGGCATACCGAGCATGAGAGCGCGAGGCCGATCAGGCAACCTTTCACCCACTTGGAGCGTAGTTGAGTGTCGCCGTCAGGCCTCCACGACCTTCAGACTCAGGCCCATGCTCGCACTTTCGCTCCTGCTCGCACTGGTCGTCTCCGATCCGCCAGTCCACAACGGGCGAGCCGGGAACACCGCCGTGCGCCCGCCGCGTGCCGCCGCCGAGATCGTCGTCGACGGCAAGCTCGACGAGCCGGTCTGGAAGCAGGCGGCGATCCTCAACGGATTCTCGCAGTTCTCGCCGCAGGACGGCATCCCTGCGGCCGACTCCACACAGGTCCTTGTCTGGTACTCGGCGACTGCGATCCACTTCGGCGTGCGTGCGTTCGAGCCGCACGGTTCCGTACGCGCCACGCTCGCGGAACGTGATCGCATCGGGTCGGACGATCACATCCAGTTCCTGATCGGCACCTTCAATGATGGTCGGCAGGCGGCGATGTTCGCTGTCAATCCGTTCGGGATCCAAGCTGACGGGGCGCTGGTGGAGCAGGGCAATCGCGGTGGTGGTGGCCTCACGAGCAGCAGCTCGTCGGGGCGCGAGAGTGCCGACCTGTCCCAGGACTATGTGTTCAAGTCCAAAGGTCGAGTGACGGAGTGGGGTTATGAGATCGAGGTGACGATCCCGTTCAAGAGCCTGCGCTTCCAGTCGGTCGCCGACCAGACGTGGGGCTTCAACGTGGTGCGGCGCGTGCAGCACTCCAACTACGAGGATTCGTGGACGCCGGCGCAGCGCGGCAATGCGAGTTTTCTCGCACAGTCTGGCACACTCGCCGGACTGACGGATCTGCACCGCGGCATGGTGCTCGACATCACCCCTGAACTCACCGATCGCGTTGACGGCGCGCCCGGCACTGCGCAGTGGGACTATGCGACGGGCAAGCCGCAGCTCGGGGGCACGGTGCGGTGGGGCATCACCAACAATCTGACGTTCAACGGCACGTTCAATCCCGATTTCTCGCAGGTCGAGGCCGATGCCGGTCAGGTGAACTTCGATCCTCGGCGCGCGATCTTCATCCCCGAACGGCGCCCCTTCTTCATTGACGGCATCGAGCAGTTCCAGACGCCCAACGGGCTCGTGTACACGCGGCGCATCCTGCAGCCGCAGGCCGCGGTGAAGGTGGCCGGAAAGATGGGATCGACGAACGTCGCGCTCATGACGGCATCGGACGATCGGATCGCGTCGGCGACGGGCCGGGACAACCCGCTCTTCAACATCCTGCGTCTCTCGCGCGATCTCGGCGCGCAGTCGCGACTCGGCCTCACCTACACCGACCGGATCGACGGCGACAACAGCAACCGTGTGCTCAGCATCGACGGACGCGGCGTGCTCAACAGGATCTACTCCGGCGGCTTCCAGCTCGCGGGGTCACGCACGCAGCGCAACGGAGTCCTCTCCACGGCGCCCCTGTTCGAGGCGCGTCTGGCGCGTGACGGCCGGGCCTTCTCGGTGCGCGCGCTCCTCAATGGCATCGATCCCGACTTCGTGACGCAGACGGGCTTCATCTCCCGTACGGGCGAGGTCCATGCGAACCTCGCGCCGCGTTACACGCTGTTCTATCCGCGCGGATCGCGGGTGGAGTCGCTGAGCGGTAGCATGAACATCGACGGTACGTGGAACTACCTGAACTTCATGCGGCGCGGCGACGCGCGCGACAAGAAGCTCCACTTCGGCACCGACGCGCAGTTGCGCGGCGGCTGGTCGGTGGGTGGGTCGCTGTTGCTCGAGACGTTCGGCTATGATCCGCAGTTCTACGCGAGCCGCTTCCGGATCGAGGCGCCTGACGGAGCGGGTGGGCTCGACACATTGCCGTTCGTCGGCACGCCACGCCTTCCCAACCGCGATTGGCTCGTGCGACTCTCCACGCCCCGGTTCAAGTATTTCCAGGCCAGCGGCTTCTACGTCGCAGGGATCGACGAGAACTTCTATGAGTGGGCGTCGGCGGACGTCATCTATGCACAGTTCACGCTCAACGTGCGCCCCTCAGAGCGGTTCCGGCTCGACGCGACCTATCAGATCCAGCAGTTCAATCGCCGGACGGACGGGTCGCTGGTGGGGCTCGTACGCAATCCACGCGTGAAGCTGGAGTACCAGGTCTCTCAGCCCTTCTTCGTGCGTCTGATCGGTGAGTACATCGCGGAGCAGGTCGACGCGTTGCGCGACGACTCGCGGACGAACCTGCCGCTCCTGCAGCGCAACGGGAGCGGTGTGTACGTACGGACGGTCGCGCGCGCCAGCAACAGTGTGCGTGGCGACCTGCTGCTCGCCTATACGCCGCAGCCGGGCACGGTGGTCTACCTCGGGTACGGAGCGCGGATGCTCGAGCCAGAGTCGTTCCGGTTCGAGCGGCTCACGCGGTCGAGTGACGCGTTCTTCGTCAAACTGTCGTATCTGTTCCGGAACTGATCAGATCGCGAGCCGGATCTGGCGCACGCTCGTCGCGAGCGCTTCGCGCACGGCAGCCACGAGTTCGTCCGGTCCTACGTGTGCGGGAACAACCGCATGGAAGCCGCATTCTCGGGCCCATGCCACTGCCTCGTGGTCGGTCTGCACCGTGAACGCCACACAGGGCGGTCCGCCTTCGTCGCGGAGAACCTGGGCGAGCGCGAATCCGTCGAGTCTCGGCAGCACGAGTTCGGTGATGACGAGCGCTGGCCGGAACTTGCGTGCATAGGTCAGGGCGGCTTCGCCGTCAGCGGCTTCGATCACGGCGAAACCCGCGTCCTCGAGCGCCTCACGGATGCGACGGCGCTCCTCGCGCGCGTCGAGTGCGAGGAGCAGGCGGGGTGCATCGGCCGGAAGCGACCGTGGCGCGCGGAGGACCGGCGCCGGCGCTGCGATGGTCGATGCGACCGTCCGTGCGGCATGCGTAGCCGCAGGCGCTGCAGCGGGCTGTACCACTGAGCGAACCACTGCGGCGTCTGCCGAGACGGGCGGTGCCACCACGGTTGCAGGACCACGGCCGAGGAGACTGGCCACGACCGCATCCACATCGACCTGTTCGGCCGTCGCTTCTGCCATCTGAGATGGCACGTTGTCGAGCACTTCCGGCAGCGCCGTGAGTCCGTCCACCACACGCCGAAGCCCGGCCTCCCACATGGAGATCATGCCGCCGCGCTTGGCGAGCTCGAGCAGCTCCACGCGGTCGGCCCGCCGCGCGATGGCGCTCCGCAGCTCGTCAGTGACGAGCAGGACCTCGGCGACCACCATGCGGCCCCGGTAGCCGGTGCCGCGACAGGCCTCGCACCCTACCGCGCGGCGGAGCTTCTCGGTCTTGCGACCCATCAACAGCATCTGCTGCGTCACCGGGAGCTCGGCCAGTGACACCGAACTGCAGCAGGCTTCGCAGAGTCGTCGCACGAGGCGCTGGGCAACGATGCCCTTGAGGGCGCCCGAGAGCGCCCCCATCTCCACGCCGATGTCGGCGAGGCGACCGACGGCGGACACGGCATCGATCGTGTGCAGCGTGGAGAGCACGAGGTGTCCCGTGAGACCCGCCTTCACGGCGATGGCCGCCGTCTCGGCATCTCGGATCTCGCCGACAAGGATGATGTCGGGGTCCTGACGTACGATCGAGCGGAGTGCCGACGCGAAGGTGAGCCCCGCCTTCTCGTTCACCTGGACCTGGTTGATCCCGGCCAAGTGGTACTCGATCGGATCCTCGACCGTGACGATATTCGTCTCGGCCGAACGCGAGTGCTCGATCGCGGCGTAGAGTGTCGTCGTCTTGCCCGAGCCGGTCGGACCGGTGACGAGCACCATGCCTTCGTTCTGTCCGAGCAGCTGGTCGAATCGATGCGCCTCTCCGGCGATGAACCCGAGGGCGCCGAGGCCATGCGTCGCGTTCGCCGCGTCGAGCAGGCGTACGACGGCCTTCTCGTACCGGTCGTTGAGCGGCAACGTCGAGACGCGCAGGTCCACGACGCGGCCGTCGAACTTGGTGCTCGCGCGACCATCCTGAGGCCGCCGCCGGTCCGCGATGTCGAGTCCCGCGAGCACCTTGAGCCGGCTCATCACGAGCGGCGCCACGTCAGGCCCGATGCGCGCCACGTCATGCAACACACCGTCGACCCGGAAGCGCACGAGCAGATCGTCGTCCTTCGGCTCGAAGTGCACGTCGCTGGCGCGTTGGTCGAGCGCGTCGGCGATCATCCGGTCGAGCGAATCGACCACGCTGCCTCGCGTCGGGATCGAACGCGGCCCCAACGGGCCTTCCTTCACGACCCACTCGATGCGCTGGATCGGCATCGCCACGCTTGCGCGGCCACCATAGACACGCTCATACGCGGCGGCCATGGCTGCGGGGGCTGCGACCGTCAGGCGGATCTGTCGCGCCGAGGCGAACGCGAGGTCCCGCTCAAGGTGCGGGGCCAGCGGATTCGCGGTGGCGACCTCGAGCACGACACCCTGTTCGCGCACGGGGACCACGCTGTAGCGCCGCGCGAAGGTGACCGAAAGCAGTGCGGCACAGGACTTCGTGACCTTCGACAGATCGGCCGCGCTCGTGCCCGACATCGCGCAGGCGGCGTCGAGCAGTTCCTGCGTCGTCGCTCCGGCCATCTCGAGCGATTCCCACGCGGACTGCGCAGGGCGCAATCGATCCACCGCAGAGTGCCCCTGCTGACTCATGGCGTCGAGGAGCCAGCGGTCGGGCCAGGGCACACGAGCCTCGCGGTTCGCCTTGTCTGCCTGCTCGTCCATGGGTTTCACTCAGAAGGGTCGAACTGTGAGGCCGGTACGATCCGTATGCCCCTCAGTATCGACGCGCCCCCGTGTCCCTTGAGCGGCAATGGTCGCCGCCGGCGGTGATGCTAAGGGAGGCTCCCGATCGCGAGCCGATGCGCGTCTCGGATCGCCGCACGAGCCGTCTCGATCGCCCGTGTCGTCTGCGTCGACGTGCCCCCCACCTCGACCTCTGTGAACGCGGCGATCGCGTCCTCATACCAGCTGGCCCAGGTCGCAAGGATGTCCAGCTCTTGTGCGCGTGCGCCTCCCTCGCGAAGCACCGTCGCACTGAGCCGCGCTTCCGTACCCAAACGAGCGACCCCAGCCCGCGCCACTTCATTGATGAGCGCACGCGTCGTCGCCCCATCGGCCGTCGTGAGCATGAGCGCGGAGACGAGGGCGGTGATCCCGACGTTCCTCAACTCGGCTGGCGAGACCATCTCGATCCGATCTCCGTCGGTGTGATAGAACTCGTCGGTGAAGTGCCAGAGCAATAGCCCGGGCTTCTTTGCCCTGAGGAACGGCGTATGGTCGCTCCCGCCCTCGAACGGATTGGTGCGCACCACCCAGCCGTTGGTCGCGGCCTGCTCGAGTGCACGGCCGAGGACGACATCGTTGAAGTAGTGCGGTGTGAGTTGGGCCTTCGTGATAGGGCTTCCGCCCCACTCGCTGTGTTTGTCGTCGCCTCGCGTCCAGATCGCCGACGGGTCGGGCATCTTCTCGATCAAGAACGTGCCGCCGGTCTTCTTGGTGTCCTCACCGACCATGTCGAGCGAGAGGCCCCAGCGGATCCCCTTGGCGCGCGCCGAGTCTTGCGTGATGTAGCGGTCGGTGCTGCGGATCTCGAGGCCCCACAGGAAGGTGATGGTCCGCGCCGGGTCCACGCGCTTCGCGCCCACCAGTTGCGCGGCGACGCGTGCCATCTCCACCTGCGCACCGACGCCCGACGCGTTGTCGTTCGCGCCCGGCTCCTGCACGTGGGCGCTGAACACGAAGCGCTCGGTCGGGTGCGACGACCCACGGACATCGGCGACGACGGCCTGCTCCACGGCATTCGGTGTCCACCTGACTCTGGTGCTCACGTGCACGCGCAGCGGTACACCGGATGTCGCCGCTCTCGTGATCGCCGCCTGCAAGCGCTCATGCGCTTCAAATGAGAGCTGGATTCCCCAACCCGTGCCCGTGGTGTCGCGCGTGACTCCGCCGAACTGGATCGATCGACGGTGCTTCTCTGGTTGGAGGTAGGCAGGGAGCGAGTACCCGATCACGCCAACTGCACCGCGTTTGAGCACCGCTTCACTGAAGACCCTCCCGGCCCCTGACTCGGCGAAGACGATCTTCCCACGCACATCGAGCTTCTCGAGTTCGGCCACGGTGCCGCGTCCCGCGTCGACGAGCTCGGCGGTGACGCCGCCCGGTGGCGTGGAGTTGGAGTTGGTCGCGAGCATGTTGCGATTGGTCTCGAAGCGCAACAACGGCTCTGCCTCGCCTTCGATGGCGAGCGTTGCTCCGAGTGGTTCCCAGGCGGGCTGGGTCATCGGATACCGCTCGACGCGATACGTCAGGCGTGCGCCGGCCGCAGCGCGATCCTCGCGCACGTATCCGGCGCGCTCCAGTCGCTCGACGATATGCGAGATCGACGCATCGTAGCCGCGATTCCCGGGCCAGCGGACGAACTGGTCGAGGAACGCGACGGTCGTGAATGCGCTGTCGCCCGAGAAGGCGGGCGCGACGAGCGCGTGCAGCGGCGCCGATGCCGACCGAGCCTGTGCGCGTAGCGCCCCGGGGTTCACTGTGCCGAACGCGGCGACGGCGACGTACGAGAACGCGATGGCGAAGGAATGGAGGAATGTCATGCCTCGAAGCTACGCGGGACTCACCCCGTGCGAACCCCCTCGCGACGGCGTGCTTCACTTCCACACGTGGGCTCGACCGACTAACATTGAAGCACAGCCGCCAGGGGTACTCCACGAACGTGGGGTTGAGAAAGTCTCTTGGAACCTGACCCGGTCAACACCGGCGTAGGGAGTGCGGCGAGTGTCGTGATCGCCTGCATCGGGGCCACGCCACCCGCTCGTCGGGTGTGCGTGGCCTTTGTCGTTCGGGCCGTGCGCACGCGGCGAGGCCCGTCACTCGGGAATCATTCTTCTCGAGGTATCGCTTCATGTCCGGACCGATCGTCCGATCCACTCTGCTCATCGCGGCATTGTTGGTGCCGCGGACCTCCGTGTTGCTCGCGCAGGTAGGCACGCCGCGAGGCACGCCGCAGGGCACGTCACGCGCCGACAGCGCCCAAGCGCGCGCCAAGCGGGACACACTCGAGGCCGTCGTCGTGCGCGCCACACGCGCCGGCGCTGCCGCTCCCACCTCGCGCACCACGCTCGACCGTGCGACCATCGAGCGCACGTACGTCGGACAGGACGCCCCTCTCGCGCTCCTTGGCACCACCGGTGTCACGGCCGCGTCCGACGCAGGCGCCTTCAGTGGCTACAGCTCGATCCGCCTGCGCGGGATCGACCAGACGCGCCTCGCGATCTCCGTTGACGGTGTCCCGCTCAACGATCCCGAGGATCAGGTGCTCTACTTCTCCAACGTCCCCGACTTCATGAACTCCATGCAGTCGGTGACGGTGCAGCGCGGGGCAGGGGTGAGCGCGTTCGGCACGGCGTCGTTCGCCGGCTCGATGAGCTTCGAGTCATTGCCACTCGCGACCACGCCGCGGTTCGCCGAGGCGCAACTGACCACGGGCTCGTGGGGCACGAAGCGCGCGAGCCTTGAGGGCGCGACCGGCCTACGCCGCGGATTCGCCGCGTATGCGCGTGCGTCGGGACAGGAGACCGACGGGCACCGGCGTCACTCAGGCAATCGCGCCAACTCGGCGTTCGTGAGCGGTGGCTGGTTCGGCGCACGAGATGCCATCAAGTTCACCGGATTCGCCGGGCGCGCGCGCATGCAGCTCGCCTACTATGCGCCGAGCGAGGCCGAACTCGTCGCCGACCCGCGCGCCAATCCGATGTCCGACCTCGAGCGCGATGATTTCCATCAGGAGATGGCGAGTCTGCAGTGGACGCGCACACTGGGCTCCAGCGCGACACTCACGACCACGGTCTATCGCAATGGAGCCGGCGGCGCATACGACGTGGTCGTCGCTCCGGACCTGTGGAACTTCAATCTCGATCATCGCTGGGTCGGCCTGCTCTCGGCGCTGACCTGGTCGCGTCCCGGACTCGACGTCGCGACCGGCGCACACGTGAGCAACTACAGTCGGGATCACTATCTCAAGGTCCGTCCCGACCTCGAGTCCCGCGCCTACGACAACACCGGATTCAAACGCGAGCAGAGCGCCTTCGCCAAGGCGACGCTCACGCGCGGCGCTCTCGACTGGCATGCGGACCTGCAAGTGCGACGCGCCGACTTCCGCTACCGTCCGACGGCGGGCACGGCACTCGGCACTGGCATCGGTGAGCCGACCGTCGACTGGATCTTCGTGAATCCACGCGTGGGCGTCACCTGGCGCGCACGACCGGCGGTCACGCTGCATGCATCGCTCGGGCAGGTCGGTCGCGAGCCCACACGCAGCGACCTCTTCGCCGGCGCCGACGACGTCGATGCCGCGACCGCCGCGGAGGTGCTGCCGCTCACGCAGGTCCGGCCCGAGCGACTCACCGACCTCGAACTCGGCGCGCGTCTCGAGCGCGCGGCCTTCAGCGTCGGCGTGAATCTGTTCGCGATGCGATTCCGCAACGAGATCGCCCCGATCGGTCAGATCGCGATCACCGGGAGTCCGTTGCGGCGCAACGTCGATCGCTCTTCACGCACGGGCGTCGAACTCGAAACCACCTGGCGCCCACTCGCGTCGCTCGCGCTCTCTGCCAACACCATGTGGATGCACGCGCGGATCGCCGAGTACACCGACGAGGCGTCAGCGACCACGTATCGCGATGTGCCGCCGCTGCTCTCACCGTCACTGCTGCTGAACGCACAGGGCGTCTGGCGCACGGGTCACCGCACAGAGCTCACCATGACGGCACGCCACGTGTGCCGTTCGTTCCTCGCCAACGACGGCAATGCGGCGACGACGACGCCTGCGTTCACGCTGGTCGACGCCGGTGTGACGGTGCCGGTCAGTAGAGTGGCGCTCAGGATCCAGCTGCAGAACCTGTTCGACGCCACCGCGTACGCGAGTGGTTACACGGACGGCACGGTGCGCAACCTCTTTCCCGTGGCGACGCGCACGCTGCTCGCCACCGTGGTCGTCACGTTCTAATATTGGTCATGCCGAATCGACTCAGCAGCATCGCCGAGGAGCTCAAGCAGAGCCGACCCTTCGCCACGACGGCGGAGGAGGCGTCAGTGTCGGTGCTGCGTTCTGCGGCGGTGCTCCGGCACGCGCTTGGCCAGCAGCTGGACCGGTTCGGCATCTCGCTGGGGCAGTACAACGTGCTGCGCATTCTGCGAGGTGCGGGAGCCGA
>JANOWT010000356.1:0-2217 GCA_031418115.1 Gemmatimonadota bacterium
CGCCATTCAGCGCGCCAAGGAGCTCGCCGCCGGCACCATCGCGCGGCAACGCGACAGCCGCACGCACGGCGCCAAGGAGATCCTGCTCGACGACAACATGCTCGGCCGCGCGGTCGTCTTCCGGCAGGCGCGCGAGCAGACACTCAAGAAGTCGGGTGGGCATTACCCCGCGCTCTCCGCCGCGATCGACGCCGTGAGCGCCGGATATTCGGCGGCGTCGGAAGCACATGGCTACGCCGAGGAGGCGCGCCTCTTCGGCGAGATGGCGATGACGCCGGTCTGCAAGGAGTTGATGTTCCTTTTCTACGCGACCACTGCACTCAAGAAGGACAGCGGTGTCGCCGACGGCGTGAAGGCGCTCGACGTAACCCGCATCGGCGTGCTCGGCACCGGGTTCATGGGGGCCGGCATCGCCGCCGTGAGCGCTATGCAGGGCGTGCCGGTGCGCTTCAAGGACACCGCCGTCGATCGCGTGGCGAAAGGCGTTGCTGCTGTTCGTGATGTGATCCGCGACGGACTCACCAAGCGTCGCATCACGCGCCAGCAGTTCGACGATCAGGTGGGTCTCGTCTCCGGCACCGTGGAGTACACCGGCCTCGGCCGCGTGCCGCTCGTGATCGAAGCGGTATTCGAGGATCTCGCGGTCAAGCACGCCGTGCTCAAGGAAGCCGAGGCGGTGCTCGCGCCGACGGCGATCTTCGCGACCAACACCAGCACCATCCCGATCGCCAAGATCGCCGCCGCGAGCAAGCGTCCCGAGCGCGTGATCGGCATGCATTTCTTCTCGCCAGTGCACAAGATGCCGCTGCTCGAGGTCATCGTGACGCCCAGGACGGCGCCCGAAGTGACCGCGACGGTCGTCGAGTACGGCCGTCGGATCGGCAAGACGGTCATCATCGTGAACGACGCGCCGGGGTTCTACGTGAACCGGATCCTCGCGCCGTACGTGAACGAGGCGGGCAAGCTGCTCGACGAAGGCATCGCCGTGGACGCGATCGATCGCGCGATGACCAGGTTCGGATTCCCCGTGGGGCCGATCAATCTGATCGACGAGGTCGGGCTCGACGTGGCCGGCAAGTCGGGCGCGATCATGGCCGAAGCGTTCGGCAACCGCATGAAGCCGAGCGAGGCGCTCCAGAAGGTGCTGGGTGCGGGCCGACTCGGTCGCAAGGGGAAGAAGGGGTTCTACGCCTACGACGAGGACGGAAAGAAGGACGGCGTGGACGAAAGTGTGTACGCGCTCTACACGGGCGGCTCCACACGCCGCGAGGTGCCGCGCGAGGATGTCCAGCGACGCCTCTCGCTCGCCATGTGCAACGAGGCCGCGCGCTGCCTTGAGGAGGGCATCGTCCGCTCGGCACGCGACGGCGACATCGGTGCGGTGTTCGGGATCGGATTCCCGCCGTTCCGCGGTGGACCGTTCCGCTACATCGACACGGTCGGTGTCGCGGAGGTCGTGAAGCAGCTCGAGGCGCTCGACGCGCAGCAGCCAGGGCAGTTCGTGCCCGCCGCGATCCTGAAGGAGATGGCGAAGACGAACAGGACGTTCTATCCGCGGACGGGGAGGCCGGTATGAACGGCAGGTGTGAGGTGGGAGGTGTGAGGGGGCGGCCCGTGCGGGCCGCCCTCACGGCCCTCGTCGTCACCGCGCTCCTTTCGCCGATCTCGGTCCAGGCGCAGCAGACGCGCGCTGAGTCGTCGAACTATGCCAGCACGTCGTCATATGCAGACGTGATCGCGTTCCTTGATTCGTTGCAGAAGCTCGCGCCGAACACGTGGGTCCGCGGCACCATCGGCTTCACCACACAGGGCAAGTCGCTGCCGTACCTGATCGTCTCGCGTCCACTCGTGCGCACGCCGGCCGAGGCGCGTGCGAGCGGCAAGCCGATCGTCTACGTGCAAGGCAACATCCACGGCGGTGAGGTCGAAGGAAAGGAGTCGGTGCAGGCGTTGCTGCGCGACCTCGTGCTCGGCCGTGGCAAGAACGCGCTCGATTCGATCGTGTTGATCGCGGTGCCGATCTACAACGCCGACGGCAACGACACCTGGGGGCCGCAGGAGCGGCAGCGCTCCGAGCAGGACGGGCCCGAGCAGGTCGGCCAGCGCCCCAACGGTGCGCAGCTCGACCTCAACCGTGACTACATCAAGAACGAGGCGCCAGAGACATTGGCGTCGTTGCTGATGTTCCGCACCTGGGACCCCGACGTCTTCGTCGAT
>JANOWT010000357.1:0-16157 GCA_031418115.1 Gemmatimonadota bacterium
GATCCTGCCCCTCTCGCTCTTCTCGCAGAAGCTGCGCCGCAACCCGACCTGGCTCTTCATCCTGTCGATCTTCATCAACATCGGCATGTGGTTCGAGCGCTTCGTGATCGTGGTGCCGTCGCTCTCGCACGACGTCGAGCCCTGGCAGTGGTCGAGCTATGTACCGACCTGGGTCGACTACGGGCTCCTGATCGGTTCGTTCGGCTGGTTCTTTATGTGGTTCCTGCTCTTCGTCAAGCAGCTGCCCGTGATGGCGCTCGCCGAGATCAAGGAGATCGTCCCGCCCAAGATGAAGCACAAGGACTCGCACCATCACGGAGGGCACTGAGATGATGCGCGGAATGATCGGCGTCTTCGCGGAGCTCGACAGCACCGTGGAAGCGATCGAAGAGTTGAAGAAGAAACGACTCGGGGACCTCACGGCCTACACGCCGACCCCGCGGCACGAGCTCGAGGAAGCGATCGAGCCGCCGCCGTCGCCGGTGCGGAAGTTCACGCTCGTGGGCGCGCTCACCGGCGCGATCTGCGGCTACTGGCTCGCGATCTGGGGCTCCAACTATTGGCCGCTCGTCGTTGGCGGCAAGGCGATCTCGACCTGGATCCCCTACACGGTGTTCGGGTTCGAGGTGATGGTCATGGTCGGTGCGCTCTCGACGGTGTTCGGCATGTTCTACTTGGCAGGCATTCCGCGCCTGACGATGACCGTCGGGTACGATCCGCGGTTCAGCGCAAGCAACTTCGGCGTCTGGTGCGAATGCGCGCCGGAGAAGCTCGCTGAGGTCGAAGCGATCATGCGACGTCATGGTGCTGTGGAGGTGCGCGGTGAGCGCTAACCACTTGCGTCGAGTCGCAGCGGTCGCCGTGCCGCTCCTCCTCGCCGCGTGCACGCAGGAAGAGTGGCTGACCGACATGAAGCAGCAACCGTCGGTCGGGACCTGGCAGGTCTTCTCGACCGACACGGTCGCGGGCGATACCATCCCGTTCCGCGGCAATCCTCAGGGCTCGGTGCCGACGAACGGCATCGCGGTCGCGTCGTGGCAGGTCTCGTATGCCCCGATGCCGCCGACGGTCGACTCCATGTCCGGCGTTCAGAATCCCGTCGCGGCCGACGAGCGCTCGCTCGCGAATGGCCGCAAACTCTACCAGGTCAACTGCACCGTCTGCCACGGCGATCTCGGAGACGGCAAGGGTGCGATGCCGCAACTGAACCCCGGGTACGCCTTCGTCCCCGCCATCAACGCGGCCGCGACGCAGGCGCGTACTGACGGGTACATCTTCGGCATGCTCCGGAACGGCCGCGGTCTGATGCCGTCACAGAATCGCATTCCCGAAGCCATGCGCTGGGACGTCATCAACTACGTGCGCGGCCTGCAGGGCCGCTACCCGGTCGCTACGGGCCCGGTCGGCTTCCCCGGTCAGACCGGCGACAAGCTCCCCGGCTTCTCCGCGGTGGGACCGACCGTCCCGTCCGCGTACCTCAGGCCGAGCACGACCGGCATCACACCCAAGGCCGAGAAGAAGGCTGAGGGCGCGAAGCCTGAAGGAAACCCCGGAGGTCACGAATGAGCGGTCAACAGCACTACTCCCCGCCGCGCGACCAGTTCGTCGGCGTACTGCAATCGAAGTCGATGCCGGCGATGGCCAAGAAGGGCGGCCTCGTGATGGGCGTCATCGGCATGCTGCTCTTCGCTGTCGGCGCCGCGACCGGCGAGGCTCGCGCTTGGCAGGCCTTCCTCGTCAACTGGCTCTTCTTCACGACCATCGCCTCGGCGGCGGTCATGTTCTCGGCCGTACAGCGGATCACCACCGCGCGCTGGTCGCGCGGCGTGATCCGTTTCCTCGAGGGGTATGTCGCCTTCCTGCCGTTCGCGGCGGTCGGTCTGCTGGTGATCATCTTCGGCGGCAAGTCGCACCTGTATCCCTGGTGGGATCTCGTCGGCACCGGTGAACTGATCCCGGAGAAGGAGACATGGTTCAACCACGCGTTCTTCTACGCCCGCACGGTCGTGGTCTTCGGCGCGATCCTCCTGCTGCAGGTCTGGTACGTCTGGACCTCGGTGCGCCTCGACGTCGGTATCACGCCTGAGCACGGCGCCTCGTGGGCGGCCGGTCTCCGCGCGAAGATGCGCGCCTCGTTCGGCGAGGAGCGGCGCGAGTTGCACTCGACGCATTCGCTGCAGGGCAAGCTCGCAGTGATCATGGCGATCGTCTTCGGCTTCGGCTGGTCGATGCTCGCGTGGGACCACTCGATGTCGCTCGACTACCACTTCTTCAGCACCATGTACGGCTGGCAGGTCTTCATGGGCGGCTGGCTGGTGTCACTCATGACCTTCGCGGTGCTGCTGCGCTGGTGGAAGGCACAGTTCCCCGAGCTGCCCGAGCTCGTGACGGACAAGCATTATCACGACGTGGGCAAACTCTGCTTCGCCTTCACGGCGTTCTGGGGCTACCTGACCTTCTCGCAGTTCCTGATCATCTGGTACGGGAACCTTGCCGAGGAGACGCACTTCTTCACGCTGCGCCTCACCGGGGCCTGGACCACGACGACCATGCTCGCGGCGGTCCTGACCTTCGTGCTGCCGTTCTTCGGCCTGCTCTCGGTGAAGGCCAAGCTCTACTCGCCGACGATGATCTTCTTCGCGGCCTGCTCGTTCGCCGGGCTCTGGTTCGCGCGCTACACCGAGGTGTATCCGTCGATCTACGGTACGCGTGTGGAGCACGCGCCGCTCGGGGTCTGGGAGCTCGGTATCTTCGCCGGCTTCCTCGGCCTCTTCGTGTGGAGCTACGCGCAGTTCATGGATGCCTTCCCCAAGGCGCAGGTCTTCAAGATGACGTCGCCGTACCGGGACGAGGTGCAGATCCCCGTGAATCCCGATACCATGGAACCGTTGCCGGCGCACGAGTAGTCAGACCGGCTGGAATCCGAGAAGGGCGGCGCGCCGGGTGGCGTGCCGCCCTTCTTCGTTATCGGGTGGAAATGCGATCGGCGTGCATCACAGGGGCACATTTCCCGCCGCGACCCGGTTATATTCCCACCGTTCTCGGGGCGTTAGCTCAGCTGGGAGAGCACCTGCTTTGCAAGCAGGGGGTCGCCGGTTCGATCCCGGCACGCTCCATTCCCCGTTCCACCCATTTCGGAAGCACGAACCGTGTCGAACTCCGTTCCAGCCGTCGGCGCCGCCGCGCCTGATTTCACGGTGGACAGCACCGGCGGTCCGGTCACGCTCTCGTCGTTCCGAGGCAAGCAGCACGTGCTCCTCGCCTTCTTCCCGCTCGCGTTCACCTCGACCTGTACCGCCGAGCTGTGCGCGTTCACCGAGGACTACTCGGCCTTCGCGGGGAAAGACGTCGCCGTCATCCCGATGAGCGTCGACTCCGTACCGTCGCTGAAGGAGTACAAGGCCAAGTACTCCATGGCCGTGCACCTCGCGTCGGACTTCAAACGCGACGTCTCGCGCGCCTACGGCACGCTGCATGCCGAGCGTTTCTTCTCCAACCGCGCGTACTTCCTCATCGACAAGCACGGCATCGTGCGTTGGAGCTACGTCGAGGACACGCCGGGCACCAGGCGCGAGAACAGCGAGATCCTGGCCGAGATCGCCAAGCTGTAGGGGCGGCAGGAAGGCGGGCCGTCACCTTGTCGCGCCCCCAGCGGAGGCCGTAGCTTCCGCTCATCACTACGCCACCAGACGTGACCACCTCCTCGCCTCTCACGGACCCCACTGGGGAGCGCGCTTCGCGCGCCCTCGCCGTGCTGGCGGGCTTCAGCGCCGAGCTGGCCTCGTCGCGGCCGCTGGAGTCGAGCATCGAGCGGATCCTCCTCGCGTTGCGCGGCGCCGTAGGCGCGAGTGAGGCCGCCGTCTGGCTCTACACGCCGCAGGGACTCGCACGCGGCTGGAACAGCGGACCGGCCGCGACGACCGAGGCCGAGGTGCGCGCTGGCCTGGCGGTCGGCGCGACCGACGATGGTGCTCCCGGCGGTCTCCGAATCGAGAAGATCGTGCTCGGCGATCGGCGCGTCGGCGTGCTGGTCGTGCGCGTGGATGGTGAGCTCGGTGAGGAGCAGCAGCTGCTCGTCACCGCACTCGCGAACCTCTTCGCGCCAGAGCTCGCGCATGCGGAACGGTCGCGGCAACTCGAGGTCGAGGTCGCGACGCGCACGGCCGAGATTGAGCGAGGGCGCCGCTTCACCGAGAAGATCATCGACTCGCTGCCGCTCGGTCTCTATGTGATCGACCGCGAGTATCGCATTCAGAGCTGGAATCGCAAGCGCGAGACCGGGATGCAGGGCGTGTCGCGTGAGGAGGCGATCGGGCGCACCATCTTCGAGATCCTGCACCGACAGCCGGCTGAGATGCTGCGCCGTGAATTCGACGACGTCTTCTCCAGCGGCCGCATGCAGGAGTACCAGATGCAGAGCGTCGCGTCGGGTGAGGCTCGCACCTACCGCATCACGAAGATCCCGATGCGCCTCGGCGACGGTCCGGTCACGCACGTCATCACCATCGGTGAGGACATCACTGACTGGACGCAGGCGCAGGAGCGCTTCTCGCAGTCGGAGAAACTCGCCGCGATCGGCCAACTCGCGGCCGGCGTCATGCACGAGATCAACAACCCGCTCGCCACGATCGCCGCCTGCGCCGAGTCGCTCGGGTATCGCATCGACGACCTCGAGCGGTCGGGCGTGACCGTCGCGCCCGAGACGCACGACTTCCTCGGCATCATCGACAATGAGGTCCAGCGCTGCAAGCAGATCGTCGACGGTCTGCTCGACTTCAGCCGCCCCAAGCAGCCGCGCAAGGAACGTGTGAACCTCAACGAGGTGATCGAGCGGACGCTCTTCCTGCTCAAGCACCATGTGCGGTTCAAACGGCTCACGGTCGAGACCGGGCTCGATCCGCTCGTGGGGCGCGTGCCAGAGGCGAGCACCGAACAGCTCGTGCAGGTCTTCATGGCGCTGCTGCTCAACGCGATGGACGCGATGGGAGAGCGCGGAGTCGTGCGTGTCGTCACACGTCCGGGGTCGGACGGCGCGATCGCCGAGGTCATCGATCAGGGCCACGGGATCGCACGCGGCGAGCTCGGCAAGATCTTCGAGCCGTTCTACACGACGAAGCCCCAGGGGCAGGGGACGGGACTCGGTCTCTCCATCTGCTACGGCATCGTTCAGGAGCATGGCGGACGCATCGAGGTCGACAGCACGCTTGGCCAAGGCAGCACCTTTCGCATCATCCTTCCCGTGGTGAGCTGAATGAAGGTCCTGGTGATCGAGGACGACCCGACCGTCGGGCAGTTCGTCAAGCGCGGGCTCGAGGAGCAGCGCTGGTCGGTGGACCTGGTGGCCGACGGCGAGGAAGGCGAAGCGCTCGCACGCTCGCAGCCGTACGACATCATCGTGCTCGACCTCCGACTCCCAGGGCGCTCGGGGCAACAGGTGCTGCGCAATCTGCGCGCGCGCGGTTTCGAGAAACCGGTCCTCGTCCTCACAGCGCAGGACGCGATCGACGCCAAGGTCGAGACGTTGCGCGCCGGCGCCGATGACTACGTCACGAAGCCGTTCGCGTTCGAGGAGCTGCTCGCGCGCGTCGAGGCACTCGCTCGGCGTCCCCGCGCGATCGTGTCGCCGCGGATCACGGTCGCTGATCTCGTGGTCGACCTCTCCGCGCGCGAGGTCACGCGTGCCGGCCGGCCGGTGGAGCTCACGCCCAAGGAATTCCTCGTCCTGGAGTATCTGGCCCGCCACGCGGGCCGCGTGCTCTCACGGACGCTGATCACGGAGTACGCCTGGGGCTATCACTTCGATCCCGGCACCAACATCGTGGACGTGGTGATCAACCACCTCCGCAAGAAGCTCGACGCGCCGAACGAGAAGAAGTTGATCACGACCGTGCGCGGCGTTGGCTACGTGCTCAAGGGCTGAGGACGCCGCGTGCGGACGATCCGTGCCCGGCTCACGCTCGCGTATGCGATCGCGCTCGGCGTGACCCTGCTCGTCTTCGCGGCCGTGATGGTCTCGGCGAGCCGCCGTGCCGCGCAGAACGTGTTGCAACGACGCGTCGACGGCGTCGTCATGCTCGGGTCCGCGATCCTCGAACAGGGGGGCACGTCGCTGTTCGGGAGCGTCGTCGTCGGCGAACTGCCCGCACTCTCGGCGAGTGTCGTCAGCCGACTCGCGACGCTTCCGGGCTATGTGATCGTCGCCGACTCGACCCGGATCCTCTACGAGAGCGGCACGGTCGCGCTGCTCTCGGCGAAGGCTGAGGTACAACTCCGGCAGGCGATCCTCCGCGTCTTCACGCCGGCCCAGCCGGCGGGGATCATCACGCTCGACTCGTTGCCGTCCAGACTGTTCGTGCAGGTGCGCTACGAAGGACCCACGCAACGCGGGCCGGGGCTGCACGTCGTCGCCGCGGAGTCGGCGGACGTCCTTGACCTCGTCCGTCTCGACATCTTCGCGCCGATCCTCGTGACCTTCCCGCTCATCTTCCTGCTCTCGATCATCGCGGCGTGGGGGCTGGCGGGGGTGAACCTCGAGCCGGTGGATCACCTGATCGCCGATCTCGAAGCGATCGAGGACGGTCGGTCATTGCACCGGCGCCTCCCGGTCGAGACCGACGAGAACGAACTCGACCGGCTCGCCGAGAAGATCAACGCCATGATCGAGCGCCTCGAGGGCTCGTTCGCTGCGCTCCGTCGCTTCACCGCCGACGCGAGCCACGAACTCAAGACGCCGCTCACGGTGTTGCGCGCCGACATCGAGCGCGCGATGAGTGCGCCGGGCGCCGGTGGCGACCAGCTACCGGCGCTCGAGGAGGCACTCGCTGAGACGGCGCGGATGGCGGACCTCGTGGACTCGCTGCTGACGTTGGCGCGCGCGGACGAGGGGCGCTTCGACATCCACCGTGAATCGGTGGCCCTGGTGCCGATGATCGAGGACGTCTTCGAGACCGCGCAGATCCTTGGCGAGGAGGCGGGGATCACGGTCACGTTGCTGGCGATCGAACCGGTCAGCGTGCTGGGGGATCCGGTGCGGCTGCGCCAGCTGTTCCTCAACCTGCTCACGAATGCGATCAAGTACACGGCGCGCGGAGGTACCGTGACGGTCGCGCTCGAGCGACGGGGAGAGTCCGCCGCCGTCGCCGTCCATGACACCGGTGTGGGGATCGCGGCGGCGGACCTGCCGTTCGTCTTCGACCGGTTCTGGCGGGCGGACCGCGCCCGCTCTCGTGGAGCGGAGCGCGGTGGGTTCGGCCTCGGCCTCGCGATCGCGCAGTGGATCACGCACGCGCACAGCGGGACACTCACCGTCGCGTCACGGCTGGGGAGGGGGAGCACGTTCACGGTGACGATCCCGGCGACCGCTGTGTCGAAGCGGCTGGAACCGAGCGAGTCGGACTGACGACGGCAGTTCTCATCGAATCGTCATCGAACGCCTCTGCGTCTCCTCATCTTCCGCGTGTATCGTAACAGTGAGCAGAGGACCGGACCGCGGCGCGCCGGGACATCGCGACTGCTCCGGCCAGTTAAGCGAATCTTAATCTTCGCCCGATTACGGCTCGCGACGGCCGCACGTAGAATGATGGACGGTCGACGCCCCGCAGGGCGCCGTCACGCGACTTTTCACTCTGGGAGATGTACGCGTGTTCAATAACCTGATCGAGTCGAAGCCCCAGAAGACCCGCACGCTGGGATCGACGCTCTTCTCGTTCGCCTTCCATGGACTCATCATCTCCCTGTCGGTGCTCGCCACGAAGCAGGTGGCAGAGGCCGTAGCGGAAGAGGTGGTCCAGAAGGTGGATTTCGTTGAGATCAAGAAGGACGAGCCCCCCCCGCCGGATACGCCGCCGCCGCCCGATGTGGTCGCGCCGCCGCCGATCGCGAAGGGGTTCCAGGTGCTCACCGCGCCGATCAACATCCCCGACGTGATCCCGGAGATCGACCTCTCCAAGAAGCTCACGAATGAGGCCGATTTCTCGGGTCGTGGTGTCGCCGGTGGTATCGCCGCAGGCGTCGTCGGTGGGACCGCTCCGGTCTCGGACCAGCCCTACTTCGACTTCCAGGTCGAGAAGCCGGTCGCGCCGGTCCCGGGTACGGGTTCGCCCCGCTACCCCGACATCCTGCGCTCGGCGAGCGTCGAGGGCGAGGTGTTGGCCCAGTTCGTGGTGGACACCACCGGTCGCGTCGAAGTCGCGACCTTCAAGGTGATCCGCAAGTCGCATGACCTGTTCGAGGCAGCGGTCCGCAGCGCGCTGCCGCAGATGCGCTTCCTCGCCGCCGAAGTCGGCGGTCGCAAGGTGAAGCAGCTCGTGCAGCAGCCGTTCGTCTTCGCACTCCAGAAGTGATCCAGGCCCTTTCTCACCGTCCCATCAGGAGACTCGCTCAATGAACATGGACATCGGCTACATCTTCGAGCACTCGCCGCCGTTCGCCAAGGGCATCTGGTTCACGCTCGCCGTGATGTCGCTCTGGTCGCTCACCGTCGCGATGGGCAAGTGGTGGAATCTCCGCAAGGCCCAGAAGGAGACGCTCAAGTTCGCACCTGAGTTCTCGCAGTTCCTCGAAGAGGACAACCTCTCCGAAGCGATCAACCTCGCGCAGTCCTTCAAGAAGTCGCATGTCGCCCGCGTCCTCGGCGGCGCGCTTGACGAAGTCAAGCCGCTGATCCTCGATGGCTCGGTGACCGTCTCCGACATCAACTCGGCCGAACGCGCCGTCGAGCGCAACATGCTCGTCGAGATCGTCTCGCTCAAGCGTGGCCTCGCCGTCCTCGCGACGGTCGGTTCGACCGCACCGTTCGTCGGCCTGCTCGGCACGGTGTTCGGCATCATCAACGCCTTCGCCGCCATGGGTACGTCGGGCTCGACCGGCATCGCCGCGATCACGGTCGGCATCGCCGAAGCGCTGATCGCCACCGGCTTCGGTCTCCTCGTCGCCATCCCGGCGGTCTGGTTCTTCAACTACTTCCAGACCAAGATCGACAACCTCACGGCCGAGATGACCTACGTCTCCAAGGAGATGATCGACTATCTCATCAAGGGCGTGTCGGGCGAGTTCGGTCGGTCGCGCTTCACGCGTGAGTTCAGCACCAAGGCGCAGGCCGGCTCCGCGCCGATCTCGCAGTAACCTCCTCGAACCGCAGGAGTCGTTATGCAGATGAGCACGGGGAGCGGCGTCAAGGCAGAGCCGAACGTCGTCCCCATGATCGACGTGATGCTGGTGCTGCTCATCATCTTCATGGTGGTGACGCCGGCGCTCGCATCGGGTTTCACCGCGGAGCCGCCTTCGGGGATCAACCTGAAGGCGCATCCTGAGGCTGATGATGACCAGGTCCTCGGCATCGACAAGTTCGGCAACTACTACCTGAACAAGAGGCAGATCGCCAACGAACAACTCGGCGACCTGCTCAAGCAGATCTACCAGCTCCGGACCGTGGACCAGATCCTCTACGTGAAGGCGCATAAGGAGCTCGAGTACGGCCGCATCCTCGACGCGATCGACATCGCGTCCAAGAACGGCGTGCGCGTCATGGCCGCGATCACCGACCAGACCCCGGGGACCGAGTCCTCTGTGGCTGGCGACGAGATCAAGCAACCCTCCAAGGCGCCGTAGGAGACGACCATGGGAATGAGCGTGGGTGGTGGTGGTGGCGGGCTCAACAGCGAGCCCAACGTGGTGCCGATGATCGACATCATGCTCGTGCTGCTGATCATCTTCATGATCATGCAGCCGATGATGCGCAAGGCGATCGACATGCAGCTCCCGGATCCGCAGCCGGCAGTCGTGACGGCCAACACGGCGTCGGACCAGATCGTGCTCGAGGTGCTCCCGGAAGGCAACTTCGCAGTGAATCGCGAGCCGTTGACCAAGGCGGACCTCGGTAAGCGGATCACCGAGATCTACGAGAATCGTCCCGACAAGATCATGTTCGTGAAGGGCGATCCGGCGGTGCAGTATCAGGACGTGATCTTCGCCATGGACGTCGCGCGCGGTTCCGGCGTGAAGGTCATCGGCGTGACGCCAAAGGCGCCCTGACACAGACCTGACAAGACCTGACCTCTACTTCGGTGATGCGGCGGACGAACCTTTTAGGGCTCGTCCGCCGTATCAGTTATATGTTCCTCATGGACCCTTAACGCGGTCTCGCGCGTTCGTCCCCAGAGCCCAATTCGTGACCGACGCCGTTCTCCCTCCCTCCGGCACCCCCCGCCGACCGCTCCGGCCCCTTCACGGGATCCCGGAGCCGGATCGACGCGGCCCGCAGGGTCTGATGGTCTCGGTCCTGTTCCACGCGCTCATCATACTGCTGCTCTTCCTCCCGCCCTTCATCGCGACCCAGCTCGATCAGGAGGCCTCGCAAGGCGCTGGGGGCGCCGGGCCCGCCGGGGGCGGAGGTGGGGGCACGGGAGGCACTGGAGGCGAGACCGTTCGACCCGAACGGGTACGCTTCATCCAAGTCGTGCCTGCGGCACCGGCCCCGACCGCACTCACCCCGCCGCTCGTTCCGCCACCCAAGCCCGATCCGGTCAAGGAGCCGGAGGTGAAGCCGGAGCCGACTCCCGCGCCCACGACACCGGTCGAGACGACTCCCAGTGGCCCGACCAACCCAACCGCTGGAGCGGGCGGTGGATCGGGCCACGATGGCACTGGCGGCAACGGACCGGGCAGCGGCGGTGGCGTGGGGTCAGGCGTGGGCACCGGACGAGGGGCGGGCAATGGTCCGGGCACCGGCGGTGGCACCGGTGACATCTACCCGCCGCAGGTGACAAATCTCTCGCTGTTGCCGATTCCCGTGCCGAACAAGGTGCGGCCCTACAAGATGGTCGCCTGGTTCGACGTCGATGAACGCGGGATCGCGCGGCTCATCGCGTTCAACCCCTCACGCGACGGCGCCTACAACCGAAAGATCCGTGACATGCTCGCGGAGGTCCGCTTTCGTCCGGCCGTGCGCCCCGACGGAACGCCGGTGCGCGATACCGTCTCGATCACCGCCGAAGCGCCGCGCTGACAATGCGCCGCGCTGACTGGACCTGAGGGAGAGCCGTCCGTAGCTTCTCCGGTTCGTTCGTCACGATCTTCCCCCCGACATCCGATCCATGACCGTTTCGCCCGCCGCCTGCGAGGGCCGCGCATGAAGTCGCTCTGGGCCCGCAAGCCGATCGCTGAGATCACTCCCGATGACGGGAAGGGGATGCAGCGGACACTCGGCACCAAGGACCTGATCTTCCTCTCGATCGGCGCGGTGATCGGCGCCGGCATCTTCTCCACCCTCGGCACCGCAGCGGCGGGGTCGGTGAGTCCGACGGGCGAGGTCCTGCGGTACGGGGCAGGGCCGGCGCTCGTCGTCTCGTTCGTGCTGCTCGGCGCGGTGTGTACGCTCGCGGCGCTCTGCTACGCCGAACTCGCGGCGATGATCCCCCAAGCCGGCTCCGCGTATGCGTACACGTACGCGTCGTTCGGCGAGCTCATCGCCTGGATCATCGGCTGGGACCTCATCCTTGAGTACGCGGTCGGTAACGTCGCGGTCGCGATCTCATGGAGTGGCTACTTCTCGTCGCTCATCTCGCCATTCGTGGAGCTGCCGGGTTGGCTCACGCATGGATACTTCCAGGCCAAGGCGAGCTCCAACCCCGACATCAATGGGCTGCTCGAGCGCGCACCGCATCTCTTCGGCGTGCCGGTTTTGATCAACGTGCCCGCGTTCGTGATCGTCATGGCCATCACCTGGCTCCTCGTGGTCGGTGTGCGCGAGAGCACCCGCGTGAACACCGTCATGGTGATCATCAAGCTCGCGGTGCTGGCGCTCTTCGTGATCGTCGGCGCACAGCACATCGACACGGCCAACTACACCCCGTTCGCTCCCAACGGGTTCACTGGGATCCACCAGGGCGCCGCGATCGTCTTCTTCGCCTACATCGGCTTCGATGCGATCTCCACGGCGGCCGAGGAGGTCAAGGATCCGCAGCGCACCATGCCCCGCGGACTCCTCTGGGGACTCGGGATCTGCACACTCATCTATGTGATCGTCGGCGCGGTCGCGACGGGACTCGTCCCGTACCAGCAGCTCGCGTCGTCCGATCCCCTCGCGCACGCCTTCGACGTCGCCGGGCTCCAGCGATTCGGATGGATCATCTCCGCGGGCGCGGTCGTCTCGATGTCGGCGGTGCTGCTCGTCTTCCAGTACGGTCAGCCGCGCATCTTCTACGCCATGGCGCGCGACGGCCTTCTCCCCGAGGGCGCCGCCAAGCTGCATAAGAAGTACCGGACGCCGCACGTGACCACCATAATCACCGGTGTGCTCGTCGCCTGTGCGGCGCTCGTCGCCGATGACGTCGCGACCTATGACCTCACGAACATCGGTACGCTCTTCGCGTTCGTGCTCGTCTGTCTCGGCGTACTGGTCCTGCGCGTCACCGAACCCGACCGCCACCGGCCGTTCAAGGTGCCCTTCGTCTGGTTCGTGGGCCTTGGTGGCGCGTCGGCCTGCTTCTTCGTGATGAAGGGGCTGCCGATCAACGCCTGGCGGGGATTCGGGATCTGGCTGCTGATCGGTCTGGTGCTCTATGCGGTCTACGGTTACCGCCATTCGATGCTGCGTCGCGGGTTGCCGCCACGAAGCGTCGAGTCCGACTAGACCGCCGAGAGCGACTTGCGCGCGAGCTTCACTGCACCGCGCGCAGGTACGACCTCATCGCCGTGAAGGTGTGAACCGGGCACCGCGGTCTTCAGGCGGTGCTCGACGAGCCGGCGCAGGAACGACCCACGGTGCATCATCCCACCGGCGAGCGCGACCGGCAATGCCGCGCGTTCGTCCACGAAGAGCTGGCGTGCCAGCGTCCGCGCATGGAGCACGAGCTCTTCGGCCGCGAGTGTGCAGATCGAGTTGGCACGCAGGTCGCGCTCCGCGGCGAGTGTCATCACCGGAAGAGCGAGGGCGGCGAAGTCCTTGGCCGTCGCGGTGCTGGCCCACGCGACGAGATCGTCGACCTCGTCCAACTGGAGCGCCGTGAGCACGGCGCCCACGAGGCGAGTCTCGGGCTCGCGACCGTCGTGCGATGCGGTGATGACACTCAACGCGCGGCGGCCGATCCAAGCGCCGCTCCCTTCGTCTCCGCACACCGGACCCCAGCCGCCGCAGCGCACGAAGGTCCCGGTCGGTCCACGACCGAACGCCACCGAGCCCGTTCCGGAGATGAGCAGGATGCCCGGCCCATCGCCGAACGCGTCTTCCATGGCGACTTCGGCGTCGGTCACCACCTGCACCTCTTCGGCGAGCCCTTCGCCCTCAAGCGCGCGCTCCAGTGCCTTGCGCTCCTTCTCTCGTCCGGCGCCGGCGACGCCCACGGTGAGGATCCGCGGCCGCTCTTCGCGTTCCGCCACGGCGAGCGCGTCGCGGACGAGCGCACCGATCACCTCGGCCGAGTGCAACGCATCGCCAGGGCGCACGGCGGACGGTGCACCGGTGAGCGTGGCGATCTCCTTGCCGCGGCCGTCCGCCACGATCACCTGGGTCTTGCTGCCACCACCATCAACACCGACGACGAGATGCGACATGGACTGGATTCCGGTCAGACTTGGGGCGCCCGGGCGGGCGGCGCGTGCGTGAATGAGGACAAGATACCCGCGACGAGCGTGATCGTGGTCCCGATCAGCACATACCAGGGCCACGCGATCCCGATGAACGGGGCCAATGCTCCGGCGAGCGATGGGATCGCGGCCGCGAGGCGCCCCGCGAAGACGATCACGCTCATGCTGCCGATGCCCACCGACATCCCGAGGATCGCGTCGCGTTGCATCGCGCGCGGCCACGCCATGGCAAGGAAGAACCCGCCGAGCAGACCGCCGTACGTGAACGAAGCGATCGAGAGCGCGACCACGACCACTGGCGTCCCCTCGGCCTTGTACAGCAGTGCGCCGCCGATGAGGATCACGAACCAGAGGAGCGTGAAACGCTTCGACACGCGGAGCAACTCCGGGCCGTCCGTGCCTTTGCCTCGCAGCGGGACCCAGAGGTCGTGCGTCGTCGCGGCAGCGAGGGAGTTGAGCGATCCGGAGATCGTGCTCATCGCGGCTGCGAGGATCGCTGCGATCACGATACCCGTCAGGCCAGACGGCATCTCTTCCACGATGAAGGTCGGGAAGATCTTGTCCGGCGAGGGGAACGTACGACCCTCGTAGAACGACCAGAGCCCGACGCCGATCATCAAGAAGAGCGCGAACTGCGCGATCACCGCGAAGCCACTGCCGATCAGCGCGCGCCGCGAATCGCGCAACGAGCCGGCGGTCAGCAGGCGCTGCACGATCAGTTGGTCCGCGCCATGCGACGCCATCGCGAGGAATCCGCCGCCGAGCAGGCCGGCGAAAAGCGTATGCGGCCGGTCGATGCCGGTATAGGTGTCGATGAACCGCAGCTTGCCCGCGGCGCCCGCGTCGGCGAGGATACGGCCCCAGCCGCCGTCGACCCCCGCGCCGATCAGATAGACCGCGGCGAACCCGCCGCCGAGATACACGAAGGTCTGGATCACATCGGTCCACACGACCGCGCGCATGCCGCCGTGGTACGTGTAGAGCAGGGTCGTCGCGCCAAGCGCGAGGATCGCGACCGGTGTCACGTACTCCGCCGGCACGAACGGCCCGATGATCAGCCCGATCGGGATCGCGGTCGCGAAGATCCGCACCGAATCACCGAATGCGCGCGTGACCATGAACGTCACTGAGGCGAACCGCCGCGTCGCCAATCCGAACCGCTGCTCGAGCAACGCGTACGCCGTGACGAGTTGCCCCTCGGAGTAGCGGGGGAGCAGCGTGTACGCCACAACGATGCGGCCGAGCAGGTAGCCGGTCGCGACTTGCAGGAACGTGAAGTCCCCGAGGTACGCCAGCCCGGGGATCGAGATGAACGTGAGCGCGCTCGTTTCGGTCGCGACGATCGAGAAGAGCACGGCCCACCAGGGGATCGACCCGTCGGCGACGAAGTAGTCTCGCGCATCCTTCTGATCACGGCCGAGCCAGACGCCGAGCGCTGTGGTGCCGACGAGGTAGACGACGAGGATGCTCCAGTCGAGCCCGGTGAATCCACTGCTCAGTTCAGTCGACGACATAAGCCTCGATGGCGTTGTATTCGGCCAGACCCAGTCGATCGAGCAGATCGGCCGTCCCGGTGTTGCGTTGCTCGACACGCTGCCAGAACTCGCGGTCGTCCTGACCCGGGAACGGGGCCGAGTCCTTCTGCGACTGATGCTTGAAGATCGCCTGGATCTTGAGACGCAGTTCCTCGCGCGAGAGCGGGACGAGCCACGTGGACTCCGCGATCGGCCATTCCTGCCACGCCCCACGATACAGCCAGATCTCCGGCGACCAGACGGAGCCGGTCTGCTCCAGATACTCCGGTGGCGGACTCTGCGGACCACGGGGTCGGCTGGGGTGCAGTTCGGCGACGGCGGTGTCGATCGCCTGTTTGCACATCCGGTGCGTTCCGTGCGGGTCGCTCAGGTCACCGGCGACGAAGACATAGTGCGGGCGCTCGGCCTCGAGCAGTGACCGCACGATCGCGACGTCCTCCGGGCCGACGGGCGCCTTCTCGATCGTGCCGGTTCGGTAGAACGGCAGGTCGAGGAATCGCGCGTGCGAGGCGTCCAGACCGAGGGTCTCGATACCGGAGACCGCCTCGGACTCGCGGATGATCCGCTTGAGATCCGCCACGTCGCCGCCGTCAGTCTCGCCCGGTCGCTTGGCGGTCATCGCGTCGAGCACGTCGTCGGCGAACTGCTGTAGCTGTCCGCCCGTGAAGCCGCGCTCACGCGCGACACGCTGCAGCACGTCGATGTGGCGCCGCACGTCATGATCGAAGACCGCGATGTTGCCGCTCGTCATGTAAGCGACCGTGACGGTGTTCCCGTTCTGCACGAGCTTGCGGAGGATGCCGCCCATGGAGATCACATCGTCGTCGGGATGCGGCGAGAAGACGACGATCCGGGCACTGTGCGGCAGGAGCGCGCGTCCACGGATGCGCGCGTTGAGCGATCGGAACACCCCGCCGTTGACCGACCCCGCCTCACCGCGACGCGCGACGAGGCCCGACAGACGATGCTCGGAGTAGTCGCTCTCGGCGAGCTTGAGGATCCCGCGGCCGGTGGTCTCCGAGAGCCAGATGACGGCGC
>JANOWT010000358.1:0-18724 GCA_031418115.1 Gemmatimonadota bacterium
GGGGGGGGGGGGGGGTTGGGGTGGTTGGAGTGTTGGTGTGTGGTGTGCGGGGGGTGGGGGCGCCCGTTTGGGGCCCCCCTACTGCGTGCCCGGGGTCTCCCATCTCCCATCTCACTTCTGCGCTTTCAGAGCCCCTTGAACGCCTGCTCAAGGTCCGCAATGATATCCTCGATATCCTCCACCCCGCACGAGAACCGGATCAACCCGTCCGTGATCCCGATCTCCAGCCGTCGCGCCGGCTCGATCGACGCGTGGGTCATTCCCGCAGGCTGACAGACCAGCGACTCGACCCCGCCCAGCGACTCAGCGAGCGTGAAGACCTTCACGCGGCTCACGACCTTGTTCGCGTTCTCCTTGGAACCCGTCTCGACCGAGACCATCCCGCCGAAGCCGCGCATCTGACGCTTGGCGAGCTCGTGCTGTGGGTGCGTCGCGAGGCCGGGGTAGAAGACATTCTTCTCGCCCATGCGGTTGGCGAGCCAGGTGCCGACCGCGCGGCCGTTGCTCTCGTGCTGGCGCATGCGGAGCGCGAGGGTCTTGGTGCCGCGTAGCGTGAGCCATGAATCCATCGGGCCGGGCACAGCGCCGGCCGAGTTGAGCGCGAACTGCAGGCGCTTGGCGAGGTCGTCGTCATTGAGCACCGCGATGCCGCCAATCACGTCCGAGTGCCCGTTGAGATACTTGGTGCTCGAATGCCAGACGATGTCGGCGCCCAGCGAGAGCGGCGTTTGCAGGTACGGCGTCGCGAAGGTGTTGTCGACGATCGTGAGCGCGCCCGCCTTCTTGGCGATCTGTGCGGCCGCGGCGATGTCGGTGAGCTGCATCAGCGGGTTGGTCGGCGTCTCGAGCATCAGGGCGACGGTGTTCGGCTTCATGGCGTCGGCGATGCGCTGCGGGTCACGCGTGTCGACCCACGAGAACTGCAGGCCGAAGTTGGTGAGGATCTTGTCGAAGAGGCGGAAGGTGCCGCCGTAGACGTTCGACCCGACGATCACGTGGTCGCCCGACTTGAAGAGCTTCATGATCGAGTCGACGCAGCCCATGCCCGAGGAGAAGGCGAAGCCATGCTGGCCCCCTTCGAGCGAGGCGACGTTGCGCTCGAGGCATTCACGCGTGGGGTTCTTGCCGCGTGCGTACTCGTAGCCCTTGTTGACCCCGAGCGATTCTTGCGCGTAGGTCGAGGTCTGGTAGATCGGCGGCATGATCGCGCCGGTGGTCGGGTCGGGGCGCTGGCCGGCGTGGATCGCACGGGTGGAGAAGCCGGCGCCGTGGTCGTCGGGGAGGATTCTGGTCATGCGGGAAATCTAAGAGAACGCTCCCCGCGCCGCCCCGTGCGCGGGGAGCTCACCGCCTGTTCACGGGTGCCGCGTCGTCCCGGGATTGAACGTCCGCCAGCTGTGCCAGAACTCCTGGCTCGCGACCATCGGCTCGAGCGTACCCGCGGGACCCTTGCCGTTGAATGCGTAGGCCGCCCCTGAGGCGCGGATCGAATCGCCGTCCACCGCGAATCGCATATTGAGATCCGGCCGTACGAACGCGTAGAAGCTCGCGCTATCGCCCGCGACGGCGAGCACGACCGGCCGCCCGCCGAGCGTGTCGTTGATCGCACCGTCGCGCAGCAACTGGTTCCAGTCGTAGGCGCGCGCGGCGTCACCGACGAGGAGCCCTACGACCCACGACTTCTCCTCCCATGATCGCGGGTCGGTGCCGGTGAGGCGACCGCGGCTCGTGCCGCGCTCGAAGGCGTAGTCCTGCGCGTACTCCTCTGCGAACGCGGGGTCGCCCTGCATGACGCGACTCGCAGGGTAGAGCGCGAGCCACTGCCGCAGCGTGACCTGTCGGCTCGGCAGCTCGGTCATCACTGTGCCTTTGATCGGACCCGCGACGGCCTCGCCATTGGCCTGCCGCCACCAACTACCGGTGGTTCGGTCCTCGAGCATCGCGTTGAACTGATCCATGCCGACAAGCCGGAAGCGCTCCGTGGCGCCGTTCACCGTGGGATCGAACACGCGACCGGTGCGGCAGACCGTGCAATAGGTGACGAGCACCTCGCGGCCGGCGATCGAGTCGCGCACATGATGGTGATAGCCGATGAACTGCAGCGGATACGCCCGCGCCTCACCACTTACCTCGACCCCGACGACGAGCCGGTCGAGCGCGACCGCGTTCGCGCCGGGCCGCGCCATGGTGACTACTGAGGGCTGCCGGAACATCGCGTCGGCGGCCATCACGAAGTTGAAGAGGTAGCCGATCCCACAGACAGCGAGCAGCGAGACCGCCACGAGGACGCGTCGGAGCGCTCCGCCACTCCACGCGCGTCGGAGACCGTACACGACGAGCGCAACACCTATCCCGCGCGCGACCCAGCGCCACGAATAGAGTGCGTACGCCAAGTCGAGACTGCGCATCCGCTGCGAGCCGGGCATCGGCATGATGAAGTAGACGTTGGCGACCTCGAAGGTCGCGAGCAGCGCCAGCCCAAGCGCGAATGCGAATCTCATGCACGCAATGTGCGAGGGGGTGCGGAGGTCGGCAACGGACGCCGCCTCCTTCGCTTCAGATGCCGCCGCAGCTACGCGATCGCCGCTGGTCGCACGCTGAGCCGGAAGCCCGCGAAGATCAGCAGGAGGCCGATGAGCTCGGTCACGTACAGCACCTCCACATGACCGAATCGTGCCGAGGCACCGCCGATGCCCGGTAGCAGCCCGCCGATCGCGATCGCGACGTTCGCCCACATGCGATGCCGCTGGCCTGCGACGGCCGCGTAGCGCACGGCCGAGACGATCGCGCCGCCGATCAGCACGAGCGCGGCGTAGCTGTTGATGAACGGGCTGTAGCGACGCACGCCTTGATCGGTGAAGACCACGCCGCTCAGGCGATGCGACTCGGCGAGCGCGGGGTCGACCGGCGTGAGCAACACCGCGACGCTGGCCGCAACGATGGCTCCGACGAGGAGCACCGCCGTGGCATCGGCGATGCGCTTGGGGAAGTGCAGGTACGCCGTGCCCTGTGCGAGCGGTGCGCCACCGAGGAGGGCGCCGGTGATGTACCAGGCGCGGAAGACCGCCTCGTTCCATCCGAAGATCGTCGTCAGCGACTCGGTCACGGTCCCGGCGCCGTACGCGACCATGCCGAGTCCCCACCAGAGGAGATGCGTGCCGCCCTTCTCGCGGTACCGTTGGAACACCAGGACCGCGAAGACGGCGGAGATGATCGTCGTGACGATCGGGAGATAGTGGACGAAGGAGGGACTGTGCATCGATCGACTCGATGTGCTGCGGGGATCAGAAGTCGAACCGCACCGCCGCCATCATGCTGCGCGGCGGCTCGGGGCGGAAGAACGCGGTGTTGGAGGCCTCGGCGTAGAGCGTGTTCGCGAGGTTGGTCATCGCGAGGTTCAACGTCGGACGCAGGCCGCCGAACGACGGCAGCACCACATCGCCGCGGAGCGCCTGCACCGTGAAGGCGGGGAGCACGTCGCCGACCGGACTGCGGACGAGCGTGATGTCCTTCCGTTCGCCCTGATGGCGGACCTCGTAGCGGAAGCCGTACCGTCCGGCCCGCTCGCGCCAACCGAGCTCCGCGCCGGTCTTGTTGCCATAGCTGTCGCCGACCGGGTTGCTGCTGTCGACGTTCTTGCTCTTGAGCGTGGTCACGTAGGCGAGCAGCGTGAAGCCGCGTGGCAGGCGCACCTCGCCGAGCGCTTCGACGCCGCGATCGCGCAGGCGGTCGACGTTCTCGTTGCGGTAAGCGGGGAAGCCGCCGATCACGGTGTCCTGCGGCGCGATGCGGATGCCGTCCCTGATGGCGTTGTCGAAGAACGTCAGTTCGGCGGAGAAGCGCTCGCGACGGACCTTGAAGCCGATGTCGACGTTGAGGCTCGTCTCGGGATCGAGATCGGGACTCGCCTGCTGGTAGCCGTTGCCCTCGGCCGTCGCGCCCTCGAAGTAGCGCTCGATCAGGTTCGGCGCGCGGAAGGCGCGGCCGACCGCGACGACGAGGTTGAGCCCGTCGCGCAGCTCGTACCGCCCATTCACCTGTCCGACGAGCGCGCTGCTGTTCGAGCCCACGCCCGCGCGATCGTCGGGAAGTCCGACCGTCTCCTGCGTGCGCGACCCGATCGTCTGCCCGCGGAGTCCCGCGCCGATCTCGAGCCGCGGCGTGAGATGGAACTGGCCCTGTGCGAAGAGTCCGCTCGTCCAGAAGGTCGCGTTCGCCACGTTGGGCGTGGTGCTCCGACGGACCGTCGGCGGGCCGAAGCCGAACATGCGGGTCTCCGACGAGTCGGCATTGAGCGAGCGGTCGCGATACCAGTCCACGCCGTACGTGAGCACATGGCCCGCGGCGAGCACCTTCGTCGCCTCGGCGCGGAGCCCGAGCCCGTGGATGTCGGTGACGTTCTGGCTGCGGATCGTCATCCCAGCGGTCGGCGTGAACGGGATGTCGATCGCCTGACGGAAGATGCGGTCGTTCTGCGAGATGGAGGTCGTGACCGTGACGCGGTCGGCGAGGCGCGAGGCGACCGCCGTGTGCGACCACGAGAGGGCGGCGCGCTCGACGCGCTGGTCGGGGTAGAGCAGCTGCACCTTCACACCGCTCGAGTCGCCATAGGCGCGGCGATCGACGTACCCGAAGCCGGCGTCGCTCGCGTCGTAGCGCGAGAGCCGCACGCCGACGCGCTGATTGCGGGAGACGTCGTACACGAGCTGCGCGGCATAGTTGGCGTCGCGCACACCGGCGTCGCGCACCACGGCGGGCGCGGCGAGTGTCAGGTCGCCGAAGCGGCCGGCGGGCGCGGCGTAGCTGCCGGCGCTCCGCTGCGTGGTCGAGAGCGCGAAGCCGAACGCCCCGTCGCGGCCGACGACGCGGAGGTGACCGGCGTCCTGCGCGTCGGCGTCGTTGCGACGGTAGAAGGTGGTGCCGCTGATGCCGTCGCGCCCGAGCGCGGGGACGCCGAGCGTGAGTTGGTTCACCACGCCGCCGATCGCATCGGTGCCGTACAGGACGGAGGCCGGGCCGCGGAGCACCTCGACGCGCTGCAGCGCGTTGATGTCGGTGATCGCGGAGAGTTCCCCGAAGTCCTGCTGGCGGCGCGCGTTATTGAGGCGCATGCCGTCCTCGGCGAGGAGGATGCGCTGGCCGCGCTGGCCGCGGATCATCAGGCGGACCTGGCTCGCCCCGACGCCCGTGACGTCGACGCCCGGCAGGTTCCGGAAGAGGTCGCCGACGCCGTTGGGCAGCTCGTTCCTCACGGTGCTCGAGTCGATCACGAGCAGCGGCGTCGCGGTGCGGAAGACGGATGATTCCCAGCGGGTCGCCGTGACGCCGACCGGCGCGAGCTTCACCATGCGCGCGGTGCTGTCGGCCCGCGTCGGCTGCTGGGCGGAAAGGACGAAGGCCGGCGCGAGGAGCGCGGCGGCGAGGAGTAGGAGCGAAGGGGTCCGCATCGGAGGGCGCGAGAGGGGGTCGGGGCCAGCGCGGCATCTGCCGCGCTGGAACGATCGATCCCGGACCGCGCGCCCGGCACCGGAGCGCTACGGTGCCGGGCCCCCGTAGTTCTACGGTGGATTGGTCCGGCTCACTCCCCCAGCAGCTTCGACTCGATCGCGAAGCGCGTGAGCCCGGCGGTGGTCCTGATGCCGAGCTTGGACATGAGCGTCTCACGGTACGACTCGACGGTGCGCACGCTGAGTTCGAGTCCCGCGGCGATCTCCTTGTTCGACCGGCCGCTCGCGATGCCGACGAGGACGTCGCGCTCGCGGCGTGTGAGCAACTCGAGGCGGTGCGCCGCGGCCGCGAGGATCGGCGCGGTCGCCTCTCCCGCACCCGCACGGCCGGGCTGGAACGCGGTCTGTCCCGCGTGCACGGTGCGCACCGCCTCGCGCAGCTCGGAGGGGAGCGAGTCCTTGCGCAGGTATCCGCTCGCCCCGGCGCGCACGCTCTCGAGCACATACTCGGGATGGTCGTACACCGAGAGCATGAGCACGCGCGTGCCTGGACGCTCTCGCCGCAGCGCCTCGACCGCCTCGATGCCGCTCATGCCCGGCAGGCGGATGTCCATCACGATCACATCGGGGCACTCGGTGCGCGCGATCGGCAGCGCATCCTCCGCGCTGCCGACGTCGGCGATCACGACGAAGCCCGGCACCGAGAGTGCACCGCGGATGCCCTCGCGCACGAGCGGATGGTCGTCGACGATGAGGATGCGGACGTCGGGTGCGGTCATGTGTGCTGCACCGGCATGGAGATCTTCACGAGGAGGCCCGGTGCGCCGGCCGAGAGTCGCACCTGGCCACCGGCGGCGGCGACGCGTTCACGCATGCCTACGAGCCCCGACCGGCCGGGGCCCCTCGCGAGGCGCGCGATCGCGCTCGCGTCGAGTCCGATGCCGTCGTCGCGCACGGCGAGCGTCACGACGCCCTCGCGCCGTGCGAGGATGACGGAAACGCACGTACCGCCGGAGTGACGCGACGCGTTGGAGAGCGCCTCCTGCAGCGCACGGAAGAGCGCGACCTCGCATTCGGGTCGCAGGAGTCCCTTCGCGTTCGCGGGCCAGGCGGTGGCGTCGAACTCGACCGTGAGTCCACTCCACTCGCGCACGTCCGCGCAGAGCGCGCGCAGGGCGGGGAGGAGGCCGAGGTCGTCGAGCACCGCCGGCCGCAGGCCGTCGGTGGCGCTGCGGATGCTCGTGCTGCCACGGTCGACCCATTCGATGAGCCGGTCGAAGCGCGCATGCAGCGGCGCGGCCGATTCCTCGCGCAGCAGGCCGAGCTGCAGCTTGAGCGCCGAGAAGACCTGCGCGGTCTCGTCGTGCAACTCGCGGCCGAGGCGGCGGCGTTGTGCCTCGTGCTCCTGCAGCATGCGCACGGAGAGGCGTTCGAGGTCGTCGGTGCGCTGCGCGAGGCGCTCGCTCAGCGCGGCGCGTTCGAGACCGTGCCCGATCTGTTCGCCGACGACGCCGAGGATGCCGTCGTCGAGCGCGGCGAACGGTGCGGCGATGTCACCGATCACGAGCAGCACGACGGTGCCCTCTTCGCCGGCGCTCAGCGGGAGCGCCGCGGCGAACGGTGGCGCGCCGGCCTCCGGATGGGCGCTTCCCTCGAGGCGCGACCGGCCGCTGCGCGCGGCGTCGAGCACGAGCCGGCGCACCGACGCGGGGAGCGAGGACTCGTCCCAGGTCGCCGCGTCGCCGACGCTGCGCAGGGGTACGGCGCGTTGCGCGAGCACGCGCACAAGGGCCGCGCCGCGCACGCCGCGCAGACCGAGCGGCCGTGCGAGCAGCGCATCGCGCGAGTCGGCGTTGGGCTCGGCGCGCAGGTCGCCCGAGAGGGCGGCGAGCGTGCGCAGGCCCTCGCGCTGTTCCTCGATCACGAGCAGCAGCACGCCGGCGCCCATCGCGAGCACGAAGAGGATGTCGAGGTAGTAGCCCCACGGATCCCAGACGCCGCGCGCGCGGAGCAGCGGGTAATCGAGATGATGCAGTGCCCAGAGGAACATCACTCCGGAGAGGAATCCGGCCGCGGGCGAGCCGGTGCGCCGGCGATACCGCAGGAAGACCGCGCCGGCCCACGCGGTGGCGAGCGCGAGGACCACGACCGCGAGGCCGGCGGCGAGTACGAAGCTGTCGAGCACGAAGATCGCGATCGCCGACCACACGACCGGGAATGCCACGACCAACCAGTACCGACCGCGCCACGCGAGTTGCTGCGAGAAGACCTGCGCGGCGTAGAGCAGTCCGAAGGCGGTCCACCCGAGGAACACCTGATGCAGGTAGAGCAGCCAATACCGGCCGGTGAGCATGAACGTCACGATCGCCGCGACGCTCAGTACGCGTGCCATGAGCGCGATCGCCCACCAGCGGAAGTGCTCCTTGCCGTGCCGGCGATGCAGATGCGCGAGCAGCAGCGCGAGGCCGAGCGTGACGATGGCCTGGAGCAGCGGCGCGCCCGCGGACGGTGCGGAGATCGGTTCCATGGTGCTACGCCGGCGGCGCGATGTCGACGCGCGTCGGCCGCTTGTACCAGGAGAGCCGTGTCTCGAGCCACGCCTTCAGGTCCGCGTCGGTCACGTCGCCGACGATCTCCGCCGCGACCTCGTGCTCGCCGGCCGCGTCCGGCGCGCCTGACACGTGCACTGCGTGCACGCCCGGCATCGCGCCGATCACGCGCTCGACCTCGCGCGGGTACACGTTGAATCCGTTGTGCGTGAACATCGGCTTGAGCCACCCACGGAACGTGAAGACGCCGTCCGCGTCCTCCACGCCGAGGTCGCCCGTATGCAGCCAGCCGTCACGCACCTGTAGTCCGTCACGGCCGCCGCTCACGTAACCGCGGAAGACGGTGTCGCCCGCGATGCAGATCTCGCCTTCGGTGCCGTGCGAGAGCGCGGCGCTCCGTTCCGGATCGCGGATGCTCACGCGCACGCCGGGCAGCGGCTCGCCGAGCGCGCCGCTGTGGTTCGCCGCGGGGAGTCGATTGAAGAGCGCGACGGGCGAGGCCTCGGTGAGTCCATAACCCTGCCGGAGTTCGACGCCGGTCACCGCGGCCCATCGCACCTGCAACTCCGCAGAGAGCGGTGCGCCGCCGCACATGCACAGGCGCAATGCCGGTGCGACGAAGGGAGCCTCGCGGCGCTCGATCGCCGTGAGCAGCGCGGTGAAGATCGCCGGCACGCCGACGAGGATCGAGACGCCGTCGTTGGCGATGCGGTCCGCGGCCGCGATCGCGTTGAAACGCGCCATGGTCGTGACGCGCACCCCGGAGATCAGGGGAGCGATCCCAGCCGTGGTGAGACCGAAGAGATGCGAGTACGGGAGCAGCGCGAGCAGATGATCTCCGGTGCCGAACTGCGCCGCCTGCACCGCCTGCTTGGCGTTCGCGAGAAGGTTGCGATGCGTGAGGATCGCACCGAGCGGACGTCCCGCCATCGCCGAGGTGTAGACGATCACGCACTCCTCGTCGCGTCCGGGCTCATCGCCGTCGCCTTGCAGTTCCAGCCCGAAGTGTGACCCGAGGTCCACGCGCGCACTCGTTCCGTCGCTCGCCACCACCTCCGCCGATCCGGGCGCGTCATCGAGTAGCACATGCACCGTCCCAGCCGGGAGTCGCGACGCGAACGCTCGGATCGTGAACACGGCGCCGACGTTCGCGTCCTGCGACTGGTACGCTATCTCCGCGCTCGTCGCGAGCGGATTCACGAGCACCGCACCCCGTCCATCACTCGCCGCGAGCGCGACCAGGAACTGAGGCGACGTCGGCAAGAGGATCCCCGCACGACGCCCCGCGAGCGTGCGCACGAGCGCCGGGCTCCGCTGCAACAGCGTGAACCCCGCCGCCACGAGTCGCGCAGCAGCAATGCCATCGACCGAACCGCCACCAGCGGCGGCGCGGAGTGTCAGGAGATCCATGAACGACAGAGGTGAGATGGGAGATGTGAGATGTAAGGTGACCCCGCTCACACCCTGCTCCAAGCCCCACAAGCGAACGCAATCTCCCATCATCTTGAACCTTTCAGTGCGGCCTCTAGCTTCCCCCCTGAGGAGCGCCCCGCAGTCGCAGTTCCCGGTGCCCCCTGTGCCCCTGTGGTGAAAGCCGTTGCTGTCGCCGTTGCAGTAAAGCCCACCCCCAACCAAAGCCAGTGACCGACCCCCGCCTGATGATCGGCGTCTCCGGCATCCGCGGACGCGTAGGCTTCGGCCTCACCCCCGAAGTCGTCGCCCGCTACGCCGCCGCCTTCGGCGCCTGGGCAATCGCCCGTGGCCCCTCCAAGGCCATCGTCCTCGGCCGCGACAGCCGCGTCACCGGCCCACTCTTCCACACCGTCACCCGCGCCGCACTCGAGAGCGTCGGCGCCGACGTGATCGACATCGGCCTCACCACGACCCCGACACTGCAGCTGGCAGTCGAGCACCACCACGCCGCCGGCGGACTCGGCATCACCGCAAGCCACAACCCGATCGAGTGGAACGCACTCAAGTTCATCGGCCCCGACGGCCTCTTCCTGAGCGCCGCACAGGGCATCGAGATGCGCGCGTTGGTAGAGCAGGGAATCCCGTACGCGACCTTCGACAAGCTCGGCTCCACCCGCTTCGACGGCGACGCGATCACGCGCCATCTCGATGCCGTCCTCGCGCTGCCCTTCATCGACATTCAGGGCATCCGCTCCCGTCACTTCAAGGTCGCCTACGATGCCTGCCGAGGCGCCGGCGGAGCGATCATCCCGCGTCTTCTCGAACTGCTCGGTTGCGAGATGCACGCGATCGAACTCGAGGCCGACGGCCGCTTCCCGCGCCCCCCGGAGCCCGTCCCCGAGAACCTCGGCCCGCTCGAACGGCTGGTGCGCGAGACCGGCGCCCAGGTCGGCTTCGCCACCGACCCCGATGTCGACCGCCTGGCCCTCGTTTCTGACGCCGGCGTCGCGATCGGCGAGGACTACACGCTCGCACTCGCGACACGTGTCGTGCTGCGACACCGCAAGGGCCCGGTGGTCACGAATCTTTCGACCTCCAGGATCGTCGATGATATGGCGGCCGAGGGGGGCTCCCGGGTGATCCGCGCCCCTGTCGGAGAGGTCAACGTGGCCCTCAGAATGCGGTCCGAGGGAGCGGTGATCGGGGGCGAGGGCAACGGCGGGGTGATCCTGCCCGAGCTGCACCTCGGCCGAGATGCACCACTGGGCGTGGCACTGCTCTTGCAACTGATGCACGAGGATGGGGAGGCAATTTCCAAAACGGTATTGCGCTTCCCGCGCTACGCCATCATCAAGGACAAGTTGGATCGGCCGGCCAAACCGCTCGACGCCGTCTACGCGGCGCTCACCGCGGCCTTCCCGGACGCCGAGGCGGACACGCAGGACGGTCTGCGGCTCGGCTGGCCGGACAAGTGGGTGCACATCCGGCCGTCAGGAACGGAGCCGATCGTGCGCGTGATCGCGGAGGCGCCGACGCTCGAAGGCGCGAAGGCGTTGGTCGAGCAGGGCAGGGCGTTGTTGGCAAAGCTGGCTTAACTGCAGATGTGAGATGGGAGATGGGAGAGGTGCGAATACTCTCCCATGCACCAGTCTCACATCTCACCTCTCACATCTCCCATCTGCATATGTGCGGTATCGTCGGCTACATCGGCCCCAAACAGGCCACTCCGATCCTCGTCTCCGGTCTCAAGCGCCTCGAGTACCGCGGCTATGACTCGGCGGGCGTCGCCGTGTTCGATGGCGAATCGCTCGAGACGCGCCGCGCGGCAGGCAAGATCGCGAAGCTCGAAGGCGCGCTCGCCGCTGATCCGGTGACCGGCAAGGTCGGCATCGCGCACACGCGCTGGGCCACGCACGGCCCGCCGACCGAACGGAACGCGCATCCGCACCTCAGCAGCGACGAAACGGTCGCGGTCGTGCACAACGGCATCATCGAGAACGCCGATGTGCTGCGGAAGCAGCTCACCGTGCTCGGGCACACCTTCCGCTCCGACACCGACACCGAGACGATCGCGCATCTGATCCAGGAGCTCTACGAGACCACGCTCGAGGAGGCCGTCGTCGCCGCCCTGCGCAAGGTCGAGGGCACCTTCGGCATCGCGGTCGTGTCGAGCCGCGACCCCGAGAAGATCGTCGCCGCACGCAAGGGCAGCCCGCTCCTCATCGGCATCGGCGACGGCGAGTACTTCCTCGCCTCCGACGCCTCGGCGATCCTCGCGCACACGCGCGAAGTCGTCTACCTGGACGACGGCGACCTCTGCGTGCTCACGCCCGACGGCTATCGCGTGATGGACATCAACTCGACGCCGCTCCGCCGCTCGGTGGAACGCATCGAGTGGGACTTGGCGGCGATCGAGCGCGGTGGGTACGACCATTTCATGATCAAGGAGATCTTCGAGCAGCCGCAGACGGTGGAGAACACCATGCGCGGCCGCCTCATCCTCGAGGACGGGACCTCCAAGCTCGGCGGCATCAACTTGAGCCACGAGCAGCTCATGAACATCGACAACATCGTCATCACCGCCTGCGGCACCAGTTGGCACTCGGCGCTGATCGGCGAGATGATGATCGAGGACTTCGCGCGCATCCCCACCGAGGTCGAGTACGCCTCGGAGTTCCGCTATCGCAATCCGATCGTCACGCCGCGCACGCTCTGCATCCTGATCTCGCAGTCGGGTGAGACGGCCGACACGCTGGCCGCGATGCGTGAGGCCAAGCGCCGTGGTGCCCGCACGCTCGGCCTGGTGAACGTCGTCGGCTCGACGATCGCGCGCGAGGACGACGGTGGTATCTACTTGCATGCTGGTCCCGAGATCGGCGTCGCGTCGACCAAGGCCTTCACGAGCCAAGTCGTCGCTCTCGCGCTGTTCGCACTCAAGCTCGGCCGCAAGCGCACACTCTCGGTGATGCGCGGTCGCGAGGTCGCACAGGCGCTCGCCGACCTTCCAAAGCAGATCCAGAGCATCCTCGATCGCGCGCCGGAGATCGAGAAGATCGCCGAGGCGTACAAGGACTCGCAGAACTTCCTCTACCTCGGCCGCGGATACAACTTCCCGGCCGCGCTCGAGGGGGCGCTCAAGCTCAAGGAGATCAGCTACATCCACGCCGAGGGGTACCCTGCGGCCGAGATGAAGCATGGACCGATCGCCCTGATCGACGAGTCGATGCCGGTGGTCTTCATCGCCCCGCACGACGCGGTCTTCGACAAGATCGTCTCGAACATCCAGGAAGTGCGTGCACGGCATGGCAAGACGATCGTCATCACGAGCCGGAACGAGCCCGCGCTCGAGGGGCTGATCGACCACGAGATCCGCGTGCCAGAGACGATCGACATGCTCACGCCGATCCTCGCGAGCATCCCGCTGCAGCTGCTTGCGTACTACATCGCCGTGAAACGCGGCGCCAACGTGGACCAGCCGCGCAACCTCGCCAAGTCGGTGACGGTGGAGTAGTCCGGCGCTCGGTACACAGGCTGGATATCTTCAGGGGCGGTCCCGCACAGCGCGGGGCCGCCCCGTTCACTTCTCCCCGCGAACTCCCCGATGCGACTCGCCTCATTGCTCCTCGCCGCAGTCCCTGCGTTGCTCTCGGCCCAAGTGCGTGAGGTCGCGGTCACGAGTGCCGAACGCTGGGACCGCGCGTACTTCGCGTGGGATGCAGGGCGATACGACGATGCGCTTGATGACCTGAAGTTGTTGCTCGCCGCGCCCGATGCCGCCGAATACCACGATCGGGTCGCCGAGCTCACGGGGGAGCGTTGGCGCACGGCGGAGGTCGCCAAGGATGCGCGCGCTCCGCGCTGGGCGAGTGACGGCCGGCATCTATCATATGAAAGCGGCACGGGCGCGGCTCGACGCGTTCGCGTGGTCCGCGCTGAGACTGGGTACCCCACAGTCATCGATGCAGCGGGTTCGTCGCTCTCCTTCTCGCCCGACGGACGCGTCGCTGCTTGGATCGCCCCACGAGCCGACGGCCGGCCCGCGATCGCGTGGATGCGGCTCGACGGCGGCACCACCGAGACGATCCCGCTCGATGCCTCGGCAGCGACGGCACTGACACTCGTGGGACGCTCGCCGTTGCGCGTCGTGCTCATCACCGGCGCAGCGGGCGACTCGATTGCGACGCTGCGCAGTCGCGATCTCACCGGCGCCGACGGGACCTGGCGTACACTGCCAGTCGCAGAAGGGCAGCCAGTGGACATCATGCGCTCGGCGAACGGTCAGCGTGCGCTCGTGCTGCTCGGCAGGCGCGGGGCTTTCGCGCGAGCGATCCCCGGTTTCGCTGCCGGGGGCCGCACCGATGCGTTCGCCGAGCTTTCGATCGGAGCCGCGGATGCGAGTGGTGAGGCGAGCGCGGTCGGCCCCAGAGTCGAGGGCACATCTCCGGCGCTCTCCGCCGACGGATCGACCGTCGCGTGGCTCTTCATGGCAGGTGGACGGACGCAGGTGCTGGCGCGCCGCGACGGCGGCGCTCCGGTGACGGTGCTCACGAGCGAGACGCCGGTTCAGGCGCTTGCTGTGGCACCCGACGGCTCGCGCGTGGCTTGGCAGACGATGTTGCGCGAGGACTGGGAGCTCTTCGCGGCGCCGGTCATGGCCAACGCAACGACGCAGCGCGTCACCAGGGAGATCCAACACGACCTGCAGCCCCAGTTCCTCTCTCCCACGCGTCTCCTCGGCTTGGTCGGCGAAGCACGCCACCGGCGGTCGCATTTGTATGACCTCGAGACCGGCGTACGCACGCGACTCTTTCACAACAACTCGGTCCGCACCGTCGCGCCCGAGTACGAGTGGGTCCCGTCGGCCGACGGCACACGCGTGGCGATCGTCTCCGAGCGCGACGGCGATACGGTCACGCCGCACCGCCATTTGTACGTGACCGAGTTGACTTCGCCGGTGAGTCACGAGTCGCTCGTCGCTCGCGTGGACTCCAACCTCGTCGCCGAGCGTGCGCTGCGTGCCAACGGACGACGCATCTTCGCCCCGATAGCGCTCGCCGTGCGCGACGCGACCGCGGCCGTGGACGTGGGCCGCATCTATTCATACGAGAAGGCGTTGTTCGGATTCGACTCCAAGCACATCACACAGCCCGGTAACCGGAAGGCTGTCGATTGGTTGCTTGAGCGATACCGCAGCTTCGGGCTCACGGCGCACCTGCAGCCGTTCACGACGGTCGCTGGCGGTGAGATCGACGTCGCTAACATCGTGGCCGTGATCCCCGGCACCGTCAATCCCGAGTTGGTCTATGTGGTCGGCGCGCATTTCGATTCGCGCGCCGAGGGCCCGGGCGCCGATGACAATACGTCGGGTACCGCCATGATCCTCGAGGCCGCGCGCGTCCTCGCCAAGCGTCCGATGCCCGCGACCGTGATGTTCGTCTCCTTCACGGGTGAAGAAGCAGGACTCCGCGGCGCACGCGAGTTCGCCCGACGCATGAAGGACTCCATCCAAGTGGTCGGCGCGCTGAACAACGACATGATGGGGTGGGCCAACGACAGCCGGATGGACAACACCATCCGCTACTCCAACCCCGGTCTGCGCGACCTGCAGCATGCGGCCGCGCTCGAGTTCTCGCGCCTCATCACCTACGACGCGTTCTACTACAAGAGCACCGACGCCAACGCACTCTTCGATGTGTGGGGCGACATCATCGGCGGGATCGGTTCGTACCCGATCCTTGGCAACCCGCACTACCACATGCCGCACGACGTGCTCGAGACGATCAATCATCAACAGTTGGCCGAGACGTCGCGCGCCACGGTGGCGACGATCATGCTGATGGCGTCGAGTCCGTCGCGACTCACCGGGTTGAGCGTGACCGGTAGAGCGGCGACGTGGACGGCCGCGCGGGAGAAGGGCGTCCCGCGCTACCTCGTGCGCTATGGGCCGGCCGAGGATCCGATGCGGCATACGATCACCGTCACGACGCCGCGCGCCACCATCTCGGCGCTCAAGCCCGGCTGGAGCGTGGCCGTGAAGGCAGTGAACGCGCGCGGTCTCGAAGGCTGGGACTGGGCGCGCACCGCGGTGAAGTAGACCGTGCGCGTACTGCTGCAGCGGGTCTCGCGCGCCGAGGTGCGTGTGGGCGGGCGCGTGACCGGTCGGATCGACCGCGGCTTCTGCCTGTTGGTCGGCTACACGAGCACCGATACCGACGAGAAGAACATCTGGATGGCCGACAAGGTGACTGGCCTCAGGCTCTTCGGTGATGACGAGGGCAAGATGAACCTCGGCCTCGCCGATGTGAGCGGCGACCTGCTCGTGGTGAGTCAGTTCACGCTCTATGGCGATGCGGAGAAGGGAAGGCGGCCGAGCTTCATCGACGCCGCGCGTCCGGAGCAGGCGATCCCGCTGTACGAGGGTTTCGTGAGGCTGTTGCGCGAGCGCGGTCTGCGCGTGGAGACCGGCGAGTTCGGTGCGATGATGGAGGTCGAGCTCGTCAACGATGGCCCCGTGACCCTCTGGCTCGAGCGATGACCATGCACACTCCTGTGGAAGTCATCCTCGCCTCGCAGTCCCCGCGCCGACGCGAGCTGCTCACGCTCGTCGGGATCAAACACCTGGTGAGTCCGGCCGACATCGACGAGTCGGTGATGCCCGATGAGTTGCCCGTGCCGCATTGCGAGCGACTCGCACGGGCCAAGGCGCATGTGCTCGCTGAGCGCCACCCTGACGCAGTGGTGATCGCCGCCGACACGATCGTCGTGCTCGACGGAGACATCTTGGGCAAACCGCGGGACGTCGCTGACGCGCGCGCCATGATCGCCCGGCTCAGCGGGCGGACGCACACCGTGTTCACCGCGATGGCGGTCGCGCGCGGCGGGCGCACCGAGAGTGCGGTGGAGGAGGTCGCGGTCACCTTCCGCGTGCTGAGCGCGGAGGAGATCGCCGAGTACGTCGCGACGGGGGAGCCGATGGACAAGGCGGGCGCGTATGGGATCCAGGGGTATGGCGCGACGATCGTCGAGCGGATCGACGGCGACTACTTCAGCGTGATGGGGCTTGGGCTTCGCCGACTCGTGGCGCTGCTCGAGCGGCTCGGACTGCGCTACGATTTCGCCGAGGGCATCACGCGATCAGGAGCCGTTTGAGGCTTCGCGGCTTCGCGGTGAGGTCGGCGAGGGAGTGCCGGTCGAGGACGTCGAGGAAGGCGGTGAGCGCCTCGTCGAGCGCGCCGGCGAGGGCGCACGTGGGCGCGATCGGGCACTCGTTCGTCGCGGGATCGAAGCATTCCACGATGATCAGGTTCTCCTCGGTCGCGCGGACCACCGCACCGACGTTGATCCGGTCGGCGCTCCGAGCCAGCTGCACGCCGCCGGTGCGTCCGCGGGTCGTCGTGACGTAGCCCAAGTCGGCGAGTCGCGCGATCACCTTCGCGACGTGATTCTCGCTCATCCCCATTCGCCGCGCGATGTCGGTGATCCGCGCCGGCTCCCCGTCGTGGATCGCCAGGTAGATCAGGGCGCGGAGGGCATTGTCGGTGTGCCGCGTGAGCCGCATCGGAGGGAGCGGGCCGGGGATTCCCTTACATCGGATACAAGAAAGGTCCGACTATGTAAGGTGCAAGTAGTCTGCACTTTTTGGTCGTCCCGACGCAAGTGGCGGGACCGGCGCGCTGCCGTCCAGCACTCCCCGCTGCCCAGAGAGGTCCCGATGCCTCGATCCTCCCACATCCGCCTGCTGCTCGGTGCCGGTGCCATCACCGCGCTCGGTCTTGGTTACGCCTGCGCCGGCACGCGTACCGCTTCCCTCGCTGGCACTGCCAGTGCGGCGCAAAAGGTCTACGTCGCTCCCGGCGAGTACGATGAGCTGTACGCGTTCCTCTCTGGCGGTTTCAGCGGCCAACTCGCTGTGTATGGACTGCCGAGTGGGCGGCTCCTCAAGACGGTCCCGGTCTTCTCGCAGCACGCCGAGAACGGCTGGGGCTACACCGACGAGACGAAGCCGATGCTCGAGACGTCGTACGGGTTCATCCCGTGGGACGACCTCCATCACACTGCGCTCTCGCAGACGAATGGCGAGGACGACGGACGATGGATCTTCGTCAACGGGAACAACACCCCGCGGGTCGCCCGGATCGACCTGACGCACTTCGAGACGACCGAGATCCTCGAGATCCCGAACGCCGGTGGCAACCACGCCTCGCCGTTCGTGACCGAGAACACCGAGTACATCGTCTCCTCGACCAGGTTCAGCATCCCGGTGCCGAACCGCGACGTCCCGATCGGGGAGTTCAAGAAACAGTTCAAGGGCCAGATCTCCTTCATCACGGCCGACAAGCCGGGGAAGATGGACATCGCCTTCCAGTTGATCGTGCCGGGATTCAACTACGACCTCGCGCGCGCCGGAAAGGGCCCGTCGGCCGGGTGGATGTTCTTCACCTCGTACAACTCCGAGCAGGCGAATACTCTGCTCGAGGTGAATGCGTCCCAGAATGACAAGGACTACATCGCTGCCGTGAACTACCGCACGGTCGAGGCCTGCGCCGCGTCGGGCAAGGGCCGTCGGACCCCGGCCGAGTATCGGCACAACGTACTCGACGAGTTCAGCCGCATCGCGCGCTCCGAGCGCCGGACGAGCGTCCTGCAGATGACGCCTGCCGAGTGCCCCGGCGCGGTCTACTTCCTCCCGACGCCCAAGTCACCGCACGGCGCTGACGTTGATCCGACCGGTGAGTTTGTCGTCGCCGGCGGCAAGCTCGCCGCAATCATCCCCGTGCATTCCACGGTGAAGATGTTGCAGGCGATCAAGGACAAGGCATTCGAGGGCGAGCTCGAAGGGATCCCGGTGCTCAAGTACGAGTCGACACTCGCCGGCGAGGTGAAGGAGCCAGGCCTCGGCCCCCTCCACACCGAGTTCGACGGGAAGGGCTACGCCTACACCTCGATGTTCATCTCGAGCGAGATCGTGAAGTGGAAGCTCGGGACCTGGGAGGTGGTGGATCGCGCGCCGACCTACTACGCGATCGGCCACCTGATGATCCCCGGCGGCGGCACCCGTAAGCCGTTCGGCAAGTACGTCCTCGCGATGAACAAGATCACGAAGGACCGCTATCTGCCGACCGGACCGGAGCTGGCGCAGTCGGCCCAGCTCTACGACATCACCGGCGACAAGATGAAGCTCCTGCTCGACTTCCCGACCGAGGGGGAGCCGCACTACGCGCAGGCACTCCTCGCGTCGAAGATCGTCGACAAACAGGTCAAGTTCTTCAAGCTCGCCGAGAACAAGAACCCGATGGCGGTGCGCACCGAGAAGGA
>JANOWT010000359.1:0-3447 GCA_031418115.1 Gemmatimonadota bacterium
GTGATCCGAAAGGATCCGTCGGCGATCCAGGGCACGGTCACGATCGACGTCTCACTCGACGGGCCGCTACCCTCCGGCGCGGTGCCCGACCTCTCGGTCGACGGCACGATCCAGATCGAACGTCTCGACAACGTGCTGCACACGGGCCGCCCTGCGTTCGGCGCAGCGAGCGGCCGTGTCGGGCTATTCAAACTCATCGACGGCGGGTCGACTGCTATTCGTGTCTCGGTCGAGTTGGGCCGCACGTCGGTCAACACCGTGGAGATCCTGAGCGGCCTCGCCGTCGGCGACCGCGTGATCCTCAGCGACATGACGCAGTACGCCGCGGTCGACCGCGTGCGCATCAAGTGACCCTCGCGCTTTCCCACCCCGCCTCACCCTCTCGGAGCTTCTGATGACATCGACGGAAAAGCCCCTGATCCACATGCAGGGGATCAAGAAGGTCTTCTACACGGATGAGTTGGAGACGCACGCGCTCCAGGACATCCACTTCCATATCAACAAGGGCGAGTATGTCGCCATCAGCGGCCCGTCGGGTTGCGGCAAGACGACGCTGCTCTCGATCCTCGGCCTGCTCGACACACCGAGCGGCGGCGAGTACGACCTGGCGGGCGAACCGGTCGCGCGGCTCACGCCGGTCGAGCGGGCGCGCGTGCGCAACCGGCAGATCGGATTCATCTTCCAGGCGTTCAACCTGATCGGCGACTTGACGGTGTTCGAGAACGTCGAGCTTCCGCTCACGTACCGCGACATGCCGGCCTCCGAGCGTCGTGATCGCGTTGCCGCTGCTCTCGAGCGCGTGGGCATGTCGCACCGCGCCAAGCACTATCCGACGCAGCTCTCCGGTGGTCAGCAGCAGCGCGTCGCCGTCGCGCGCGCGGTGGCGGGCGACCCGGCGATCCTGCTCGCCGACGAGCCGACCGGCAACCTCGACTCCAAGAACGGCGAGGCGGTCATGGAGCTGCTCCGCGAGCTCAACGGCAACGGATCGACGATCTGCATGGTGACGCACGATTCGCGGTATGCGCAGCACGCGGATCGTGAGGTGCACCTGTTCGACGGCAAGGTGGCGGACGTAGCGGCGATGGCGGTGGTGGCGTAGTACGACGTGCGGGGGATTCCTCGATTGCGGTGAGTGACTCCGTGCTGCATGCTACCGGAAGCGGAGGGCACCATGGCGAAGGAGAAGCGACCTGCATTGTTCGCGCTATTGTTGTTCGTGATCGCGTGGTTCCTGCCGGTCGAGGCTGGCGCCGCGCGGATCCAGGACGGCATCCTGCCGGGGTATCAGGCGTTCCTCGTCGCGATCGCGCCGGTGACGCTGCACCGGTTCAATGAGCTCGACCTGATCACCGTGCGCGAGCTGCTGACGGCACTGAGTGCACTCTCGAACGTGCTGATGCTCTATGCGCTCGCCGTTGTGCTCGGCTGGCCGCGGATCCACTTCCCGACGCCGAAGCGGCTGTCGACGGTGCTGCTCGTGGCGTTCCTGATCAACGCGCAGTGGATCTGGCCGCGTGGGGACGAGTTCCTCAGTCTCCAGATCGGGTATTGGGCCTGGTGTTCGTCGTTCGGGCTGGTCGCGATGGCGGTGCGTCGGTTGGAGCGACGGAAGCGCGCCGGCGTCACGGCGCCGGCGGTCGAGCGGCGAGTGACGGGGGAGTTCGCGCGTCCGGTCGGGTGATGGTGCGATGCATGATCGCGGCGCTACTGCTCGCCCTCACCGTAGGCGCGGCCGACGCGCAGCGTCTCTCCCCGGACCAGCGCGCCATCCTCGAGAGCGGTGGACGCGTGGTGCTCACGGAGGATGTCGCCGGCTCGGTCTGGCCGCGCATCACTGTGCTCCAGTTCGTCGTCGGCAGTCCCGAAGAGTCAGCCGCCGTGTTCATGGACTACGCGCGCCACGCATCGTTCGTGCCGAACGTCCTCGTGTCGCGCGTGAGTCGCGTGGTCGACGCCGCCACGCTCGAGGTGGACTACGTACTGAGCGTGCCGATCGCGCCGGACGAGTCGTACACGGTGCGCAATCGGCTGAGCAGCACGATCCCGGAGCGCGCGGGCGATGCGCGCACGTATCGAGTGGAGTGGACGCTCGTGCACGCGTCGTCCACCAAGTCCGCCGAGGGCGAGGCACGGTTCGAGCCGTATCGCGGCGGCACGCTGTTCACGTATCGCAATCTCGTCGTGCCCGGCGGGCGCATCGCGGGACTCGGATTCATCCGTCGGAAGGCGCAAAAGGACGTCGAGGCGACGGCGCAGGCGATCGCCGCGCAGGTGGCGAGCCAGCGGACGGGTGACCGCGCACTCCTCGACCGCCAGCTTCGCGAGCTCCGGGCCGTGATCCGTCCCTGATCGGCCCTCCCGCGCGTCGCGACCGGGCGTCTGGCATGGTCCCGCCCGTGGCGTACCGGAGTGCGGCACGACAGAGTTAAGGGATGGAGCGCGCGTCAGGACGCTCCGTTCCCCTCATGCACACTCCGATGCCCAAGTCCCTCCCCGCGCGTCCCACGCGACCGCAACCGATCATCTGGATCGCGCTGATCCTCGTCGCCTTCCTTCTCGTGCGTGGCGTGGCGGTCCGTCTCACCGACTGGCTCTGGTTCCGCGAGGTCGGGTTCGAGCGAGTGTTCCTGCTGCAGATCGTTGCCCAGTGGAGTATGGGTGCGCTCGCGGGCCTGGTCGGCTTCGCGGTGCTCTACGGGAACGCGCGCGTCGCGCTGCGTGGGATCGAGATGGTCCGCGAGGATGTGCGCGTGCTGGCGCAGGGCGGCGTCGAGATGCGCGAGCGCTTCTTCGTCCGGCTCGCGGAGATGCTCGCGCTTCCGGTGTCACTGGCGGGCGCGGCGATGATCGCACTCGGTACCGCCGGTGAATGGCGTACGCTCGTGCAGTTCTTCTACCGCACGCCGTTCGGCGAGGCCGACCCGATCTTCGGGCGCGACATCGCCTACTACGTGTTCACGCTGCCGACGCTCGAGCTCTCGCTCAACCTCATGACGGCGGTGCTGGCGCTCGCGCTCGTGCTGGTGGTGGTGCCGATCTACGTCGCGCGCGGCGACATCCGCCTGCAGCCGAGCGGACTCCGCGTCGATCCCGGCGTGAGTCTGCATACGGCAGTGTTGGTCTCGTTGCTGCTCTTCGTGCAGGCCATCCGTATCGCCTTCGTTCAGGCGCCGTCGCTGCTCTTCGGCACGCATGGGCCGCTACAGGGTGCCAGCCTCACCGACGTGACGATCGTGCTCCCGTCGCTCTATGTGATGTCGGCGCTGCTCGCGATCGGGTGCGGTGCGGTGCTCTGGGGAGCGAGGCGCGGGATCGTCGTGCGCACCGCCGGCGGCGTGATCCTCGGCTACATCGTGCTCTCGATCGTGTTCACCGGTGTGATCCCCACCATCTACCAGCGCCTCGTGGTGCAGCCCAACGAGCTCGCGCGCGAGGCGCCGCAGA
>JANOWT010000360.1:0-1901 GCA_031418115.1 Gemmatimonadota bacterium
GAGGCGGCGGCACGGTGATGGTCATGAAGAGTCCGCCCATGGACTCCTCCACATGGTGGTCGGGATCGCCACCATGACCATGCACGAGCCGCGCGTCGTGCTCCTCAGGCGAGAGCGAGTCGGTCCCGAAGCCGATGTTCGCCACCACGTGGAACGTGAGGTGACAATGCATGAGCCAGGTGCCCGGTCGGTCGGGCATCCATTTCATCTCCATCGTAGTGCCGGGCGGCATGTATTCGGTCGCGACGATCCGCTCGGCTTCCGCGCCGAACAACGTGTCACGCCAGGCTCCGCCGCGGGACATGACACGGAAGAAGGTGCCGTGCAGGTGCATCGGATGCGCGTCCCGCGTTGCGTTGATGACGCGGTAGTGCGCCGAATCTCCCACGGCGCCTTGCAGCCGCCTCGTGAACGGCCACGGCCGACCGTTCACGACGAAGATCTCGCGCGCGTTCGTCAGTGCACCGTTGGGACCCCTCGAGTGAAAGGACCCTGTGATCACGAACACGGCGTCGCCGCGTCGGGCACCGGGAGGATCCACGATGATCGCGCCCGCGAGATGTCCGTCCTCGACGCGTCGATCGTTCAGGGACCGGCCCGGGAAGGTGCCGAAGTAGAAGCGGCTCCCCGGCTGCTCGGCGACCGACCGCACGGTACCGCTCGTTCCTGCCAAGAGCACAAGAGAATCGGCCGGATCGGGCGAGAGTCCACGCAGGATGATCGTGCTGTCGCTGCCGTTGCGCACTGTGATCGCGAGCTTGGTTCCTGCGCTCACGCGGATCATCGGCCCTGGCAATAGCAACGGCATTCCCGGCTCCGCGAACGCCATCATCGGTGTGCCGGGACGGTCGGGGCCGTTCGGTCGCCAGAGGCCGCGGCGGATCTCGACCGTCACCTCGCGCACGCCGTCGCGATCCGCGCCAGCCGCTGCGGCATTGTCGTGATAGCCGATCGCCTCGAGCTCGTCGCGCGGGGCCGCACCACCGAGCAGGGCGAAGAGCGGCAGGCAAGTGACGAGGGCGCGTGTTGGCCGCAAACGGTGTTTCCTCAGAAGAAGATGTTCACTCATCGCGCGCGACAGCCACGCACGATCGCAAGAGCATTCCCGACCGCGCGCTCACCCGTGGGATCCGACGGATGGCTCGCCACACGTAGCGCACCAGCGGAGTCAGGATCCGCGTACACGAACGCCGTCGAGCCACCCCCGTCGAGATTGAGCGCATCGCGGGCGCCGAGCGCGAGCATGAGCGTGGCGAGCTCGCGGAGTGTCATGCCGTCGCTGTACGGCTTCTGACGACCGTCGACCACTGCGAGGAGCAGCCGTCGACCCCCATCGGCGATGCCGACTGCGGTACGCGGATGCCGACTCTTCGCGAAGCTTGCCTGACCTTCGGTGTCCACTCCGTCGGTGATGACGCTGTCGCGCGCGAGCACCGGTCGGCCACCCACTGCTTCGAGCGGATGGAACGGCCGCAGCGAGACGCGCGCGAGCGCTGGATCATCGATGGTGAACTTCGCCGTATCACGCAGCGAGAGCACTGCGATGCGCGGCATACCGGCCGAGTCGATCGCGAACACTGGCCGGTCCGACGGCGGCGTGAAGACGCGACCGGCAGAGACATGCGCGCCCGTGGGCACGCCCGGCGGCGTGAAGAGGAAGAAGTCGGCGTTCACGCCGCCGATCACCGGGCGCGTGCGAGAGAGCTCGCGCAGCAAGTCCGACGTCTTCGCCCGCCCGACCGCGCCAGAGGCGCCCTTCACCGCGACCGCGGAGTAGCAGCGGTCGAGTCGGACGTCCAATACATGGATCGCCCAAGGACCGGTTGACGAATAGATGAAGTGGTGACGCACTCCGTCGCCCCCGTCCTGCGTGCGGAGGCTGTCGACCGCGAACGGGAACG
>JANOWT010000361.1:0-3615 GCA_031418115.1 Gemmatimonadota bacterium
GTGCACAACCGCGGTCGCGAGTTGGTCACCGTGCGTGCCATCAGGCTCACCGGCGTGCTGCGTGGGATCCCGGCCCCGGTCGACATCCTCCCCGACAGCTCGGCGCGATTCGACTTCAGTTTGCTCGGCCTCGTCGATCACCGGCCCTGGTGGCTCGGTGGACGCGAGGGCGCGATGTTCGCCGACAACCGGTCACCCGAGGGCGGTGCGGCGCTCGTCTCGTACGGTGCCGATGCTGCGCTGGTGCCGAGCGTCTCGCTCGCCGAGGACGTGCGCCGGTTGAGCGACACGCGCGTGACGATCGGCGTGGGGCAGGGGTTCACGACGGTCTTCGCGGGCGAGGTGATGTACCGCGTGGCCGACCCTGTGCTCGGCGAGCAGTGGCGGCCGGCCGGCGGCGTGCCGCCGGTGACACTCGAACTCGACCGCGGGCTCGAGTGGGTGCGGGCCGCGCAACCGATCGATCGTCGCATCCGGCTCACCATGCGGTCGCACACCGTGCGTGAGCGTCGTCTCGCGCTGCGCTACCTGCTCCCGGCGGGCATCCGAGTGGAGGGCGCACCAGACAGTGTGGTGCTCGCACCGGGAGAGGTGCGCGAGATCTTCGTGCGTCTGCGCGGGACGCTCGCGGCGGGGCGGCACGAGTTCGGGATCGGCGCGGCATCGGAAGGGACCGTGTACTCCGATGGCTTCCGCACGATCGACTACCCGCACATCAGACCCATTCGGCTCTATCGCTCGTCCGCGTTGTACCTGCAGGCGGTGGCCGTCACGGTGCCCAAGACGCTGGTGGTCGCGTATGTGACCGGTGTGTCCGATGCGGTCGCGCCTTCGCTGCGCGGACTCGACATCCCCATCACGGTGCTCGCGCCCGAGGAACTGCCGCTTCTCGATCTCTCGCGCTACACGACCGTGGTGATCGGTCCCCGCGCCTACGACGCGCAGCCGGAGCTCGCAACGCAGAACCCGCGCCTCATGGAATGGGTGCGGCAGGGTGGCACGCTCGTGGTGCAGTACGGTCAGTTCGAGATGATGCGCCCGGGGATGATGCCGTTCCCGATCACGCATACGCGCCCGGCCGCACGCGTCACGCTCGAGAACGCACCGGTCACGGTGCTCGACGCCGCGTCCAAGCTGCTCACCTGGCCCAACCGGATCGCCGCCAGTGACTGGCAAGATTGGGTGCAGGAGCGCGGTCTCTACATGCCGAGCACGATCGACCCGCGCTACCGCACGCCGCTGGCGATGAACGACCCCGACGAGCCGCAGAACCGTGGCGCGATCCTCGACGCTACGCTCGGGAAGGGTCGCTATGTGTACACGTCGCTCTCGCTCTTTCGGCAGATCCCTGCGGGGGTGCCGGGGAGCATGCGGTTGTTGGTCAATCTCCTCTCGGCGGGGCTCACGCAGCCGTAGGAGCCGCGCTCGCGCTCAGTGAGCGAGCATCGCTGCTTGAATAGGCGTGCAATGGTCCCTCAGTGCCGCGGCCCCCGGGTCGCGCGCCGAGCGTGCAGGTCCTCACGCACGAGGTCGCGGAACGCCGCGAAGATCTGCGGGTCCCACCACCCTCGGTCGACCTCGTGCTCCATGATCCCGAGCGCGCCTTCAGGTGACTCCGCCACGCGATACGGACGGGCGGTCGTCAGCGCGTCGTACACGTCGACCAGTTGCAGCACTCTCGCGGCCTTGGGAATGTCGTTCCCGCGCAGGCCGTCGGGGTAACCCGAGCCGTCCATCTTCTCGTGGTGATGCCGGATGATCGGGAGCACGCGGCCGAAGCCCGGAGCGCCACTGCAGAGTCGTTCGCCCTCCACCGGATGGGACCGCATGGCGCGCCATTCCTTGTCGTCGAGTGCGCCGGACTTTCGGATGATCGTGTCCGGGAGCACGCCCTTGCCGATGTCGTGCACGAGTCCCGAAAGGCGCAGCGCGTCCACGTCGGCTGCGTCCATCCCGATGCGCGCGGCGAGTCGCGCGCTGTAATCGGAGAGTCGTTCGCAGTGGCCGAGGGTGTTGGGATCCTTTCCTTCGATCGCTCGCGCCATCACCACCAGCGCTTCGTCGGCGCGCTCGAGATGATCGGTCGTCTGCTTGAGTCGAGCGCACGAGCGGACGCGAGCGAACAACTCCTCGCGATCGAACGGCTTCGGGATGATCCCGTCCGCTCCGGCCTCCAGCACGCGGCGTCGATCGTCGGCAGTGTCGAGTCCGGTGATGATGATCACGGGGATGAGTCGCGTGGCCGGGTCCGCCTTGAGTTGGCGGCAGACATCGAACCCATCCATCCCCGGCATCGACGCGTCGAGCAGTATGGTGTCGGCATTCCACGCCCGCGCAGCACTGAGCGCGCCGACGCCGTTCTCGGCGGTCCGGACCTCGGCCCCCGCATTCGTGAGCGAGCGCGCGAGCGCGGTGCGCACGCCCGGGTCGTCGTCAGTCACGAGGACGCGGATCCCGCTCAGTCGGAGTTCGGGAGTGCGCGGCTGCGGCGAGAAGGAAGGTGCCGGTGCTGCCGCCGCATCGGCACCTCCGCCGGCGAGCGCCTGTACGAGCGCATCATGCAAGCGCGCGGGCCGCACCGGCTTCGTCACGTAGGCCGCGAAGCGTCCATCTCCAGCGTCGAGGGAACGTCCGCTGCTTTCCGATCGCAGACCCAGGCTGGTCATCAACACCAGCGGAAGGCCCGACTGACCGGGGAGACTCCGGAGCGCCAACGCGACCGCGCGCGCAGTGACCCCGGGTATCTCGCCGTCGATCAACGCCATGCTGAACGTGCCGTTGCTGAGCGCGGTCACGGCACGGGGCAGATCGGAGACCAATGTGGCGTCAACGTCCCAACGTTGGAGCTCAGCGACGAGCAGCTCGCCCACGATCAGATTGTCCTCGACGACGAGAAGCCGTCGACCGGCGAGGCCGGCATCCCTGCCTCGCGCTCGGACACCGGCGAGCGTGTCGAGCTCGGCCGGTAGTGTGAAATGGAAGGTCGATCCCATTCCGATCTCGCTCTCGATCCAGAGCCGCCCGCCCATCAACGTCACGAGTCGCTTGGTGATGGGCAGGCCGAGTCCGGTGCCGCCGAATCGTCGACTCGTGGAGACGTCGGCCTGCGCGTACGGTTCGAAGATCGCACTCCGCTGCTCGACCGGGATCCCCGGGCCGGAGTCTGCGACCGCGAACCGCAGCTCGCACCGGTCGTCCGTCCACGGGGTTGCGGTGACACTCACGACGACCTGGCCCACCTCGGTGAACTTGAGCGCGTTCCCGATGAGGTTGATCAGCGTCTGGCGCAGGCGCACGTCGTCGCCCTGAATGAGCGAGGGAACACTCTCGTCGATGAAGAAGGCCAGGTCGACGCGCTTCTGTGCGGCCGAGGCTGCCAGCAGACTGACGCACTCCTCCACGCAGTCGGCGGGACTGAAGGTCCGTCGTTCCAACTGGAGCTTGCCTGCCTGCAGCTTCTCGAGGTCGAGCACCCCGTTCACGATCTCCACCAGCGCGCGGGCCGACCGGCCCATGATGTCGATCATGTCGCGCTGATCGTCGGAGAGCTGCGAGTCGTGTAGCAGGTCGGCGAGACCGATGATCGCACTGAGCGGCGTGCGGAGTTCATGCGCC
>JANOWT010000362.1:0-7721 GCA_031418115.1 Gemmatimonadota bacterium
AAGTTCAAGGCGCTCGCCGAGGCGATCCCGGCGGAGAAGTACACTTGGCGTCCGGCACCGGGTGTGCGCTCGGTCGGCGAGGCGTTCATGCATGTGGCGAGCGAGTACTACGTGTTCACGCCGATGGCGTACGGCCTCGCGCCGTCGCCGCTCGTGGTGCGCAGCGAGGCCGGATTCAAGGCGTTCGAGGCCCAGTCCGCGAAGACCGACGTGCTGAAGCACCTCGACGAAGGGTACGCGTTCATGCGTGCGGCGATCGCCGGCGCCGACGTGAACGCACTCTCTGGTACGCGCAAGCTCTTCGGCGGCGACCGGACGATCATCGAGACGTCATTCATCATGTCGGGCGACCTGCACGAGCATCTCGGTCAGTTGATCGCGTACGCGCGCGCGCAGGGCGTCAAGCCGCCGTGGAGCAAGTAGCGACGCGGTGACCGACGTCCGAGCCGCCGACTGAGGTCCGAGGTCCCGTACGATCGCCTAGCCCCGTCTACTGCGCCCGGACCCAACGCTGCGTCCGCCCCAGCAACGAGATGCCTATGTATCCGCGCAGCGCGAGCGCGCGGCCATCCTCGCTCAGCCGGATCGTCGCGCGGTAGGTCTTGCCGGTGTCGGGGTCGAGGATCTCGCCGCCGGTCCAGGCATCGCCGTTCCACCGCAGGCCGCGGAGGATCTCCATGCCAAGGAGAGGTTTGCCGCGCCGTTCGTCGGTGCACTGGTCGCAGACCTTTCCCGGTTGCTCACCAGAGACCAAGGTGCCGGCGACCGTGCCCGTGAGGACGCCATTGGCCACCCGCAGGGTGATGATCCCACGCGGCTTGCCGTCGACGTCGCTGATGGTGTGCCAGGTGCCGGCTGGGGAGGTTTGCGCCTGGGCTTGAATCGGCGCGAGCGCGAGAGCGCAAAGTGCCGAGAGCACGAGGGCAGGCAGGGGCGGGGCGGGGAGGCGTCGGTTCGACATGCCCGCACGTTAATGGAAAGGCGGCCGTCCGCGCGATTGCCGGGCACGATCGATCGGAGACCTCCACTCCTTCACGGTTCGGTCTCGCGTCCAAACCCCGTGATCACGGCGACCGCGACTGCCACGACAAGCGCCCACGCGTACGTGTTGTACAACCCAATGGCGGCCGGGGCCAGCGTCGGCATGCCGTAGCGCTCCGCGCCCGTGGTCGTGCTCGCCGCGAGGATCGTCGGCAGGAACCAGGGGAAGATGAATGGCCAGGTGCAGACCGTGAGATCGAGCAGGTTCGCTCGGCGATAGCGCGACAGGCCGAAGCGCGCGCCGGTCTCCTTCGCGAACGGCCCCGTGACGAGGACGGCCACGACACTGTGCGTGGTGAGCAGGACCGCGCCGGACACCACGCCCACGATCCACCATTCCGCACCGCGCGCGCTCTTCGCCCGCCCCTCGGCCGCACGGACGAGTCGGTCGAGCAGGTCGGTCGCCTGGATCGTGCCGACGAGCGCCATCAATAGAAGGGTGAAGACACTCACACCGACCGCGCGCTGCAGCCCGTCGACGATCAGTCCCGACGCGCCAAGCGCGCCCGATTCCACCGTGAGCAGCGCGCTCGGCACGAGCAGGCCGAAGGCGAGCCCGGTGCCGGCCGCGGCCACGATCCCGAAGAGCAACGCTTCAATGAGATGCCGCTTCGCGAGCAAGAGTCCGATCACGAGTAACGGCACCACGAGCATCACCAGCGGAAGCGGACGTCCCACTGTCGCGATGTCGCCGGCGATCGAGGTCGCTGGCGCTGCGTCACTCGATCCCAACAGGGCTGAGACGACGAGCGCCGCCAGGCCAGCCGGCACCGCGTACTTCATCCGTCGCCTGACCGTCGTGCCGATGTCGGCGTCCTGCGTGCCGCTCGATGCGATGGTCGTGTCGGAGACTGGCGAGATCGAATCGCCGAAGGTGGCGCCGGCGAGGATCGCGCCCATGAGGACGGCGGGCGCGGCCCCGGCAGCGCCACCCGCTGGGTAGAGCAGCGGGCCTGCAACGAGGATGGTGCCGAAGCTGGTGCCGGTCGCGGTGGAGATGAGTGCGCACGCGAGGAATGCAGCGGCCACGTATCCACCACCCGAGAGCGACAGGCTCTGGGCGGTCCACGCGAGTGCGCTCACGAAGCCCGACGCGGCGAGAAGCGTCCCAAGAACACCGGCGAAGAGCCAGGCGCAGAGCATGATCATGACGATTCGCTGACTCATGCCGTCGAGCATCGCCTCGGAGTAGCGCGCGCGGTCCTTCGCGAGCAGGAGCCCCGTGATGAGCGCGCCGAGGAGCACGGGCCAGAAGCCACGCTCGTCGGGGGCGCCGGAGAGTGCGAGCGCGGTCACGCCGCCGAGGAAGACGACGAATGGCGTGAGTGCGCCGAGCGCGCCGAAGTGGAACGTGAGCGGAGTCCGATTCATGGTGGACGAAGATACGCCGCCGCGGCTATGCTTCGCACCATGGCCGACCCTGCGCGCGACGACTCCTTCACGCTCCACGACCTGCGCGTGGAGGTCATCGCCACCGAGCGCCCGATGGTCTGCGGGCACCGGGCAGGCGACTGGTTCGAGGTGGTGGGTGAGATGCTGCGCTTTCCGGCGGGACAGGGATTCCCCTTGTATCCGCTCGCGGCACTGCTCCCATTGCTCCCGGCGAAGCAGCGCGCGACCGACGCCAATGATTGGATGACCACCGATGCGGAGATCGCCTGTCCCGATCCGCACTGCGGGGCGCGCTTCAGGATCACGCGCACGGGCAGAACGACGTTCCGGCATGGTGAGGTGACGCTGGTGCCGCTGCCGCGAGCGACATGATCCCGCCGCTCATCAAGGGCGGATGGCAGCTCGCCGGTGGTCATGGTGCGGTGGATGCCGAAGTCGCCGTCGCCGATATGTTCGCGTTCGCGGAGGCGGGGATCACCGCGTTCGACTGCGCCGACATCTATACGGGTGTCGAAGTGCTGATCGGGCGGTTCCTGCGCGAGTGGCGTGCGCGGTACGGTGCCGCCGCGCTACCGATCCGTGTGCACACCAAATGCGTGCCCGACCTCGATCTCCTGCCAGCGCTCACGCGCGCGGACCTCGAGCGCACGATCGATCGCTCGCTCCGGCGGCTCGGCGTGGAGCAGCTCGATCTCGTGCAGTTCCACTGGTGGGACTTCGCGATCCCCGGCTTCGTCGAGGCGGCGTTGCATCTCACCGCCATGCAGCGCGAAGGGAAGATCGCGCGGATCGGTGTGACCAACTTCGACACCGCGCACCTGCGCGCGCTCCTCGATGCCGGTGTGCCGGTGGTCACGAATCAGGTGCAGCTCTCGTTGCTCGACCGTCGCGCGCTGCATGAGATGTCGGCGCTCTGCGAAGCGAGCGGCGTGCGGCTACTGGCGTTCGGTGCGCTCGCTGGCGGATTTCTGCACGAGCGTTGGCTCGGGGCGGAGGCTCCGGCGGAACCGCTCGAGAACCGATCGCTCGTGAAGTACCGGTTGATCGTCGACGAGTGCGGAGGGTGGGATGCGCTGCAGCGGGTGCTCGTCGTGCTCGCGCGGGTCGCGGCGCGGAACGGGACGACGATCGGTGCGGTGGCGTTGCGGTGGGTGCTCGATCGGCGGATGGTGGCGGCGGCGATCGTCGGGGCGCGGAACGTCGTGCATCTGCGGGGGACGCTCGATGCGCTCGCGGTCCGGTTGTCGGCGGAGGACTCGGGCGCGTTGGATCAGGTGCTCGGGTCGATCGGGTGCCCACCGGGGGATGTGTATGATCTCGAGCGCGAGGTCGGGGGGCGGCATGCGGCGATCATGCGGTATGGGTTGAATCGGAGTGCGGTGGATTGAGTCTTGCTTTGCGATCCAGTGCAACTGCTTTCACCACAGGGGCACAGGGGACACAGGGGGCACAGGGGGATTCGGTTGCATGCGGGGGAGCTGGGTGCGCGTGTGGTGGGGGCGCTACGAATGGCAGGGCACGCCCCTGTGCCCCCTGTGCCCCCTGTGGTGAATGCCGTGGCTGTCGCCGTGCGCTGTCGCCGTGCGCTATCGCCGACGCGACGCGATCAGGTAGAAGCTCTCTTGCCGCGGACGGAAGAACCGGTACCCGTCAGCCGTGAGATACGCGCAGTCCTCCATCATCACGAACACCTTCTTGCCTCCCCATTCGGCGACGGGCGTGCCGGTGTTGAGTTCGATCGAGATGTACGAGCCCGGGCGGAGCCGCTGTGCCTGTGACAGCGTGTCGGTGCGGAGTGCGCTCCGGAAGTCGATCGACGCGCCGAGGGCGTGACCCTGTGCGCCGAGCGGATGCGAGTAGATCATCGCCTCGATCCCGCGTTCGCGCATCTCGGCCATGGTCGCATTGAAGACCGCGCCGCCGGTCATGCCGGGGCGTGCGTGTCGCAGGGTGAGCGCGTCCTGCAGTGTGTTCGTGTTCTTGAGTGCCGCCTTGAGTCCGGCGGGGGCATCGGTCTCGCCCGGCTTGAGCACGTAGGCCATCTTCTGCCAGTCGGTGTCGAACCCCATGTAGGTGATGCCGAAGTCGACGTGCACGAGATCGCCCGGCAGGATCACCACATTCTCCTTGGCGACGGCGAGGAATCCGCGCGAGCTGGCGTTCTCGCCCGCCGCGCGCTGCACGCGTAGGTCGGGCTGGAACCAGGTGCGAACGCCGGCGGCCCAGAGCATGTCGTAGAGTGCGCGGCGCACATCACCGACTGTGGTGCGTCCCGGCGTGATGACTTCCGCGGACAGTGCGCGGCGCACGATCTCCTCGGTGACGGTGACCGCCGCGCGGTAGTGCTCGAACTCCTCGGGGATGCGCGTGTCGAGCAGTTCGGTGGTCAACGCCGCCGCGCTCACGAACTTCGCTTCGGCCTCGGGCCCCATCGCCTCGGCGATCAGCTTGTAGGAATCATGACCGAGTGTACGCGTCTGTCCGCGCCCGCCACCGATGCCGAGCCCGATCGTACGCGGCTGCCACTTGGCGTAGAGTGCGCGGAGCGCGGCGGCCGGGGGCTGCGGTTCGTCGGAGGGTGCATCGAAGAAGCGCGCGAGATTCTCCTCGGTGTAGCCCGTGATCGCGTACTTCTTGAGTCCTTCAGCGCCGGCGTCGACGAAGACGAAGAGATCTCGATTGCCGGTGTACGGACGCGCCGGCGCGACGAAATGCACGAGCGGGTCGTCGTGGAACTCCTCGTTCACGAGGATCCACATGGCGATGCCGTGCTGCCGCATCATCGGCAGGAGCAGGTCGTGCCGCTTGGGGAGCCAGCTCTCGCGCACGGCGATCTGCTCGGACCAGGGGAGTAGCCGTGCCGCCGAGGCGATGACCGGTCGGGTGGAGGCGCGTGCGAGCGGCGCTTGTGCGGCGGCCGGGTGTGCGACGAACGATGCCAGTGTGCAGGCGGCGGCGAGCGCGAGGGGGCGGATGATCGGTCGCATGTGCGGAGCGGGAAGGGGTTCAGCGTGTGACAGCCGCGTGAAACATCCTCACAATGCGCCTCGTGCGACAGGCCACAGACTGCGGGGGGAGGTGGGAGGTGGGAGGTGGGAGGTGGGAGGTGGGGAATGCGAGAACCCCCGGCGCGCCGTGTGGACGCCGGGGGTTCTGCCATCGATACCAGGTCGACCGTGCTGCGTCTCCCTGATGCCGTCGCTGCTTACATCGGGGGCAGGATGACCGTGTCGATGATGTGGATGACGCCGTTCGAAGCCTGCACGTCGGCGGTGGTGACGGTCGCGGCATTGATCATGACCTTGCCGTTCACGACCTTGATCGCGATCGGGGCGCCATTGACCGTGTTGGCGGTGGAGAGCTTGACGACGTCCTTCGCCTCAACGCGGCCAGCGACCACGTGGTAGGTCAGGATCGCGGCGAGCTTCGCCTTGTCCTTCAGCAGCGCTTCAACGGTGCCGGCGGGGAGCTTGGCGAACGCGGCATCGGTCGGAGCGAAGACAGTGAACGGGCCCGTGCCCTGCAGCGTGGAGACGAGGCCGGCGGCCGTGAGGGCAGCGGCGAGCGTCTTGAACGAACCTGCCTCGACGGCGGTGGTGACGATGTCCTTCTGCATGGCCTGGGCGGACGCCGAAGCGACCGGGGCGACGACGAGCGCAGCGGCGAGCACGAGCGACTTGATACGCATGGAAAGACTCCTGAGAGGTTGTCGGACAGTGGCGCGAGTCAGTCTGGCGAGAGTCGCAGACGTCAGAGTCGCTCCGTTCCGTCCTTGTTGAACAACGGCCCAAGTAATCCGTTCCAGAAGTCCGAACGTGTCTAGCTATTCGCTAGAAGTATGGTCGAAAGTACAACCATCGTAGAGCTATTCTTGAGATCCGCCGCTTCGAATCCGGTTCCACTTGGAGACGTTCGCGTCAAAGACGGCACGCTCTGCGTCGCTAGCGAGGAGCTCGCGCACCGAGGCATCCCGAGCGGCGATCATCGCGATCTGATCCCAGAAGCGATGCGGATGATGCACGACCAGCTCTCGGCGCACGGCGGCGTCGGCGGTCACGATCGCAAGTGCTGCCTCGTGGATTCCTGGAGGGAGTTCGATTCCCTCCAAGAGGTCCGCGCACTGTCGAGCGACGGCGTCGCTCGCCGGCGACGACGTGGCTTGTTCAGCATGGGGACCGGTCACGAAGTGCTCCAGTGTAGCGAGGGAAGTGCGGGCTGCCGGGCGAGCGGGCGAGCGGTCGAGCGGTCGAGATGTGGGACGGTCAGACGGATGGTCAGACGGACGCACTATCGGGCGATGCTCACTCCGAACGGTACCGTGCCGGCACGGTCGGCCCAAGAGAGGTCGAGCACACCGCGTGCGGCGCTGAGCGAACGCAACGTGATCGTGAACTCCTCCACATGCGCCGGCGTGGCGGACATCTGCACCTCAACGCGACCGATGTCCTGCGCGGCATCGTACTGCGTGCCCCACTGGCCGGTCTGCTTGTTGACGATGAGGAACGTGCCGGTGCGTGTGTGCTGCAACCAAAGCGTGTACATGCCCGGCGCCAGCGTCACGCTGCCGAGCGTGAGCGTGCGCGTGGTGAAGAGATGCGTGGCATCGTTGGCGCCGAAGCGCCAGACGGAATCGGTCGGCACCAGCGTACCGCCCCAGACCGTGCGTTCACGCACATGCGGCCGGCCGTAGTCGACGAGCACCATCCCGCCGGGACCGAAGGCCGCGCGCACCGTCTCGCGCACCGAGAGCACGCCGGTGGGGCGCATCGCCTGGGCGATGGTCGCGATGTCGAGTCCGCCGTTGCCACGCGTCGCGAGGACCTTGTTGGTGGTGAACGAGCCGTCGACCGAGAGCAGTCGATCGCGCGCGTCGAAGCGGAGCAGCATCTGGTAGGGCACTGCGCCGACGAGCCGCGAGGTGTCGCCGCTCTGCGCCTTCAATCCGACGAAGTTCGGCGTGCCGCCGGCGCCCAGTGCGGGGACCGAGTCGACGGCGGTGCCGCGACGACGCTGCGCGGCGAGTAGTTCGAAGGGGCCGTAGACGAACGTCGGGAGATTCGGCATCGCATTCCGCGCCGCGAACGCGCGGCGCGGCGTGCTGTCGGCGAACACGACTTCACGTACGACCGAGTCGGCACCGAAGGTGAAGCGTGACTCTGAAGCGACGTTGGGGAATGGCGTGCCGTCGGCCTGCAGGCGTGCGAGACTCGCGGTGGTGATACGGCCGTCACGGCCGAGCGCGAAGCGGTAGCGGATGCGCGCGACCACCGCGCCGTTGCGTTGCACCA
>JANOWT010000363.1:0-9580 GCA_031418115.1 Gemmatimonadota bacterium
GCGAGCGAGTCGGATGCGAGACGACAGCACGATCCCGGCGTGCTCCCCGGAGGCGCTCAGCCAGTGCAGTCCACCGTCGGGCACCAGACTCAGGTCGAGACTCATTCGAGCCCCCGGATCTCGTCGCGCAATGTGGCCGCGTTCTCGAACGCTTCGTCCGAGACTGCGCGCTTCAACTTGTCGCGCAAGGCGCGCAACGTCTCGGCCCGCGTGACGAGTTCGGGGTCCCGCGCCTCGTAGCGCCACCCCTCGTGCTTCGTCGACCCGTGCACACGGCGCAGCAGCTCGCGCAGGCTCTGCTCGAATGCGCCGTAGCAGTGCGCGCAGCCAAGCCGCCCGCTCGCCCGGAAGTCGCGCAGCGACGTACCGCAGTAGGCGCATCGGGACGCATCTCCAGGCATCTGCGCAGCCTGTTGTTGCACCGCCTGCAGGAAGTCGCCGAGCGGATGCTTCGGCTCCGCCACCGTGGTCTCGATCCCCCGCTCCGCCGAGCACTGCTCGCAGAGGTGCACCTGCTTCACGGCGTTCTCCACCATCTGGGTCAGATGCACCACCGCGTCGCGCTCTCGGCACTGGTCGCAGATCATCAGACGCCTCCCTCCGAAGCGGACGCCGGCAACCGGCGCCCGTCCTCGAGGTGCAGCACGCGTGATGCACGCGCCGCCAACGACCGGTTGTGCGTCACCACCACCAGGCCGACCGCGAACTCGGCCGTCAGTTCCGCGAACAGGTCATGCAGCCGCTCGGCGTTGTGATGATCGAGATTCCCCGACGGTTCGTCGGCCAGCAACAGTGGCGGCTTCGCGGCCAGCGCGCGCGCCACGGCCGTCCGTTGCTGCTCACCACCCGACAGTTCGGCCGGCCGGTGATGCCGGCGCGCCGAGAGCCCCACGCGCTCCAGCAGCGCCTCGGCGCGCGTACGCGCCTCGGCCTGCGGCATCTGGGCGATCAGCAGGGGCATCATCACATTCTCGACCGCGGAGAACTCTTTCAGGAGGTGGTGGAACTGAAAGACGAATCCCACAGTCCGGTTCCTTAGTTCCGCGAGTACCTCGTCGTCGGTCGTCCGCGTGGCCTGGCCAGCGAGCTTGACCTCCCCGGCGTCCGGTCGGTCGAGCGCACCCAGAACGTGCAGAAAGGTGCTCTTGCCGGCTCCACTGGCGCCCACCACCGCGACCATCTCGCCGGGAGAGACCGTGAGGTCCACACCGTCAAGGACGCGGATCAACGTCCCGTCACCGCCACGGTAGGACTTCTCCACGCCAGTCGCTTCGAGCACGGGGCCACGCGGCGTGTCGGTCATTCGCTGCGGATCGCCTCGATCGGATAGAGCTTCGATGCCGACGCGGCCGGGTGCAGCGTTGCGAGGACCGCGACGCCGACACTCAGCAGCGCGATCAGCGCGATGTCGAACGGTTGCAGCTGCACCGGCAGGTGATCGATGAAATACACCGACGGGTCGAGCGCGATCAGGCGTCCCTTGTCGAGCGCGAGCCCGACCCCGATGCCGAGCGCGAGTCCGATGCTCGTGCCCACGATGCCGATGAAGAGCCCCTGCAACAGGAAGATCGCGCGGACCGAGTCGGCGCGAAGTCCCATCGCCTTCAGGATCCCGATCTCACGCGTCTTGTCGCGCACCACCATGGTGAGCGTGCTCACGATGTTGAAGGCGGCGACCATGATGATCAACGCGAGCACCACCGCCATCGCGAACTTCTCGAGTTTGAGCGCGCGGAAGAGCGAACTGTTCTGCTGCTGCCAGTCGCGCGTGAAGTAGGCCGAGCCCATCACGCTGTCGATCCGCGCCGCCACGTCGGGCGCCGCCCAGCGGTCCGTGGTGCGTACCTCGATGCCGGTGACAGCCGTGTCGAGCCCGGCGAACCGCTGCGCCTGCTCGAGGTCGACGTACACGTAGCCGTTGTCGTACTCGTACATCCCGGTCTCGAAGAGGCCGGTCACCTCGAACTCGGTGAAGCGAGGGATCACGACGCCGAGCAGCGGGTTCAGCTCGCCGCTCGCGGTCACGAGCGTGAGCTTGGTCCCGACGCCCGCGCTCAAGCGGTCCGCGAGCAGCCGGCCCAAGACGGCTCCGCGACGCTCGCCGTCGGGCGTATCGAATGAGAAGTCGCCGAGCGTCGCATGATCACGGATCGACGTGACCTGACGCGAGCCCGAGTCGCCCGGAATGATCCCCGCGACCGAGATCGCCTCGGAGTAGCTGCTTCCGCTCGTCGCCAGCCCCTGATGCACCACGAATGGCGCGGCGTCGACCACGCCCTCCACCGCACGCACCGCGACCAGCGCCTCCTTCCACCCACCCATGCGCAGATCCATGCCATAGGTCAGCACTCGCACGTCCGGGCTGCCCACGAGGATCTTCTCACGCAGGTCGGTCTGCAGTCCGTTCATCACACCCATGATCACCACGAGCGCGCTCACGCCGACCACCACACCGGCGACGGCGATCACCGAGATGAACGAGAGCAGCCGCGAGCCGCGCCGGCTGCGCAGGTAGCGCCAGGCGATCGAGAGTTCGAGTCGCGAGATGCCGTTCATTCCGGGCGCATCAGCGGAAAGAGGATCACGTCGCGGATGTGCGGCGTGTCGGTGAGATACATGAAGAGCCGGTCGAGCCCGATGCCCACGCCGCCGGTCGGCGGCATGCCGTACTCCATCGCGCGCAGATAGTCCTCGTCGACGCCGCTGGCTTCTTCGTCGCCGGCGGCCTTGAGGCGTGCCTGCGCTTCGAAACGCGCGCGCTGATCGAGCGGATCGTTGAGTTCGGAGAACGCGTTGGCGACCTCCTTCCCTTTCGCGAAGAGCTCGAATCGCTCGGTGAGCCCGGGCTTGCTGCGATGCGGCTTCGCGAGTGGCGAGAGCTCGACCGGATAATCCACGACGAACGTGGGCAGGTCGATCTTCGACTCCACATGCTCCTGGAAGAGTTCGTCCATGAGCTTCGGGCGCGAGAGCTTCGCCGCGTCGTTCACGCCGGCGCGTTCTGCGGCCTTCCGCAGCTCAGCATCCGAGAGCGCCGTGACGTCGCCAACGCCGAGCGCCTGCGAGAGCGACGGCAACCACTCGACGCGCGGGAACGGCGGCTGGAAGACCGGCACCGGCGCCGCCTCCCCTCCGTCAAAGCGCTCACGCGGCGCGTCGCCGAGCACCTCACGCACCGCCGTCGCGGCGGTGATCATGAGCTGCTCGACCCGTCCCATCATGACCGTGTAGTCAGCGTACGCCTCGTAGAACTCGAGCATGGTGAACTCGGGATTGTGCGTCCGGTCGATCCCCTCGTTCCGGAAGTCATGCCCGATCTCATACACGCGATCGAAGCCGCCCACCACGAGCCGCTTGAGGTAGAGCTCGTCGGCGATCCGCAGGTACAACGGCATGTCGAGCGCGTTGTGATGCGTCGTGAACGGCTTCGCCGACGCCCCGCCGTATAGCGGCTGCAGCACCGGAGTCTCCACCTCGAGGTACCCGAGGTCGTCCATCGCGCGGCGGATCGCCGTCGTCATCCTGGAGCGCGCGGCGAAGTGCCGGCGCACGTCCGGGTGCACCGCGAGATCGGCGTAGCGCTGCCGGGACCGCTGTTCACCGTCGGCGAATCCCGAGTGGCGCACGGTCTTGCCGTCGACCACTTCTTCCTTGCCGAACGGCAGCGGACGCAGCGACTTCGCCAGCATCGTCACCGCGTCCACGCGCACCGTCACCTCACCCGTCCGCGTGCGGAACAGCGGGCCGTGCACGCCGATCACATCGCCCAAGTCGAAGTGGGCGAGGCGGGCGAAGATCTCCTCCGACAGTTGATCCTTGCGGAAGTAGATCTGGATACGCCCCGTGTCGTCAGCCAGGTGCGCGAAGATCGTCTTGCCGTGTCCGCGCCACGCCACGATGCGTCCCGCCACCTGCACCACGGGACCCGTTTCGGTGCCCTCGGGCAGGAGCGGTGCGACGGCGCCGCAGCCGTGCGACCGGTCGAACCCATAGGCGAACGGTTCGACACCCGCGGCCACCAGCGCCTCGAGATTCTCGCGCCGCGCCTTCATCACGAAGTTGAGTTCGTCGCTCATCGCGCCCGTCCCCTGGTCTCATGGCTCGTCATCATGCTGGCTCCGGCGGTGCGCCCGACTGCTTGAGATACGCCTCGATGAACGGGTCGATCGCGCCGTCCATCACCTTATGCACGTCGGTGATCTTCGTTTCGGTGCGGTGGTCGTTCACCATCGTGTACGGCTGGAAGACGTAGCTGCGGATCTGGCTACCGAACGAGACATCCTGCTTGGTCGCGTCGAGCGCAGCTTTCACCGCGGCCAGCTTGTCCGTTTCGCGCTGGTAGAGCTTGTTCTTGAGTTGCTTCATCGCCGTCGCCTTGTTCTTCCCCTGCGACCGCTGCGCCTGCGACGCGCACACGATCCCGGTGGGGATGTGCGTGATGCGCACCGCCGAGCTCGTCTTGTTGACGTGCTGGCCGCCGGCGCCGGAGGCACGGTAGACGTCGATCCGCAGGTCCTCCTCGCGGATCTCGATGTTGATCTCCTCGTTCACGACCGGATAGACGAAGACCGACGCGAAGCTCGTGTGCCGCCGCGCTTGCGAGTCGAATGGCGAGATGCGCACCAGCCGGTGCACCCCCGTCTCCGGCCGCAGGAAGCCGAAGGCGTACTCGCCCTTGATCTCGAGCACGGCGCCCTTGATCCCCGCTTCCTCGCCCTCGGAGAGATCGGTGATCTCGACTGTGAATCCCTTTCGCTCCGCCCACCGCGTGTACATCCGCATGAGCATCTGCGCCCAGTCCTGCGCTTCGGTGCCGCCGGCGCCGGCACTGATCTCCACCTGCGCGTCGCGGAAGTCGTCACGCCCCTGAAGCAAGGTACGGAGCTGGAACGCCGCGGCATCGTCGCGGATCGCGCCCGCCTCGCGCTCGACCTCGGCTTCCATCTCCTCGTCGGGTTCGAGCTCGAGCAGGTCGACCAGCTCCACCGCGCTCGTGATCCGACCTGTGAGCTTGTCGTAGGGATCGACCCATCCCTTCAACGTCTTCACCTCCTGCACCACCCCACGTGCCCGATCCTGAGCGCTCCAGAATGCCGGATCGGCCATGTCGCCTTCGAGCGCGTTCAGGCGCTCGCGTTTGCGATCGAGGTCAAAGGTACCTCCGCAGTTCGTCCAGCCTGGCGGCGTCGTGACGAAGGGAGATCAGGTGCGGAGAGTCGGCCATGGGAGTGTCGGGGGCGGATGCCAAGCGAGCCGATCCCGCGCGCGGAACCGGCTCGCATAGCGTACGACCGAAAGATAGCCCGGAGAGCAGGCCATCGGCACTCTCATCTAGAACATCTTCTGGCCCCCGCCGAGCAGATCATTCAGGGCATCCTGGAAGTGCGTCGTGCTGTCGGCGAACTCCTTGCCGATCTGGTCGACGTATTCCTCGTAGCTCTTCTTGATCTCTTCGCGGAAGATCGCCTTGAGCGTCCCGTTCGCGAGCCCTTCCTCCTTCTTGCCGGGCTGATACGCGATCATGTCCGAAACGAGCGCCCGCGCCAGCCGACGGCCCTTCTGGTTCGGATCATTGTTCAGGAACGGGTTGATGCCTCGACGACCGACTGGCGTCAGCGACGAGGTGCGCGGCGCGGCGGTCGCAGACGATGGTGTCGATGCCGGCGCCGGGGCCGCGGCCGCGATTGGCGTCGGCGGAGCCGCCGGAGCCGCCGGAGCCGCCGGAGCGACCGGAGCGACCGGAGCCACCGGAGCTGGTACCGCGGGCGGCGTCAGCGGACGCGCGGGCGGAGTCTCGAACCGCTGCACCGGCGGCGGCGCCGGCGCACGCGCGGGCGTCGGCATCGCCGGGCGCGGGACGAACGCTGGCGGTTGAACCGCCGCCGGCGGCCGAGCGGCGGGAGGCACGGCAGCGACTGGCGGCCGCGCGGGCGCGAACGGCGCGCTCGACAACGGGTTCCCTGGCGCCGGTACCATCGGCGGGCGCGCCTGAGTCGTGCGCTGCGTGGGCGACTCCGGGGCCCGAGGAACTCCCGGCACGGGAGGCGTGAACCTCGGAACCATGGGAGGACGTGCGACCGGCGGGCTCAGCGGCGGGCTCAGCGGCGGGCTCACCGGCGTCACGGGTCGCACCACGGCAGGAGTCACCGGTCGCGCGGGCGTCGGCGCTGTGAGCGGCATCGCTGCGACCACAGGCGTTGCGCGCACCGCGTCGGGGATCGCGGGCATCTCCCCGCTGCTCCGACTGGCCCGTGCTACTACGCCCGGAGTGAACACCGGAGTGGGATTCCGCCGCTGTGGCGGGGGCGAGAACGGTGTTGCGAACGGAATCGAGGTGCGCGGCGCCGAAGGAGTCGGGATACGAGGCACCTCGATCGAACGCCTCGGAGCCGGCGGCTCGAAGGCCTCGGGAGCGGCCTCTGCATCGGACTCCATGACCGCTCGTTCATTCGCCGCCCACGACGACCCGAGCGCGGGGACAGCGGCCGAAGCGCGTGCCGGCGTCGGAACCGAGCTGCTCTCCATGCCGACCCGGATCACCGCGCCACACACTGAGCAGCGTGCGCGCACACCGCCCGGCGGCACCTTCGAGGGATCCACTCGGAATACTGACTGACACTCGGCACACGTGACGTTCAACGTTCCTCCCTGGCTCGAGCCGTGGATACGGGCGTGATCGGACTCTCACCCGCGGGGCCGTCGCCGCGTCGATCCACGGAGAAGACCGATCCGAACAACGACTTCGCGTAGCTCTTCATCTCCGTCGCGAGCTCGCTCACTTGCGCCGCATGCGTGAAGTGGCGGCGCTCGTTCGTGACGACTCCGATCGAGAGCGTCATGAGCGGCACCTTGTGCAACTGTCCCCGCCGGTCCTTGCCGAAATAGTAACCGGCGCGACGATCCTGCTCGCTGTACTGGTACGGGACCAACGCATCGAACACAGAGACGATCTCGGCGCAGGTCTCCTGCACCTCGTTCACCGGGATGATGCAGATGAAGTCGTCGCCGCCGATGTGCCCGACGAAGCCGCTCTCCCCGCACACGCCCTTCACGACGTCGTGAAGGATCTTGGAGAGGATGCGAATGACCCGGTCGCCGTCATAGTAACTGTACCGGTCGTTGTATTCCTTGAAATGGTCGAGGTCCGCGTAGCAGACCGCGAAGGGCATCTTGCCCTCGATCCGTCGAAGGATCTCCGACTCGATCTCGATCGTGCCCGGCAGTCGGGTCGACGGATGCACGAATGTGTCGCGATCGCTGCGGCGGAGCAACGCGTCGAGCCGCAGCGTGACCTCGTGATTCGTGAGCCCCTCGCGGAGCACCTCGTCGCCGCCGGCATCGAATGCGGCGGCGAACGCCGTGTCGTCGGCCCTCGTGGTCAGCACGACCGGCACGATCCCTGTGAACGAGTCCTGCTTGAGCCGACGGCAGGCGTTCAGTGCCGCGACCGGATGCTGCCGGGCATCGACGATGACCAGACGCGGACGCGACCGGAGCGCGGCGGACATCACGTCGTCGCTGCTGTCCATACCCTTGGTCGGCAGGCGGCGCTGATCGAGCCACTCCCGAACGTTGTCGGGGAGCGGCTTGCCATCCGGCGCGAAGATGAGGGCGATCGTTTGCGACACGGCGGTCAGCGAGGGTAGTGTCGTGCGAAAATATCGGAGCCGGTCGGAAGTGTCAAACGACGACGCAGCAAGCGCTTGAGCAACCTAGCGGAGGACACGTTCCGCCTGATCGAGCAACATCACCGGGATCCCGTCCCGAACGGGAAACCGGATCGAGCATGCGGCGCACAGGAGCCGCTCACCTCCCTCCTCGTCGATCAGCTGCCCATGGCAACGCGGACAGGCCAGCAACTCGCGAATGGCGTTCGGCACGGTCACGACGGTCTCTCCTCAGGAAGGCGGTAACCTAGCCGAGCGAGGGCGGCGGCGTTCCGCCGCCAGTTCGGGAGCACCTTCACCCAGAGATCGAGGAAGATCCTGGAGCCCACCAGCGTCTCGATCCGACTGCGGGCCGCCTGCCCGATCGCCTTGATCCGGCTGCCCCCTTCCCCGATCACGATGCGCTTCTGACTCTCACGCTCGACGTGCATCACTGCACGAATGTACACTGGGTCGCGCCCTTCACGGAACTCCTCGATCTCAACAGCGATGCCGTAGGGCACCTCGTCGTCGAGCTGCTCGAGCACGACCTCGCGCAAGAACTCACCGACGAAGAAGCGGAGCTGCTGCGTTGAGACGTCCTCGGGGTCGTAGAGGAACGGACTCTCGGGAAGAAGTGTTCGGATCGCGGCGAGGAGCTCCTCGACTCCGTCGCCTTGGCCGCCGGCCAGGAATAGCGCCTCCGGGAACCGGCCGGCGAGCTCAGCGCGCCGCTGCTCGTCAATGCGGTCGACCTTATTCAAGACGACGATGATCGGGGCTTTTGGCGCACGCGCGAGCTGGGCGAGCTGTACGAGGTCGCCCGGAATATCCTCCGAGGCATCCACGAGGTATACGATGACATCGGCGTCGCTGATCGCCTGCTGCGCCGCATGCTGCATCGCCTTGTGCAAGCTGTATCGCGGCTCGAGCAGTCCCGGCGTGTCGAGCAGGATGATCTGCGCGGTCTCGTCGCTCAGGATCCCGACGACGCGGTCGCGCGTGGACTGCGGCTTTGGCGAGACGATCGCGAGTCGCTGCCCGACCAGCCTATTGAGTAGCGTCGACTTTCCGGCGTTGGGCTTGCCTACGATGGTGACAAAGCCGGCCTTAGTCATGCTGGATGATACCGTGGTGTGGGCGTTCAGAGTGGCGTGGGGCGAGAGAGAGGCGGAGGTGGAGGCGGCAGTGACGAGAAAAAGGAAAACCCCAGCCGAGTGAACGGCTGGGGTCTCCCAGGGGTGCCGGCGACGGCCTACTCTCCCGCGTCCTCACGGACGGAGTACCATCGGCGCTGTAGGGCTTAACGATCGTGTTCGGGATGGGAACGAGTGTGGCCCCTACGCTCTAGTCGCCAGCGAAAGCCTGGTGTATCGAGTTTGGATCACCTACGAATCACCTACAAAGAGGTGACAACGGAGTGATGGTAGTGTTCGTGTGTTTGCGAATCTATGTAAATAGATCGTGCGATTGCTCTGCGGTTGTATTCCAACCCCTGACTGTGAAGAAAGGGGGAGTAGTCAAGCCGCACGGGCGATTAGGATCGGTTAGCTCGTAGGCCATTGCTGGCTTTCCACTTCCGACCTATCGACGTGGTGGTCTCCCACGGCCCTTCAGGGGACTCAAGGTCCCAGGGAGAGTTCATCTTGGGGACAGCTTCCCACTTAGATGCTTTCAGCGGTTATCTGTGCCGACCTTCGCTACCCGGCGGTGCCACTGGCGTGACAGCCGGGACACGAGCGGGTCGTCCGACTCGGTCCTCTCGTACTAGAGTCCGCACCCCTCAACTCTCCAACGCCCACGACGGATACAGACCGAACTGTCTCACGACGTTCTGAACCCAGCTCATGTACCACTTTAACCGGCGAACAGCCGGACCCTTGGGACCTTCTCCAGCCCCAGGATGTGATAAGCCGACATCGAGGTGCCAAACC
>JANOWT010000364.1:0-4627 GCA_031418115.1 Gemmatimonadota bacterium
GGCCGCGACGCGCGTGATGCGCTTCCAGAAGGCCTACACGACGGGCAACATCACGAACGGTGAACGCTACAACAAGGTGATCGATACCTGGACGCACGCGAACAACGACATCGCCGACGCGATGATCAAGCGCATGCGCGAATCGCAGAACGGCTTCAACACCGTCTTCATGATGTTCGACTCGGGCTCGCGTGGTTCGCGCGACCAGATCCGTCAGCTGGCCGGTATGCGCGGCCTGATGGCGAAGCCGCAGAAGAAGCTCACCGGAGGCATCGGCGAGATCATCGAGAATCCGATCAAGTCGAACTTCCGTGAAGGCCTCTCGGTGCTCGAGTACTTCTCGTCGACGCACGGTGCCCGCAAGGGTCTCGCCGACACGGCGCTCAAGACGGCCGACGCGGGTTACCTGACGCGCCGCCTCTGCGACGTCGCGCAGGACGTGACGATCACCGAGGAGGATTGCGGTACCGTGATGGGCCTCAACATCGGCGCGCTGAAGGAAGGCGAGGACATCATCGAGCCGTTGGCGGAGCGCATCGTCGGCATCGTCGCCGGCGAGGATGTGGTCGATCCCCAGCTGCTCGACGAGGCCGGACGCCCGATGCTGTTGGTCGAGGCGGGCCAGATGATCAGTGAGGAGACCGCGACGGCGATCGAGGACGCGGGCATCGAGACGGTGAAGATCCGTTCCGTGCTCACCTGCGAGGCCAAGCGCGGGCTCTGCCGGATGTGCTACGGCCGCAATCTGGCCACCATGCAGATGGTGGACCTGGGCGAAGCCGTCGGCATCATCGCGGCGCAGTCGATCGGTGAGCCCGGCACGCAGCTCACGCTGCGTACCTTCCACATCGGCGGCACGGCGGCGCGTATCGCCGAGCAGACGGCGCGCAAGTCGAAGGTCGCAGGGTACGTCGAGTTCGGCGACCGCTTGGTGCGGGTCACGAACCCCGACGGTCAGCTGATCGTGACGTCGTACGAGGGCGAGCTCTACGTGCGCGCCACGTCCGACAAGAACGCGCCGATCATGGCGCGCCTCGCGGTGCCGCTCGGCGCGATCCTGATGGTCAAGGACGGCGACGAGGTGAAGAAGGAGCAGATCATCTTCACGTGGGACCCGTACACAAACCCGATCATCGCCGACGTCGCGGGCACGCTCAAGTTCGTTGACTTGGTCGAGGGCGAGACGATCTCCGAGGAGCTCGACGAGCTCACCGGTCTGCGTCAGCGCGTCGTGATCGAGGACCGTGAGAAGAAGCTCCACCCGCACATCGAGATCTGGCTGAACAAGGCGGGGAAGGAGAAGAAGATCCGTGACTTCGTGATCCCGGTGGGCGCACAGCTCATCATCGAGGACGGCAACGAGGTGGCTGCCGGCCAGACGATCGCGAAGATCTCGCGCGAGGCATACAAGACGCGCGACATCACGGGCGGCCTGCCGCGCGTGGCCGAGCTGTTCGAGGCGCGCAAGCCGAAGGACCCGGCGACGATCTCCGAGATCGACGGCGTGGTGCGCTTCGGCGACATCAAGCGCGGCAAGCGCGAGATCTTCGTGCAGCCGGTGGACGGCGCGGGCTCGCTCGACGCCGATCAGCAGCCGCAGCTGTACGAAGTGCAGTCGGGCAAGCATCTCCGCGTGCACGAGGGCGACCGCGTGCGGGCCGGCGACCGCCTCTCCGAGGGACCGGTGAATCCGCATGACATCCTGCGGATCAAGGGCCCGCGCGCGGTGCAGGAATACCTGCTCAACGAAGTGCAGGAGGTCTATCGCCTGCAGGGCGTGAAGATCAACGACAAGCACATCGGCGTGATCGTGCGCCAGATGCTCCAGAAGGTGCGCGTGCTCGAGTCGGGGGACACCGAGTTCCTCGAGGGGGAGAACGTCGACAAGGCGGTCTTCCGCGACGCGAACGACAAGGCCAAGAAGAAGAAGGAGGTTCCGGCGCGTCAGGAGCCGCTGCTCCTTGGCATCACGAAGGCGTCGCTCACGACGCAGTCGTTCATCTCGGCGGCGTCGTTCCAGGAGACGACGCGCGTGCTCACCGATGCCGCGATCCGCGGAGCCAAGGACAACCTCCTCGGCCTCAAGGAGAACATCATCATCGGTCACCTGATCCCGGCGGGCACCGGCATGTACCGGTACCACGACGTGGATATGGATATCGAGCCGCCTCCGGCCCCGGTGAAGGAGTTCGGGTTCGGCGAGCTTCCGGCGAGTTTCCTCACGCCGCCGGCCGAAGCGGACGCCACGCTGCTCGCCGGTCCGGTGGACGAGGCGTAGTCCGGGGGCAGGAATGAGACGGATGAGGTGAGGAGGGGGCGTCCCGATGGGGGACGCCCCCTCACTCGTTCGAGCGATTGCACGGACTTGCGCCCGGAATCACCATGAGAGGGTCCCTACGACCCCACTGCAGGCGTTCCTTCAGGAGACCCCATGCGTTCACTGCTCATCCTAGGCACCGCGCTCGCGTTCGGCGCCACCTCACCGCTCTCCGGCCAGGCGACCGGCACCGTCGACATCGGCGCCTACGCCCGCGCCACCCAGGCCGACAACGCCCTCTCGAGCGATCTGGGCCTCGGTTTCGGCGGCCGGTTCGGACTCTTCCTCGGGCGCAACATGGCGCTTGAGGTCGACCTGTCGCGCAACGAGACCACGAAGCAGAACTACCTGCTCATGCAGCCGTTCTCGGCCCGCCTCGCCTGGCACGCGCCGCTCTCCAACAACTGGTCCGGCATCATCGGCGCCGGCTGGGTGCGCGAGTGGACCGATCCGACCGGCATCGGCGGCCCGTGGGCGGACGACGGCGGGACCGCGCTGATCGGCTTGCAGCGCAAGCTCGGCGGGCGTACCTCGCTCCGCGTGGACCTGGTCGGCGAGTTCTTCGCGACCCCGATCAACTACCGCGCTAGCACCAACGAGATCAAGAACACGAATCTCGCAGTGCAGCTCGGACTGAACTGGCGTTTCCGGGAGCGGGTCGCCCCGGCCCCCGCACCGATGATGCACGCACCGATGATGCCCGCGCCGGCCCCCGCGCCCCCGGCCGACACCGACCGCGACGGCGTGATCGATGCGAACGATGCCTGCGCCAACACCCCCGCTGGCACACGCGTTGACGCGAGCGGCTGCGCGGTCCCGCTCGACTCCGACCGTGACGGCGTGATGGACAACATGGACCGCTGTGCGGACACCCCGGCCGGCACGCGCGTGGACGCGAGCGGTTGCGCGATCCCGGTCGACACCGACCGTGACGGCGTGATGGACAACGTCGATCGTTGCGCGAACACCCCGGCCGGCACGCGCGTGGACGCGAACGGTTGCGCGATCCCGGTCGACACCGACGGTGACGGCGTCATGGACAACGTCGACGCTTGCCTGAACACGGCGCGCGGAACGGTGGTCGACGGTCGCGGTTGCGCCCGCGTCTTCGAGGAGGGCCGGACCAATCTCGTGCTCGTGGGCGTGACGTTCGCTTCTGGCAGCGCGGTGCTGACCGAGGCGGCGAAGGTCGTGCTCGACAAGGTCGCCGGCCAGCTCGTTGGTGCTCCTGCCGTGAACGTCGAGGTGCAGGGCCACACCGACAACACCGGCTCCGCGGCGACGAACACCCGCATCTCGGGTCTTCGGGCCGAGTCGGTGCGGTCGTATCTCATGGGCAAGGGCGTCGAGGCCGGGCGTCTGACGGCGAGGGGATACGGTCCGTCGCAGCCAGTCGCGGACAACGGCACGCCGGTGGGGCGCGCGCAGAACCGGCGCGTCGAGCTCAAGCGGACGAACTGATCGAAGGGCAGCTGGGAGATGGGAGATGTGAGAGGGGGCGCCTCCGGTGGAGGCGCCCCCTTGTTCATTGACTGTGCTAGCGGGTAGCGGGCGTTCTCCGGCGGGGTATATTGGGCGCACTCCCTGAGTGCTCCCTCAAATTCCAGGTTCCCCCCGAATGACCGAACACAAGGAAGAATGGGGCTCCAAACTCGGCGTGATCCTCGCCGTAGCGGGCTCCGCGGTCGGACTGGGCAACTTCCTCCGATTCCCGGGCCAGGCGGCCGCGAACGGTGGTGGTGCCTTCCTCATCCCGTACTTCTGCGCGCTCTTCCTGCTCGGCATTCCGATCGGGTGGGCCGAGTGGGCGATGGGCCGTTACGGCGGCAAGAAGGGCTTCCACTCGGCCACGATGATCATGGGCACCATCGGCAAGGGGCGGATCTTCCGCTACCTCGGCGTGATCGGCGTGCTCATCCCGCTCGGCGTCTCGACCTACTACATGTTCATCGAGACCTGGACCTTCGGGTACTTCCTCAAGTACCTCACCGGCGGCCTCGGCATCGATCCCAAGGCCAGCATCGAAGTACAGACCCAGGTCGCGACCGCGTTCTACGATACCTACACCGGCAACGCGGCCGACGGATCGCTCTTCCAGGGCGAGGGCCTCAAGACCCTCCTGACGTGGGTCTTCGTCTTCGGCCTCAACATCTACTTCGTCTTCCGCGGCCTCTCCAAGGGCATCGAGAAGTTCGTCTCGTGGGCCATGCCGGTGATGGCGATCTGCGCCTTCATCGTGCTCGTCCGCGTGCTCACGCTGGGCACCCCCGACCCGACGCACCCGGAGCAGAGCGTGCTCCATGGCCTCGG
>JANOWT010000365.1:0-7162 GCA_031418115.1 Gemmatimonadota bacterium
CACCGAGAACGACTCCGGCGGCAGGCCGATCCGCGGTATGAGCGCGGCCGGGAACTGCCCTTGGAAGGCGAGGTTGTGCACCGTCATCACGGTCGCGGGGCGGGGCCCGGCACCGTAGCGCAGGTACGCCGGAGTGAGTCCCGCCTGCCAGTCGTGCGCATGCACGACGTCCGGACGGTAGCCCGCAACGCCGCCGCGACCGACGTCGGCAGCGACACGTGCGAGCGCCGCGAAGCGGAGCCCGTTGTCGGGCCAGTCGCGGCCCTGCGCATCGGCGTATGGCGTGCCGGTGCGACGATAGAGGTGCGGCGCCTCGATCGCGAGCACGTCCATGCCGGCATGCGTCCCGGCGAGGATCCTCGCTGGACCACCCATGAGGTCGTCGTACGAATGCACCGCGGTCGCGTCGCCGAGCAGGGCGAGCACGCTGGGGTACGCGGGCAAAAGCGTGCGCACCGCGACACCTTCGGCCGCGAGCGCATGCGGCAGCGCTCCCACCACGTCGGCGAGGCCACCGGTCTTCACGAGTGGGTATGCCTCGGACGCGACCGAAAGGAGTCGCAGCGTTGCCTTCACTGTCATGTTCCGAGCCGATCGATCATCGGCTGCGTGATCAGGCAGATGCCGCCCGCCGACCGGCGGAACCTGTGCGCGTCGGCCTTCGGGTCATAGCCGACGATGAGGCCAGCGGGGATCTTCACCCCCTTGTCGATGACGACGTTCTTGAGTTTCGAGCCGCGTCCGATGTCGACGTACGGGAGGATCACGCCGTTCTCCACGTCGGAGTACGAGTGCACCGTCACGCCGGTGAAGAGCAGCGAGCGATGCACCTGCGCGCCGGAGACGATGCACCCACCCGAGACGAGCGAACTGATCGCCTCGCCGCGCCGACCATCGATGTCATGCACGAACTTGGCCGGCGGCGTGATCTCGGCGTGTGTCCAGATCGGCCAGTTCTGATCGAAGAGGTCGAGACGCGGAACGACGTCAGTGAGATCGACATTCGCTTCCCAGTACGCGTCGATCGTGCCGACGTCGCGCCAGTAGACATCCTGCTCGGTGCGTCCGCGAACGCAGCTCTCGGTGAAGCGGTGCGCGACGGCCCTGGCGTTCTTGACGAGCCAGGGGATGATGTCCTTGCCGAAGTCGCGCGTCGAGTCGGGGTCGGCGGCGTCGCGGCGGAGCTGCTCGTTGAGGAACTCGCGCTTGAACACGTAGATGCCCATGCTCGCGAGCGCCCAACCGGGCTTGCCCGGCATCGCTGGGGGATGCGCGGGCTTCTCGAGGAAGTCGATGATCCGGTCGTCGGCGCCCACATGCATCACGCCGAATCCGCTCGCTTCGGCGATCGGCACTTCCACGCACGCGACCGTCACGTCGGCGCCGGAGTTCACGTGCTGCACGAGCATCCGCTCGTAGTCCATCTTGTAGATGTGGTCGCCGGCGAGGACCAGCAGGTACTCGGGCGCGTAGCCGTCGATGATGTCGATGTTCTGGAAGACCGCGTCGGCGGTGCCTGCGTACCACTGGCTCTCGCTCACGCGTTGGCTCGCCGGCAGCACGTCGAAGCTCTCGTTGCGTTCGGTGCGGAGGAAGTTCCAGCCGCGCTGCAGGTGACGGATCAGACTGTGCGCCTTGTACTGCGTTGCGACCGCCAGGCGCCGGATGCCCGAATTGAGTGCGTTGGAGAGCGTGAAGTCGACGATCCGCGACTTCCCGCCGAAATAGACCGCGGGCTTGGCGCGCCGGTCCGTGAGTTCCATGAGGCGCGACCCCCGACCACCGGCGAGGACGTAGGCCATCGTGGTGCGGGAGATCGGCTGGGAATACGTGACCTGCGGCATCGGCTCCTCGAGGGCTGTGACTGTTGTGGACTGCTCAGCGTGAACGGCCCAGCGCGGACCGTACCTCCTACGTTTCGTGCACCAGCCAGATCGTTGCGAGCGGGGGGATCGTCAGTTCCGCCGAGTACGGATACCCGTGACTCGGACCCTCAGTCGCGACGACGCCTCCCGCATTGCCCACGTTGGAGCCGCCGTAGGTTCCAGCATCCGTGTTGAGCACCTCGGTCCAGCGACCGCCGTGCGGCAGACCGATCCTGTACGCCGGGCGCGGAGTCGGCGTCAGGTTCGATATCGCCACGACCGGACGCGTGCCCTCAGCACCGAGACGAACCCAGGCGAACACCGACGCGGCCGCGTCGTCGACGACGATCCACTTGAATCCCTCGCTCTCGCAGTCGCGCTCATGCAGCGCGCCCTCCGCGCGCATGATGCGGTTGCAGTCCTTCATGAGCCCCTGCACGCCGCGATGCCACGCCACGTCGAGCAGTTGCCAGTCGAGCGACCCTTCGAAGTCCCACTCCCGCCCCTGACCGAACTCGCAGCCCATGAAGAGCAGCTTCTTGCCGGGGTACGCCCAGGTGAACGCGAGGTACGCACGCAGGCCCGCGAACTTGCGCCATGCATCGCCGGGAAAGCGCGCGAGCAACGACCCCTTGCCGTGCACGACCTCGTCATGCGAGAGCGGCAGGACGAAGTTCTCGCTGAACGCGTACATGAGACCGAACGTCATCTTGTTGTGATGCCACCGGCGATGCACCGGATCCTCGGCCATGTAGTCGAGGGTGTCGTGCATCCACCCCATGTTCCACTTGAGTCCGAATCCCACGCCGCCGTCGAACGTCGGGCGCGAGACCGCCGGCCACGCCGTGCTCTCCTCAGCGATCGTGAACGCGCCGGGGAAGCGGCTGTAGACAGCCTCGTTCATGCGCTTGAGGAACGCCACTGCCTCGAGGTTCTCACGACCGCCGAACCGATTGGGGATCCACTCGCCGTCCTTGCGCGAGTAGTCCAGATAGAGCATCGAGGCGACCGCGTCCACGCGAAGGCCGTCGACATGGTAGCGGTCGAGCCAGAAGAGCGCGCTCGCGATGAGGAAGTTGCAGACCTCGGCGCGACCGAAGTTGTAGATCGCGGTGTTCCAGTCAGGATGGAAGCCGAGCCGCGGGTCCTCGTGTTCGTAGAGCGCGGTGCCGTCGAAGCGCGCGAGTCCATGAGCGTCGACGGGGAAGTGTGCGGGCACCCAGTCGATGATCACGCCGATGCCTTCCACATGGCAGCGATCGACGAATCGCGCGAACGCCGCCGGATCGCCGAAGCGCGCCGTTGGTGCGAACATCCCCACCGGCTGGTAGCCCCACGACTTGTCGAGCGGGTGCTCGTTCACGGGCATCAGTTCCACGTGCGTGAAACCCATCGCCTTCACATAGGGCACTAGCCGATCAGCGAGCTCGTCGTAGGTGAGCCACTGGCCGTGATCGCCGCGCTGCCAGGAGCCGAGGTGCACCTCGTACGCGGCCATAGGTGCACGACGCACGGGGACGTTGGCGCGCGACTGCATCCATTCGTGGTCGTTCCATGCGAAGTGTTCGGTGTCACGCACGACCGAGGCCGTCGACGGCCGCAGTTCGGCACCGAACCCGACAGGGTCCGACTTGAGCGGCATCAACCGACCGGCCGCACTCGTCAGTTCGTACTTGTACATCGTCCCTTCGCTCAACCCCGGGATGAAGATCTCCCAGACGCCGGTGCCGTGGCGCCGACGCATGACGTGCCGTCGACCGTCCCAACGATTGAAGTTCCCCACGACACTCACGCGACGCGCATTGGGCGCCCAGAGTGCGAAGTGCACACCGGCGCTGCCTTCGTGCGTCACCAAGTGCGCGCCGAGCCGATCGTAGAGATGAGCGTGCGTCCCCTCGCCGAGGAGCCAGTCATCCATCGGGCCGAGCAGGGGACCGTAGGCGTAGGGGTCGTCGATCGTCCACGCATCGCTGCCGCGCGTGGCTCTCAGCCGGTAGCGCGGGCGGCCCTCCACGGGACCCTCGAAGAAGCCGGCGTCATGATGCCGCTCGAGCGTGGCGAGCGCCACGCCCTCTGGTGAGACCACCTCGACCTCTTCGGCGCCGGGCACGAACGCGCGGAGCACATGGGCGCCGTCGACCTCGTGGATCCCGAGCACACCGAACGGATCACTATGAGTGCCGGTGATGATCGCGTGGATCGCCGCGGCCGAGAGTGGGACGTGCGCTCGGGTGGACGGCACCGGGTCCACCCGCTTGCTGGGCTCAGCGCGCTTGCGGGGCGGCATCCCAGATCTCCGTCGCGTACTCGTTGATGGTGCGATCCGACGAGAACCAGGCCATGTGCGCCGTGTTCAACACCGCCTTCCGCCACCACTGCTGCTGGTCGCGCCACTGTTTGCCCACCTCGTACTGCATGCCATGATACGCATCGAAGTCGGCGCAGACGAGGAAGTGATCGTGCGTGCGCAGCCCGTTCACGAGCCCGCGGTACCGCGCGCGGTCGTCCGGCGAGAAGACGCCCTGTTCGAGTTCGTCGAGCACCTGCTTGAGCGCCGGTGACGCGGCGATCGTCGACGCCGAGTCGATCCCGACGCGCCGCTTCTCGGCGGCCTCCTCGGCGAGCAGCCCGAAGATGAAGATGTTCTCGGCGCCGACGTGCTCCATGATCTCGATGTTCGCACCGTCGAGCGTGCCGATCGTGAGCGCACCATTGAGCGCGAGCTTCATATTGCCGGTGCCCGACGCTTCCATGCCGGCCGTCGAGATCTGCTCCGAGAGGTCGGCGGCCGGGATGATCGACTCGGCGAGGCTCACGTTGTAGTTGGGGAGGAACGCGACCTTGAGCCGGTCGTGGATCACCGGATCACGATTCACGATCCTGGCGACGTCGTTGGCGAGCTTGATGATGAGCTTGGCCGTGTGGTAACCAGCCGCCGCTTTACCCGCGAGGATCCGTACCCGCGGCAGCCAAGTGTCATTCGGCCGCGCGCGCATCGCGTTGTAGAGCGCGATCGTCTCGATGATGTTGAGCAGCTGCCGCTTGTACTCGTGGATGCGCTTGATGTGCACGTCGTAGAGCGCGTCGGGGTCCACGCGCACGCCGAGCTGCCCGCTGATGATCCTGCCGAGCGCCACCTTGTTCTCGCGTCGCACCGCGGCGAAGCGTTCGCGGAAGGCGGCGTCGTCCGCGAACGGGACGAGATCCGCGAGTCGTTCCTGATCGTCGAGGAAGGCGGGGCCGATCGCGTCGGTGATGAGCCGCGTCAGTGCCGGATTGGCCTGATAGAGCCAGCGGCGGAAAGTGATGCCGTTGGTCTTGTTGGTGATCTTGGTCGGATAGAGCGCGTTGAGATCCTTGAAGACCGTCTGGCGCATGAGCGTCGTGTGCAGCGCCGAGACGCCATTGACCTTGTGCGCGGCGAGGAAGGCGAGGTTCCCCATGCGCACCGCGCGACTGCCGTTCTCCTCGATCAGCGACACGGTCGCGAGTTGCCTCACGTCGCTCTCACCGCGCGCGCGCAGCGCATCCAGGTGCTCGGCGTTGATCATGTAGATGATCTGCATGTGTCGCGGGAGCAGACTCTCCATGAGCGACACCGACCACTTCTCGAGCGCCTCGGGCAGCAGCGTGTGATTCGTGTAGTTGAACACCGACCGCGTGATCTGCCACGCAGCGTCCCACGCCATGCCGTGCATGTCCATGAGCAGGCGCATGAGCTCGGGGACGCCGATCACCGGGTGCGTGTCGTTGAGCTGGATCGCGACATGGTCGGGGAGCGACGTGAGCTCGCCATACTGACGCTTGTGGCGCCGCACGAGGTCCTGCAACGACGCCGACGCGAAGAAGATCTCCTGGCGGAGACGCAACTCGGTCCCCGCCGGCGTCTCGTCGCTCGGGTAGAGGACGCGCGATATCGCCTCGAGCCGCACGCGGTCGGCGAGCGCCCCCACATGGTCGCCGCGGTTGAAGTCGGCGAGATCGATCGTGTCCATAGCGCGCGCCGACCAGAGACGCAGCGTGTTCACGTGCTTGCCGCGCCAGCCGGCGATCGGTGTGTCGTACGCCACCGCCTTCACGCTCTCGGCGGGCACCCACGTCGCTTGCGACGTGCCGTCGGCACGTTCGGTGAAGTCCACATGCCCGCCGAACCCGATCGAGTACGCGACCTCGGGGCGCTCGAACTCCCACGGGAAGCCCGCCGAGAGCCAATCCTCAGGGAGCTCGATCTGCCATCCGTCCTTGAGCACCTGCCGGAAGATCCCGTGGTCGTAGCGGATGCCGTATCCGTACGCCGGGATCCCGAGCGTCGCCATGCTCTCCATGAAGCAGGCAGCGAGTCGCCCGAGACCGCCGTTGCCGAGCCCCGGGTCGGGTTCGAGCGTGCGGAGATGATCGAGGTCCACGCCCAACTGCGCGAGCGCCGTGCGCGCGGTGTCGACGAGTCCGAGGTTGCCGAGCGCGTCGAACAACAGGCGGCCGATCAGGAACTCGAGCGAGAAGTAGTAGACGCGCTTGCCGCCCTCACGGTAGGTGCGGCGCGTCGACTCCATCCAATGGCCGGTCACCTGGTCGCGCGTGGCGAGCGCCGTTGCGACGAACCAGTCGCGGTCGCGCGCGTGCGCGATGTCCTTGCCCACGTGGTACAGGAGCTTGTTGACGACGGTCGCGCGAAAGGCGGCGACGGCATCGTCTCCAGTCGGGACAGGGAGCATCCCGGGAGTTGGCGTGGGGCTGGTCGTCATGAGGGAAGAGAGGGGGCATTGACCTGCGACTTCCGCAGCTAAATATGGCCGGTGTCGGCCCCCTCAGCGTCCCCGAAGCGCCTGCTCGACCGCTGCGAGGCAGGGCTCGAGCGTGTCCACGCTGTGGTCCCCCATGTGCCCGATCCGGATGGTCGTCTCCTTGAGCGCGCCATACCCGCCGCCGATCACATACCCCAGCTCGGCGACGCGCGCGACGATCTTCTTCGCCTCGAGTCCATCGGGCAACGTGAGCGTGCTCACGGTCGGCGAGCGCTCGCCGGGGCGGGGGAGGTACCCCACCGCCACGCCACTGCCGCGAAGTCGGTCGACCCAGGCCTCGGTGTACGCGAGCATCTCGGCGTGCCGCGCCCAGCGCGCGGCGATGCCTTCGTGCTTGATCGCGGCCAGTTGACGGTCGGCCGCGAAGAGCAGTGAGAGTGCCGGAGTGTTCGGCGTCTGTGACCGGCGCGAGAACTCCTCATACTCCACGACGTCGAGGTAGCGTCCGCGGCCGATCGAGACGCTCGCCTGCAGCACGAAGGCCTCGCTCGC
>JANOWT010000366.1:0-4498 GCA_031418115.1 Gemmatimonadota bacterium
GTCGGCCACGAGGGCGCTGCCATCATGCAAGAGAATGTTCTCCGGCTTGATGTCGCGGTGGATCACGTTCTGGCGATGTGCATAGTCGAGCGCACTCGCCACCTCGCGGGCGATGCGCACGGCCTCGGCGATCGGCAGCTGCCGCTGTCGAGCAGCGGGAGGACATGCGGATGTTGCAACCGCGCGGTGGTGCGGATCTCGCTCAGGAACCGTTCGCCGCCGAGCGCCGCGCCGAGGTCGGGGTGCAGGACCTTGATCGCGACGTCGCGATCGTGCTTGAGGTCGTGCGCGAGGTAGACGGTGGCCATGCCGCCCTGCCCAAGTTCGCGGTCGAGGCGGTAGCGGTCGGCGAGGGCGGCGGTCAGGAGCGCGATGGTGCTCATGCGGGAAATCTCGCACGAGGGTTAGGTTAGCAGAACGACAGCTCGTACGACTCGGACCCGGAGCACGTGGTCGCATGCTGGAAACGGACTACCTCGTCATCGGCGCCGGCGCGGCCGGCATGGCCATCACCGACGCGCTGCTCACGCACAGTGACGCCACGGTGACGATCGTCGACCGCCGGCACGCTCCCGGGGGACACTGGATCGACGCGTATCCGTTCGTGCGCCTGCATCAGCCGTCGACGTTCTACGGCGTGGATTCGATGCCGCTCGGAGATGACAAGATCGACAGCACCGGTTGGAATGCGGGGTTCTACGAGCTCGCCACTGCGGACGAGATCCGGTCGTACTATGCACGGGTGATGGAGCACCGATTCCTCACGAGCGGGCGTGTCCGCTATCTCCCCTGCTCCGACCATCTCGGTGACGAGCGTGTCGTCTCGCGGCTCACCGGCGCGACCCAGGAGTTCCGCGTCGGTCGCAAGATCATCGATACGACTTATGTAGAGGGTCGGATCCCCGCGACCAGTGCGCCCCCGTTCGACGTGGCCGACGGAGTCCGTTGGGCTCCGCCGGGCGCGATCACGCACCTCGACCCGCAACCGGACGACTTCGTGGTGATCGGCGCCGGAAAGACGGCGGTCGACACCTGCGTCTGGCTGATCGAGCAGAGCGTCGCGCCTTCATCCATTCGCTGGGTCAAGCCGCGCGAGAGCTGGTGGCTCAACCGCCGCTTCTTCCAGCCACACGACGGGCTGCCCGAGATCTATCGCGGCGTGGCCATCCAGCTCGAAGCGATGGCGAAGGCCACGTCGCTGCAGGACCTGTATGCACGACTCGAAGCGGAGCGATTCGCGCTGCGGGTCGACACCGCGGTCACACCCACGATGTGCCGTGGGGCGATCATCAGCGAAGCCGAGCTCGAGATGGTCCGTCGGATCGAGCAGGTGATCCGGCTCGGACATGTGCGATCGATCGGACGCGATACGATCACGCTCGATCAGGGTGAGGTGCCGACCGGCGCGCGCACGTTGCACATCCACTGCGCGGCCCCGGGCCTCCCCCAGCGTGCCCTGCGTCCGATGTTCGAGCCGGGGCGGATCACGGTACAGCCGTTCATGTGGGGATTCGCCTGCTTCCAGTTCGCCATGCTGGGTGTCGCCGAGGCCCTGATCGGGGACGATGACGAGAAGAATCGACTCTTCCCACCGATCGCGTACTGGGCCAAGAAGTCGCGTCTCAATCTGGTGGCCGAGGGCGATCGCTATGGCGAGCACCCGACGATGATCGAGGCACGCGAGCGGATCAGGCGTCATGGGGCAGCGACCGCCGTCGCCATCCAGACGCTCACCGTCGTGCCCTAGCCCGGTGCCGCCGCGCGCGTCGATCCGACGCACTCCCGCATTCCTGATCGTCCTCGCCGCCGCCGCCTTGCTCGGCTGGCGCACGAACGCGACGCCCGCCCCGCTCCCTGCGGACGCCCCCGCCACCGAGTTCTCCGCCACCCGCGCGATGGCCGACATCCGCGCGATCGCGAGCACGCCGCACGCGACCGGCACCCCGGAACTCGCTGCCGCACGCGCACATCTCGCATCGCGGCTGACCGCCCTCGGCTTCACCTGGCGCGAGACCGCGTTCCCCATTCAGCCGCGGTCAGCGGCACGCCTCAAGTCGTGGGGCGGCGACTCGCTCGCGACCGGCGTGAACCTCATCGCCTGGCGCCGCGGCGCTGACTCCACTGGGCCGGCCGTCGCGCTCATGGCGCACTACGACGGTGTGTGGGGCTCCCGCGCCGCCGCCGACGATGCGTTCGGCGTAGCCGCGGCGCTCGAGATCGCGCGCGCGATCCCGCGCGAGACGCAGCGGCGCGACCTGATCCTCGTCTTCACCGACGGCGAGGAGATCGGGCTCGTGGGCGCGCGCGCGTTCTTCGCCAAGGACAGCACCGCCGACCCGCTCGCCGACCGCGTGGGCGTGATGCTCAACCTCGAATCGCGCGGCGGCGGTGGCCTCGCCTCGATGTTCCAGACCAATACCGCCAACGGCGCGCTCATGGCGCTGTATCGCGACGTGGTGCGGCACCCGGCGGCGAACTCGATCGCGGTGAGCATCTACGAGCGACTCCCCAACTCCACGGACTTCACGCCGGCGTTGGCGCGCGGCGTACGCGGATTCAACATCGCCAACCTCGGCGATGCGCGGCTCTACCACTCGCCGCTCGCCACGCCCAACGAGATCGATCCGGGGACGGTGCAGCACATGGGCGCGCAGGCACTCGACCTCACGCGCGCGCTCCTCACGCTCGACTCACTCCCCGGCGAAGCACCGGCGGTCGTGTTCAGTGACATCCTCGGCGTGACGATGCTTTCGTACGCGCCCTTCACGGGATGGCTCGTGCTCGCGGTGTGCGCGGTGCTGCTCGCGCTCGCGGCGTACCACCGGAAGTACGACTGGAGCGCACGGTCGGCCGCGGGTTCGGCGTTCGACGGACTCGCCGTGCTCGTCGTCGCCGGGCTCCTGCTGTTCCTGTTGAACAAGCTCTCCCTCGCCGCGAGCAGTCCCGAGGCGAGGTACTACGATCGCCTCGCCGCATTGCCGCGGCTCGAACTGCAGGCGGCGCTCGTCGTGCTCGCGACGCTGATCGCGTCCACGGCGATGTGGGCGCGCAGCGACTCGAGTCGGGCGGTGGGCGCCGGGGTGCTCACGCTCGTGCTCGGCGCGGTGACGCAGCAGCTGCTACCGGGCGGCGGACCGGTCTTCGCATGGCCACTCTTCGCGGCGGCGGTCTCGTTCTTCGTTCAGGGCCTCGCTCCGGCCGAGGCCGTCGCACCACGCGCGGTCTCCATGCTGATCGCGGTGGTCGGGCTCGCCTGGCTCGGCAACTTCGCGCACTTCCTGCTGCTCGCGGTCGGCGCCGACGTGCCGTCGGCGGTCGTGCTGCTGCTCGTTCCCGCGCTCGCACTGCTCGCGCCGGTCATGCCAGCGTGGCCGCGGCGGACCGCGCTTCTCTCCGCGGGTTCGCTCCTGCTCGCGGCGGTCGCGATCGCGCTCTGGGTGCGACTCGACGCGCTCGCGCCGAGTGTCGCGGTGTATGCCTTGCCTCGCTGACCGGACCGACTGCGCCGGGAGTTCAGGCTGACGAATGTCGGCCGATGAACGTATGGAACGCCTCGATGTACGTGCGCAGGAACTTCTCGGTCGAGGCCACCGTGACCACTCCCTCCTCGGTGATGAGCCCGGGCTTGAACTGGATGAATGCTTCGGGCGCGTTCATCTGCGGCGAGTTGCCGTGCGCGAGGAGTCCGCGCAGATGTTGCTGCGCGACGGCGGTGCCGATCCCGCCGGGAGAGGCGCCGATCGTCGCCGACGGCTTGCGGGCGAGGGAGTTCTGATCGTCCGGACGACTCGCCCAGTCCAGTGCGTTCTTCAGTCCGCCGGGGATCGATCGATTGTACTCCGGCGTCACGATGAGTAGCGCGTCCGCGGCGGCGATCGCGGCCTTCATCGCGATCGCGGCCGGCGGCGGGTCGGCGTCGAGATCCGGACTGTAGAGGGGAAGATCCCTGAACGGGATCTCATGAAACGTGAGCCCGTCCGGTGCGAGGCGGATCAACGCCTTCGCGAGCAGCCGATTGATCGACGTGCTCGAAAGGCTTCCTATGATGTAACCGACGTTGTAGGTCATCGTTCGGCGCTCGGTGATCGGTGTGACCGAACGTTCGATGGAGCGAGCGGGCGCCACCATCGCACGAACGGGCTAGCTCCCGATCCGCGACGCGATCCCGACCAATCATCCCACGCAACACGCGCTCCATGATCCTGGAGCGCGTGCAGATCGCGATCGCGGCGGAGCGGTGACGCTCGCGGGGTGAATCAGCCGCGCGGCGGGCGGGCGCGGAGCACACGAGGGCGAGCGCGGCGACGGACATGCGGATCGGGGACATCGGAGAGCCTCGTGGTGATGAATGGTGGAGATCGCAAATGCGACCATGCCGCCACTAGTGCCGGACCTCGCCTGAAGTTCCCGGGAACGGTTCGGCTAGCCGATGCTCCCGGAAGAACGTCCACATCACCGCCGTCGCGTCAACTCCGTTGCTGGTGCGCCCGACGAACCA
>JANOWT010000367.1:0-13189 GCA_031418115.1 Gemmatimonadota bacterium
CACCGAGTTGTCGCGCCAAGGCCTCGACCTCAGCGACGGACTCTGGTCGGCGCGTGTGCTCATCGAGGCGCCCGATGCGATCGAACAAGTACACACGGACTATTTCTTGGCGGGAGCTGACATCGCCATCACGGCGAGCTATCAGGCCAGCTACGCAGGCTTCGCCAGGCGCGGCCTGAACGCAGATCAGACGAACGTCCTCCTGCGACGCTCCGTAGAACTCGCCCAGGCCGCTCGAAGCCGCGTGCTGCGCGACCAGCCAAGTGTTACGCGGAAGTTGCTCGTCGCCGCGTCGGTCGGACCATATGGCGCCATGCGGCATGACGGCTCCGAGTACACCGGCGACTACGGAGTCGACGAGCGCGCACTCGTCGACTTTCACCGCGCACGATTCACCGTACTCGCCGACGCCGGCGCCGACCTCCTCGCGTGCGAGACGATCCCGTCGCGCATCGAAGCCGCAGCGCTCGTTCGACTGCTCGGCGAGCGCCCCGACGCCAATGCGTGGATCACCTTCTCCTGCCGCGACGGTCACCACACATCAGCGGGCGATTCGATCGGCGATTGCGCGCGCTGGCTCAACGAGGTGCCGCAGGTCGTCGCGATCGGCGTCAACTGCGTCGCACCGGAGTTGGTCGAGTCGCTCATTCGCGAACTCGCGACCGGCACCACCAAGCCGATCGTCGTCTACCCGAACTCCGGCGAGACCTGGGACGCCGTCGCCCAGTGCTGGGTCGGCACCGCCGATCGCTTCACCGCCTATGTCCCACGCTGGCTGAGTGCGGGCGCGAGTTGGATCGGCGGCTGTTGCCGCACGACGCCCGACGACATCCGACTCGTGCGGGCGGACGTCGACGCCTACGTCGATGCCGACGTCAATCGCTACGGAGCGCGACTGAACGTCAGTTGATAGGCGCGCCCCGCCGTTACCGCGAACTCGACCGTCTCGGCACCACGATGCACCACGCGCACGCGCTGTCCATCGGACGTCACCGTGATCTTGCCCTTGGCTTGAATGCGGCAGAGTCGCGTGACGCGCGCCCGAAGCTCGGCCCGCGTCGCTTGACCGTTGGACCATGCAAGATCCACGTCGACTCCGCCGCGCGCGCGCAATCCCTGCACGGCACCGTCACGCCACTCGGCGGGCAGCGCAGGCAACAGGCGGATCGCGTCCTGATGCGACTGCACGAGCATCTCGGTGATCGCCGCCGACGCCCCAAGATTCCCATCGACCTGCATCGCGCGTCCGCACAACGAGAACAGGTTCGGCAACGATGACTTCGTGAGCAGCGCGCGCAACTGCTCCAAGGATTTGTCGCCATCGTAGAGCCGAGCGCGGAGTCCCATCTTCCATGCATATGACCAGCCGCATCCACCCGTGCCCCGTCTGTCGAGTGTGACAGCCGCAGCGGTCGCCAACTCCGGTGTGCGCTCCGGCGTGATCTCGCTTCCCGGGTAGAGCCCCCACAGGTGCGACAGATGCCGGTGATCCGGTTCGAGATCGTCCCAGTCCTCCAGCCATTCCTGCAACTGGCCATGCTTTCCTACCTGATTCGGGGCCAGCCGCGCGCGCGCCGAGCGTGCGTCGGCGGCCAATGCGCTGTCGGCGCGGAGCAGTGCTGATGCTTCATCGAACGCGCCCAACACATCGCGGATGATGTGCATGTCCATCGTGGGACCTGCGGCCATGGTGCGCGCCGTGAGCGAGATGCCGCTCACCTCGTCGAAGAACCGACCATTGCCCGGCCAGCCAGGATAGTTCTCGGGTGAGTTGGACGGCGCCGTGACGAGCCATCCCTTGCCGGGATACGGCACCAGCACATCGAGAAGGAAACGCGTCTGATCGCGCAACAACGGATAGATGCGGCGCAGATACGCCGTGTCCGCCGAGAAACGATAGTGCTCGAACACGTTGGTCATGAGCCACGCGCCGCCAACAGGCCACGCGCCCCATGACGGTCCGTCCATTGGTGCAGTGGCGCGCCAGAGATCGGTGTTCTGATGCACAACCCATCCGCGTGCGCCCCAATGCTCGCGCGCGGTCGCCGTGCCGGTCTCGGCGACCTCCGTCACGAGACGTTCGAGCGGTTGCATCATCTCGCCGAGGTTCCCTGTCTCCGCCGGCCAGTAGTTCATCGGGAGATTGATGTTGATCGTGTACTTGGCGTCCCACCACGGGTTGGAGTTGTCGTTCCAGATGCCCTGAAGGTTCGCGGCTTCGGTCCCGGGTCGTGAACTGGCCATCAACAGATAGCGGCCGAACTGATAGTAGAGCGCAGCGAGATCGGGATCGGGCGCCGAGGCGAACCGCTTGATGCGTTCATCGGTGGGGAGCGCGAGGACGTCGGCACTCGTGCCACTCAGCGAGAGGCGCACGCGCCCGAACCAGCGCTGTTGTTCGGCCACATGGTCGTGGAGCAACGTGTCGTACGCGCGCGCTGAAGTGCGCTCGAGCACCGTGCGCACCCGCTCGGCCGGGTTGCCACTCACATCGCGGTAGTTCACGAAGCTCGTGGCCGCCGCCAGCACGATCGTCACCGCGTCAGCGCCACTCACGCGGAGTGTACGGTAGTCCACGGTGACCGTGGCGCGCGCGCCTTCTGCGCGGGCGGTCAACTGCGCTTCGTAAGTGAGCCGACCCTGAATGCCGAGGTAATCGGAGTTCTTGCCTGTCAGACGCAGGCCATGTGGCGCCACGCCGTCCATCTGGAAGTAGTCGGTGCCGTAGTTGGAGTGCGCTGCATTGCGCGCACCATGCAGCGTCGCGTTGAAGGTGAGAGCACCGGGGCGATCGGCCGACAGGCGAATGACGATCGCCTGATCCGGCGCGCTCACGAACACCTCACGCGTGAAGGTCACGCCATCTACCACGTATCGCACGCGCGCCACCGCCGAGTCCAACAGGAGCTCGCGACGATAAGCGGTCACGCTGTCATGCCCGGGAAACGCGATGAGCAGATCGCCCAGCGGCTGGTACTTCATCTGCTCGTACGGCACGCCCATCATGGTGCGTCCGAACAGATCATGCGCGCGCGGCACATCGCCTGCGAAGAGCAATCGGCGGATCTCCGGCAGTGCGGCACTCGCACCCTTCACGACCGGATCGTACGGGCCTCCCGTCCAGAGCGTCTCTTCATTCAGCTGAATGTGTTCTTCGCGTGTGCCGCCGAAGATCATTGCGCCGAGTCGACCGTTGCCGACGGGGAGGGCGTGGTTCCATTCGCGAGCCGGTTGACGGAACCAGACCGTGGTAGTCGGCGCCGATTGGGACGACGCGACGGTCGCTGACACCAGGGAGAGCAGGACGGTTCGGCGGGCGAGCTGGGGCAGCGCGGGCATTGCGATCATGGTTCCCCTGAATGGCGATCGTACCTGTGGATCCGAACTGGCGAAATGTTCGTCACAGGCACTGGCAGCGCTACCCGCCACCATGCGCGAACCCCCGTTTCTGCGAGCGATACTGTCGGCGCGCTATGCTCGTCGATAGGATTCCCGCTGTCCTCAACACCGAGTCGAATGCGCTCCCTCGTCCCGCTCATCGCCGCCGTTCTCGTGGTCACCGGCTGCCGCGGCGAATCCCGCGCTCCCGAGAGCTCGGCGCCCGCCGCACTCCTCACCCCCGACCCAGCTGCACTCGCCGCAACGGCGCCTGACTCCTTCACCGTCATGCTCACCACGAGCAAGGGCGAGATCGAGATCCGTATCCGTCGCGCCTGGGCTCCGCTCGGCGCGGACCGCATGTACTATCTCGCGCAGAACGGGTTCTTCACCGGCGGGCGCTTCTTCCGCGTTCTCCCCGGCTTCATCGCGCAGTTCGGACTCGCGGGCGATCCTGCGGTCGACGCCGTCTTCGATCGCCTGACGCTGGCCGACGATTCCGTTCGCACCAGCAACCGGCGCGGCACCGTCGTCTTCGCGACAGCGGGACCCGACTCGCGCACCACGCAGCTCTTCGTGAACTTCGGCGACAACACGCAGCTCGACGGGATGGGCTTCGCGCCGATCGGCGAAGTCGTGCGTGGGATGGACGTGGTCGAGCGGCTGCACGCCGGCTATGGCGAAGGGGCTCCTGACGGCCGCGGGCCCGATCAGGGCCGGATCATGAGGGAAGGCAACCGATACCTGCGGACCGAGTTCCCGCTGCTCGACTCGATTGCGAGCGGCGTCGCCCGGCCCTGATCCTGGGATCAAACCTTTCTCCCGCGTACGGTCAGCTGCAGCGCGAGTATTCCTTCCCCTGCGATTTCACGATCGGCGCCCCCGACCCGTTGTCGTAGATCTGCAACGGGACCGGGGACCACTGCACGCCATCCTGCGACAGCACGAGATTCATGCCCTGGACCTTCCACATGAAGCGCTGTCCGTTCGATCCCTGCGAGTAGACGGAGCCGTTCCCGCCCGAGTTCGAGTTCTCACCGCCCGCCGTGGTCGTGCCGTTCCCATCGGCGGCGAACACGACGCGTTGGGTGTTGGTGCGGCCGTACGATCCGCCCGTGTACGTCGAGCCGCCACTGTAGCTCATGTAGCACCAGGCGCTCGAGACGAGCAGCTGCGCGATCTGTCGCTCCTGCACGCCGGTGGCGCCAACGAGTCCGAGCCCACCGCTCGCCGGCGCAGGTGCGGCCGCGGCAGCAGCAGGCATCCCGCCACTGGTGCGTGGCGCGCTCGGCGTCGCCGCGCCCTTCCGCATCATCCGATAGTCCTTGCCGCCGCTCGCCAGCGTCATCTCATCTCCGGCAAGTCGCGATTCGAACGGGTACCGCTGTCCCGCTGCAGCGAAAGAACCGGAGAGCCGAGTGCCACTCGCGGTGGCGGTGAAGGGGTACTCCTCGCCGCGCATGAAGAGCACGCCACTGTAGCCCTGTGCGCCGCGCGTGACGACCACGTTCAGGTCGTTCGACTGGAACGTCCCTTCTATAGGGTCGCCACCACCGCCGCCGAGCGGGTTCGCCGTCGCTCCCCCGGCGGTGGATCCGCCGAGGGGGTTCGCCCCTCTGCCGCCCGCGCTCGGGGCGGGCGCCGCAGCGCCCATAGGCTCGGCGCCGTTGCCGCTCCGCGTGAAGATCAGTTCGCGTGCAGTGCCCGGGCTGGGCTGCCCATTGGCGCCATTCTCTGTCATCGCGAAGTTGAGCCGGGAGCCTTCGACATGCGCGGTGAAGATCGCGGTGCCACCGCCGCCCTCGACGGTCCCGAAGGCCTCGTCCGCGTCGACGGTGCCTTTCACGGTCATCGACACGCCATTGCCGACGAGCGTCCCATTGACCGCGCCGTCGCTAACGCGAAGTGTGAGGGTGATAGCGCCGCGCGGCGTGGGAGAAGTCCACGTGCCGGCGACGGACTGGGCTGCGGCAATGGTGGGCAGCGAAAGGAACGCGAGCAGAGTGCACAGACGGCGGAACGACATGAGGCCTCCGATGAGCGTGCGGGATCAGGTGATCAGCGCAACTCCCGCTGCGTGAAGGTGGAGAGGTCTCGGCTTCGGGGGAAGTACGCCCAGCGCACATCGTTCGGCCCACCCGTGTCGTCGCCGATCCAGCCAGGCCCCCATCTACAAAGTCCCAACACCAGCACACCGGCAGTCGTAATCGAGCAGCACACCCTCCCCGAACGGAGCCTCAACCGATGCAGTCGCACTGGCATGGCCGCGCCTCACTCCGCGCACGCGCGCTCGTCCGCGTACTCTCCGCCCTCCCGTTCTTCGCCACAGTCGCATTCGCGCAGGCCGCCTACCGCCAGCCGCCCGCCGTGATCCAACGCATCCTCGACGCGCCCGCCACACCCACGGCGATCATGAGCCCCGATCGCACCGCGATCCTCCTCCTCGAACGCCCAGGCCTCCCACCGATCAGCGAGATCGCCGCACCCGAGTACCGCGTCGCGGGCATCCGACTAGACCCACGCACCAGCGGCCCCTCGCGACAGAACCCAGCACGCGGGATCTCCGTCATGCCGATCGGTGGTGGCACGCCCACGCCACTCGCGATGACACTACCCACCGGTGCCGGGGTCGGCGCGCCGATCTGGTCACCCAACGGCAGCCGCTTCGCATTCGTGGTCAGCACCGACGACGCACTCACACTCTGGGTCGGCGATCTCGCAGCCAAGAGCGCCCGTCAAGTCTCCACTCGCCGCCTCAACGCCGTGCTCGGTGCACCCTGCGACTGGAGCGGTGACGAAGCACTCGTCTGCACGCTGGTGCCCGCCGATCGCGGATCAGAGCCCGTCGCACCGCAAACACCGCTCGGCCCGATCGTGCAGGAAGCACTCACCGGCAGCGCCGACCGCGCCGCGACCTATCAGGACCTGCTCAAGAGCCCGTACGACGAAGCGATCTTCGCGCACTACGCCACCAGCCAACTCGCACGCCTCTCGCTCAACGGCACCGTGACCACCATCGGCACGAGCGCGATCATCAGCGGTGCGACGCTGAGCCCCGACGGAGAGTGGATGCTCGTCACCACACTCGCGCGGCCCTTCTCGTACTCGGTCCCACTCAACTTCTTCCCCACGCGTATCGAGATCTGGACGCCGGAGGGCCGAGTGGTGCGCACACTCGCGTCGCGACCACTGCTCGAGCGCGTCTCGTGGGGCAGTGACGGCGCGCAGGCCGGACCGCGCAATCCGCAGTGGCGCGCCGACCAGCCGGCAACGCTCGCCTGGATCGAAGCACTCGACAACGGTGATCCGACCAAGCAGGTGCCCAAGCGCGATCGCATCCTCGCGCTCGCATCGCCGTTCGCTGGCGAGCCCACCACGCTCGTCGAGACCGAATGGCGCGCGCGCGGCATCATCTGGGGTCGCGCTGACCTCGCGATCGCGACCGAAGCCAACGGTCGCCAGCGCAAGACTCGCAGTTGGGTGATCGACCCCAGCGGCAAGAACGCACCGCGGCTGCTCTGGGAACGCTCGAGCGAGGACCGCTACGGCGATCGCGGCGCGTTCGTCACGCGACGCGATGCGCGAGGTCAGGCCGTGCTGCATCTCATGAATGACGGCAAGACGACCTTCCTGCGCGGCAACGGCGCGAGCCCCGAGGGTGATCGTCCCTTCCTCGATCGATTCGATCTCACCACCGGCCAGTCGACGCGCGCGTTCCAGTCCACGGCGCCCTACTATGAGACTGTAGTCGATATGCTCGACGATCGCGGCGAGCGATTGCTCACGCGACGTGAATCCGTCGATGAGCCGCCCAACCTCTGGCAGCGCGATCTCGTGCGCCGCATCGCGCCGCGTCAACTCACGCAGTTCAAGGATCCCGCACCTGAGTTCGCCGGTGTGCGCACCGAACGCGTGAGCTACAAGCGCCGCGATGGTGTGACACTGCATGCGACCGTGCATCTGCCCCCCGGCTACGACAAGGCGCGCGATGGTGCGCTCCCGTTCCTGCTCTGGGCCTACCCGCTCGAGTTCGGCTCCGCCGACGCAGCCTCGCAGGTCACCGGCTCGCCCTACCGCTTCACTCGGCCCGGTGGCTCATCGCATCTCTTCGCACTGCTGCAGGGCTACGGCGTGATGGATGACCCGACCATGCCGATCATCGGCGCCGACGGGAAGGAGCCGAACGACACCTACGTGGAGCAACTCGTCGCAAGCGCCGAGGCAGCGATCGATCAGATCGTGACCATGGGCGTCGCCGATCGCGACAGGATCGGTGTGGGCGGTCATTCGTACGGCGCATTCATGACGGCCAACCTGCTCGCGCACACCAAGCTCTTCCGTGCCGGCATCGCGCGGTCTGGCGCGTACAATCGTACGCTCACACCGTTCGGGTTCCAGGGCGAGGAGCGGAGCTACTGGCAGGCGCAGGACCTCTACGAAGCGATGTCGCCCTTCACCTACGCCGACAGGATCAAGACGCCGATTCTGCTCGTGCATGGCATGGCCGACAACAATACGGGCACCTTCCCGGTCCAGTCGGAGCGCATGTACGCGGCGCTCAAGGGCAATGGCGCCACGGTGCGCTACGTGCAACTGCCCGGCGAAGCGCACGGCTATGCGGCACGTGAGAGCGTGGGGCACACCTTGGCGGAGATGATGACCTGGCTCGATCAGTTCGTGAAGCCGCCGAAACCAAGGATGTGACCTGAGCGTTCACCGGGGATGCACCTCCTTCGTCGCATCCTCGGCCTCATCCTCACCAGCGCAGTCGCGCTGGCACAGCCGGTCGTCGCCCAACAGGCGGCGACCGGTCTCGTTTCCGGCACCGTGCTCGCTGCGGGCACCGACGCGCCGCTCGAGGGGGCGCAGGTCGTACTCGTCGGCACAGATCGTCGCGCGCTCGCCGATGCGCGCGGTCGCTTCACCATCACCGGCGTCACCCCCGGCATCTGGCGGCTACAGGTGCGCGCGATCGGCTATGCGCCACTCGTCGTCCCCGACATCGCGGTCGGTTCCGGCAAACCGGCGACGGTCGTGGTGCGTCTCGCTCCGGTCGCTGTCGATGTTGGAGCGGTACAGGTCACCGCGTCGTACTTCCTCCCTTCACTCGAGGCCTCGACGAGCACGCAGTCGTTCACCTCCGAGGCGATCCGCCGCGCGCCCGGCGTGCAGGAGGACGTGGTGCGCGCGATCGCGCTCTTCCCCGGTGTGGGTGTCACGCAGCCGGGGCGCAACGACCTCGCCGTGCGCGGTGGCGCGCCGTTCGAGAATCTCTTCCTGGTCGACGGCATCGAAGTGCCCAACATCAATCACTTCGGCTCACAGGGCTCCACCGGCGGGCCGCTCTCGCTGATCAATGTCGACGCGGTCGAGGGTGCGAGCTTCTCCACCGGCGGGTTCGCGCCGAAGTACGGCGACCGCACCGCCTCGGTCACCTCGATCACACTGCGCGAGGGTAACCGCGAGCGCCTCGCCGGCGAGTTCACACTCTCGGCCACCGGTGGCTTTGCGGTCGCCGAGGGTCCGCTCGGTGAGAATGGCTCCTTCTATTTCAGTGCACGACGCTCGTATCTCGACTTCCTGTTCAAGGCCGCAGGATTCGGTTTCGTCCCTGCCTACTCCGATGGTCAACTCAAGGTGGTCCAGCGAGTGGGCACGCGGAACACCCTCTCGTTCCTGCTGATCGGTGCCGACGGCACGGTCACGTTCTTCAACGACGACGCCGAGAAGCGCTACGACAACTCGCGCGTGGTCGCGCCGTCGCAGCAGCAGTACTTCTCGGGCCTCACGTGGCGGCGACTGCTCACCCGCGGCGTGCTCGACCTGACACTCGGTCGCACCTGGACGCGCTTCCAGACCATTCAGAACGACTCACTCGACCCGCCGAACACGATCTTTCGCGCCTTCTCAACTGAAGGTGAGAACTCACTGCGCGCCGATCTTTCCATTCAAGCGACGCCGCGCGTCGAGTTCTCCGGCGGCGCGGTCGCGAAGTACGCGAGCACGCTGCGCTACGATCTGCTGCTCCCCGGTGCGCTCCGTCGCGATCAGAACGGTGTACCGCGGCCCCTCGCGCTCGACACCTCGTTCACGGCATCACGTCAGGCGGTGTACGGGCAGGTCGCGTGGCGTGCGAGCGCGCGACTGCGCACGACGACCGGGCTCCGCGTCGATCGCTACGGATTCCTCGCGAGCGCGATGCGTGCGAGCCCGCGGCTCGGCGCGCGCTACGCGCTCTCCGATCGCACCACGCTCACGGCGAGCCTCGGCCGCTATTGGCAGGCGCCGGCATTCATCTGGCTGGTGGGCGACGCGTCCAATCGTGAACTGCCACCGTTCCAGGCCGATCAGGGCGTGGTGGGGATCGAGCACCTGCCGCGCGCTGATCTCAAGCTGCAACTAGAGGCGTACACGAAGCGGTACTCGGGGTATCCGCGGCGCGTCTTCCGTCCGCAGGCGGTGCTGGCACCGGCGGGCTTCGACGACGTCACGAGCGACATCCCGTTCGGACTCGAGCCACTCGCAGCCGTGGCCACTGGACGGTCGATGGGAGTCGAAGCGCTCGTACAGAAGCAGCTGAGTGAGATCCCGCTCTTCGGAGTCGCGAGCGTCAGCGTGAGCCGAACGACCTTCGACGGCGCCGACGGTGTGCGCCGCCCGGGGAGTTTCGATACGCGGTTCATCGGCAATGCAGTGCTCGGCTGGCGCCCCAATGCGAAGTGGGAGCTCAGTGGCAAGTTCCGCGTGGCCACAGGGCTGCCGCTCACGCCGATCATCACGAGCGGACCGAACGCGGGGCAGCGCGACTTCACCCAATGGAACGAAGGCGGGAGGCTCCCACTGTTCCATGCGCTCGACCTACGCGTGGACCGTCGATGGAGTCTGCGACGGGTCCAGCTGGTGAGCTACCTGGATGTGCAGAACGTGTACGGTCGCGCGAACATTTCCAATGAGGAGTGGGATCCACGGATTGGTGCTGTGGTGCGGAATGCGTCGCTGGGGTTGTTGCCGAGTATCGGGTTCAGTGTTGAGTGGTGAGAACAGTGGACTGCTTTCACCACAGGGGCACAGGGGGAGCAGGGAACGCGTCGGTGGGTCGGACTGTGCTGGTTGCACTGGACCACCTGGTAGCCGAACGCGGATCATCGCCCGAAGTGACTAGACCCGCACGCCCCATTCGTGCGATGGCTCGCGAGTGCCCGCGGTCGCGACATTGTGCGCTGACGCGCTTGCGCCGCAGCGCACGGAGCGCGCCGTACTCCACATCGCGAGGCTCTTATGCACGGCATCACCGAGAAGCTCGTCTCGCTCATCGAGACCCACGGATGGACCGCGGACTTCGAGCGCGCCATCCTCGCCGTACAGGCGCACGACGTACCGAGCATGCGCGAAGTCCGTTCTCTCGGCGACTATCTCGCGTTCGTCGATGCGCTCGTCGCCTGGACGCCACGCGAGCGCGGAGACTCGCGCTTCATCTATGACCGGCTGGTCCAGTTCTATTTCGTCCTCGACCAGGAGCCACTAAAGTCGCTGCAGAGTGCCATCACGCCTGGTGAGACGTCGGTGCCACTTTCGCCGCTCTCGGCCTGGATCGTCGAGTTCGCGCAGGCGTGGGGCTCCTACCTCGACACGCTCGCGTCCGCCGCCGAGGTCGCGAGCTTCCGCGACGATCCGATCTTCAATTGGGATGAGTACATGCCGCCGCCGAGCGGCTACAAGACCTTCAATCAGTTCTTCGCGCGGCATGCCAAGCCGGGCATGCGCCCTCTCGCCGCCCCTGGCGACGATCGCGTGCTCGTCGCGCCGAGTGATGCGACATTCATCGGGTGGTGGCAGGTGAGCCAGCGCTCGCGCATCTACGTCGAGCAACCGAAGCTCTCGATCAAGGGGATGCAGTGGTCGATCCACCAGCTGCTCGACGGGAGCGTGTACGCTGATCGATTCAACGGAGGTGTCTTCACGCACTCGTTCCTGAACACCTTCGACTACCACCGGTGGCACGCGCCGGTGCGAGGGAAGGTGCTCGAGGCGCGCGTGCTGCAGGGTCAGGCGTACCTCGACGTTGGGGTCGGCACCGCGGTGGTCGAAGGCCGAGAAGTGAAGGCGCTCACGACGCGCGACGGCACCGGCTATCAGTTCGTGCAGACGCGCGGCCTGGTCGTTCTCGACTCGCCGATTGGGCTCGTCGCCTGTCTTCCGATCGGGATGGCGCAGGTCTCGTCAGTGGTGCTGACCGCAGAGGTCGGCGTCACGCTGCGCAAGGGTGAGGAGCTCGGGTACTTCCAGTTCGGAGGCTCTGACTTCGTGATGGTGTTCGAGCGCGACAGCAACGTGCACCTCACCTCACGCGCCGGCGTGCATTCGCAACAGGGGAGCTGCATCGGGCAGGCGTACCCCGTCATGGCGTGAGGGCGTGGGAGGAGGCTCTACCCCGATCGGGCGATTGTGGGAGCCAGCGCGGGGCCGCCATCATCCGTGTCCGACGGGAAGACCCCCACGCACAACGCCAAGAGCGGAGGCAACATGAAGGACAGCACGAAGCACGATGCCGAGGGAAAGGTCCTCGAGATCACGGGGAAGCTGAAGGAGAAGCTGGGCGAAGCCACGGGCGATGTGAAGCTCAAGGCGCACGGCGTCGCCGATCAGATGGTGGGCAAGGCGAAGCAGGTGGTCGGCAAGGCCGAGAAGACGCTCGGCGATTGACGGCGGCTCGTGATCGCGTGGTCGACGTGAGAACGGCGAACTGCTTTTCACCACAGGGGCACAGGGGGCACAGGGAACTGCTCGAGTTCTTCCCTGTGTCCCCTGTGCCCCTGTGGTGAAGGCAGTTGCAGTTCCCGACCACCCCGCACACCGCCGTCAGGGAAATCTCCATTGTGCCGCACCAGACCCAGGTGAGCATTGGTCCTGCATTCGCGAGACGGACGTAAATCGCGAATGGATCCTTCCCGCGGGACGCCGTCAGGAGGAATGCACAGCGGCAGTTCGATCCACTGTGCCGTACACGGGGTCGCTGGCCGAGTACGAGTCGTTCGTGAGAACGACACCTGCAGTGGTCCGTCCATCGCAGGAAGGAGCAGAGGCCCAGCCGCTCAGGCGGCGACGAACTGGGTACTCTTCCGCCACCAGCGGGGTTCGAGAGCCCCCGCGACCTCCTAAAAAGGGTCGCGGGGGTATCTCACGTACTACAGGCGTGAGGTGGGAGGTGGGAGGGGGCGTTGTTCGAGTATTGCGCCTCTCACTTCTCCCCTCTCCCATCTCCCTTCTTCTCCTCTTGCCTTATCTGCGCGTGAGCGCTCGGCCCGGCCGCGCCTCCGTCATCTCGCCCTGCGAGACCACCACCACACCATTTACGATCACGAACGGGATCCCCGTCGCGTACTGGTGCGGCTGCACGAACGTCGCCGGGCTCCCCACCGTCGCCGCGTCGAAGATCGTGATGTCGGCGAAGCAGCCCACGGTCACGCAGCCGCGTTGACCCTGCAGGCCCAGTCGGGCGGACGGCATGCCCGTCATCTTCCGCACTGCCTGCTCGAGCGTCAGCACCTTCTGCGCACGCACGTACTCGCCCAGCACGCGCGGGAAGGTGCCGTATGAGCGTGGATGTGGGACGCCATCGCCGGGGCGCGTGAGTCGACCATCGCTCGCGATCATCGTCTGCGGGTGCGTCATGATCCGGCGCACGTCGCCTTCGTCGATGATGAAATAGACCATGCTCGCGCTGCCGTTGAGCTCGCCCTCGAGTACGAGCTTCGCCGCCGCGAGCATCGTGTGCCCCACACCACGCCGCTCGGCCCAGTCGTACAACGTC
>JANOWT010000368.1:0-2252 GCA_031418115.1 Gemmatimonadota bacterium
CGACGAGGTCCGCCACAGAGCGTGACTCGCGCATGCTCGCCGCCTGCTTGGCACGATCGAACTCGGTCTCCTTCCGCTCAGCGCCCACCGCGCCCGTTGTCGGGGACGGACTCGCTGCGCCGCTCGCGACACCACCAGCGACTCCGCCACCCGAACGCGCATCACTGCTGCGCGGTGCTATGGTCGAGACCGAGTTCGGCGAGTCCAAGATGCGCTCCGGCGCGATGCGACGTTGTCCGTTCTTACGCTGCACCACCTGCATCCCAGGCTCGAGCACGAGGTACGACGTGAGCTCCGTGGGGATCCCCCACTTCTCGCCGAGCTGTTTCATCTCACCATCGAGTTCCGACGACGCACCGTTCTTGCGGCGCTCGGCACTCAGCCACCCCACGCGCTGCGTCGCCCAGAGACGGCCGACGAATGCGTCGCCGGTGCGGCGAGCAGGGAACTGCGCCTGCGCCACCCAGGTCACTGGACCATCGGGCGTCTCGCCAGTGATCGTGATGCGCCCACCATTCTCCTGCCCGAACCCCACCGGGATCGCACTGCGACGGTAGCGCGCGAGCACGGTGAGCTCCTGACCCGCGAAGAGGTCGAGTCGCCCGGTGGGCTGGATCGCATGCAGTTGCACACCTGCGGCGCGTACCCGAAGGTTCGTCGCCACTGGCCGCGACAACCGCTGCGCCACCACGCCGACCACGCGCTCCACATCCTCCTCCGGTCGCACGAAGTGCGCGGTCCCCGCGCCGTCGAGCGCCACCTGTTCCAGCAGCGACGCATTCACGTCGGCACCGAGGCCGAAGGTGAACACTCGGCGCGCACCGCGCAACTCTCCTGCACGCGCGGCGAGCCGCTCGGGGCGACGCTCACCCACCGTCGGTGCACCATCGGTGAGAAAGAGCACGAGCGCGAGTCGGCCGGACCGCTCTTCCGCCTCGAGCGCACTCTCCAACGCACCCGCGATGTTCGTGCCGCCCACGGCGCGCAACTCCGAGAGCCAGGCTTCGGCGCGCGCGCGTTCGGCCGATGTCGCGACCGTCCAGCCGTCGCGGAACTCGTCCACATCATTGGAGAACGCGATGATCCTGAAGCGGTCCTCGCGTCCGAGCGAGCCAAGCAGTTGGCGCCCAGCGGCCTTGGCCTGCGCGAGCTTCTCGCCAGCCATCGAGCCCGAGACGTCGATCACGAACGTGATGTCACGCGGAGTCGAGTGCCGCACGAGCATAGGCGGTGCGAGCGTGATGAGTGCGTAGCCATCCTCACCCTGCGGTGCATGCGTGAGCACCGAGATCGCCGCACGATCGTTGTCGCGCACGGGGATCAGCAGGGTGACCGTGCCGTTCGCATCCATCACGCGAGCGGTACGGCGTTCGCCATCGCGCCCGACGACCACGCGGTGCGTCGGCGACCAGGCCTCACCAAAGCCGTCACCGGCGGGCCAGCGCAACGAGAGTGCGGTCCCGCTATTCGTCCCCTGCCCCCGCGGAGCCGGCACATCCACGCGCAGCGCATCGCCCTCACGCTCGGCGACCGCGCGAAAGCGCACCTTCACCGTGCGCGTCTCGCCAGGCTGAATGGGGAAGATCCGCGTACGCAGCACACCGAGCCCCATCCACTCGACGAGCGCAGGGTCGCGGCGCTGGCGCACGATCTCTTCATAGATGCGGCGCGCCTCACCAGCCGCGAGCGCTTCGCCCGTGACCATCTCGCCGTCGATCTCGAGCGCGAGATCCTCGAACGCCGCACCGCGCGGCAGCGGCAACACATAGTCCGCCTCACCGATCGCGCGGCCATGATTGGTCCACTGCTCGGTGACCTCGTAGCGCAGCACGCGACCGTCCAACGTCACGCGCACCTCGCGCGACGTCCGCTCCACACCGCGCGTCGTGCAGGGCGGCGGCTGTGGGCAGGGCGCACTCACGCACATGCGCGTGCCACACTCGGGGCCGACCTTCGCGTCGGCCGGACGCTGCGCCGCGACCGCAGTGCCGAGGAACGGAAGCACAGCAAGTGCACGAGCAACGAGCGCACGAACAACAGTGGCGCGAACAAGATGAGGTACCATGATACTGCGATACACAGGATCTCCCGGTTGGGTTCGCCAAGGAGACGTCGCCCGCCGAAATACTTGCACATGCCCAGAAAGAGACCAGTCGCCCGCGTCGGAAGAACCGCAAGGCGGGTCGGGGGTGTTCCCGCAGGCCCGGCCCCGCGCGTAGCAAGAGACCGCCGCGCCGTTGCGGCGGGCTCGC
>JANOWT010000369.1:0-7622 GCA_031418115.1 Gemmatimonadota bacterium
ACGGCGATCCCGCCGTTGCTCGTCGCGAAGACCTGCGTGAACGGGAGCTTGGTCTGCGCGTCGAGCGCACGGTCTGCGCTCAACAGCGCCACACGCCAACCGTCGCACTTCTCACGCGCCACCTGACCGAAGCGCGCGAAGAGGTCGCGGAGCGGCTTCGAGTCGCCGACGCGCACGCCGTACGGCGGGTTCGCGATGAGCAGGCCTCGCGGCTGACCGCCGACTGCGGGTACGGCTGGCAGCTCCGCCACGGCCGGCACCTCGAGCGCCGAGAGCGCCGCACAACGGAACTCGATGTCGCCGAGCACGCCGACGCGCTTCGCGTTCGCCAGCGCATTGGCGATCGCGCCTTCGTCACGGTCCACGCCGACGATCGGTGCGGGCGCCTTGGGGAGGATCTCCTTCTTGGCCACCAGGCGTGCATCGGGCCACGCGTTGGTCGGCGTCTCGGGCCACCGTTCGGCTGCGAACGGTCGCGCGAGCCCGGGCGCGATCCGACGCGCGATCATCGCCGCTTCGATCGGGATCGTGCCGGAGCCGCACATCGGATCGACGAGCGGTGTGGTCGCGTCCCAATCGGCGCCGATCAGCATGGCCGCCGCGAGCGTCTCGCGCAGCGGTGCGCGTCCCACCGCGAGGCGGTACCCGCGGCGATGCAGCAGGTCGCCCGAGGCGTCGGCCGAGATGGTGCACTCATCGTGATCGAATCGCACCACGAAGAGTTGTGCCGGGAGGCCGGTCGGCTCGGCAGCGGCACCGCTCGACTTGGCCACCGTCTTCGCGACCGCTTTGGCGACGGCCTTCGCCACGCCCTTGGAGATGGCGTTCGCCGGCGAGAGCGAGGCGTGTCTCATTTTCGGGTCGAGCTCCCCGATCAGTTCCGCGGGTTCATCGCGGTCGTCGTCTTGCTGCACGCCGCCCTCGAAGGTCGCGCCCTTCACGCTGCGGACGATCGCCGCCGCCACACGTTCGGCGACCGCGTCGGAGTGATAGAGGCGCGACTTCTTGCAGGTGACGCGCAGGCGGAAGTTCGCCCCCGGCGGGAGAATGCGGCGCCACTCGACCTGCCGCGCGGCGCGCTCGAGTTCATGGAAGGCCGTGGCGCGGAACTGTGCGAGGCGCACGATCACGCGACTCGCGGTGCGGGTGCGCAGTTGCACTGACGCGAGGAGCGCGGCGTCGGCCTTGAACTCCACTCCGCCGGGCACGGCTTTCGCGGCGGCGACGCCGAGCGTCGTGAGTTCGTGCGCGACCAGGGTCTCGAGCCCCGGCGCGGCGATCGCGAAACAATCGTACATCGTGGCAGCGCGGGGAGTGATCACCTGCACAATCTACCGTGTTCGGAGCCGGTTCAGGCGCTGGTTCAGGCGCTGGCTCAGGCGCTGGCTCAGGCGCTGGCTCAGGCGCTGGCTCAGGCGCTGGCTCAGGCGCTGGCTCAGGCGCTGGCTCAGGCGCTGGCTCATCGCGGCGACGCCCTCTCGCGGCCCTTTCAGGCGACGGCGGCCCGCTGGCTGGCGATCCGAGCGCGCCAAAGGAGGATCGCCGCGAGGACGGCGCCGTACACCAGCGGCTCCTCGATGTCCTTCTTGACCGCCATGAGGTAGTGGATCACGCCGAGGATCGGGACCACGTACGCGAGCCGGTGCAGCACGCGCCACCGCTTGCCCATGCGCGCGATCGCGGCGCGTGTGCTCGTGAGCGCGAGCGGCACCAGGAGCACGAACGCGAGCATCCCGATCGTGATGTAGGGCCGCTTGGTGAGGTCCTTCCACACGTCGGCCCAGCCGACGTACTCACTTACGATGAGCTGCACGTCGAGCAGAGTCCAGGTGAGGAGGTGGAGGCACACATATGCGAACGCGAAGAGCCCAAGCGTGCGGCGGTGCTTCGCGAGCCAGTTCCACCCGGTGAGGTGGCGCAACGGCGTGATCGCGAGCGTCGCGAAGAGGAACCGCAGCGTCCACTCGCCGAGCAGGTGCTCCCCGGCTTTCGTGGGATCGGACCCGAGCCAGCTCGACCCGAAGAACAGGTCGCCGAGCATCGCCGGAACGATCAGCAGCGCGGGCAGCAACGCGGCCAGGAAGAGGAGCGCGGAGAACCCGCGCGGCTGCTTGGCGATACCGAAGTACGGACGAGTCAACAACTCAGTAGTTCCGACGCAGATCCATACCCGAGTACATCGACGCGACCTGCGCTGCGTACCCGTTGAACGGGAGCGTAGGAATGCGGCGGAACATCCCGATGCGGCGCTCCGTCGCCTGGCTCCAGCGTGGATGATCGACCTCGGGATTCACATTGGCGTAGAAGCCGTATTCGTTGCTTGCCGCGAGATTCCATGAGGTTTTGGGCATGGTCGCGGTGAGACGGATGCGCACGATGCTCTTGATCCCCTTGAAGCCGTACTTCCAAGGCGTCACCAATCGCAGTGGCGCACCGTTCTGGTTGGGCAGGTCCTTTCCGTACACTCCCGTCGCAAGGAGGGTGAGCGGGTTCATCGCCTCGTCGAGGCGCAGACCCTCGTTGTACGGCCAGTCGAGCACGGGGTAGCGCTGGCCGGGCATCCGCGCCGGATCCATGAGCGTGGTGAACTCGACGAACTTGGCCGCACTCGTCGGCTGTGCGCGCTTGAGCACATCCGCGAGCATGATGCCGCGCCACGGGATCACCATCGACCACGCTTCGACGCAACGCATGCGGTAGATGCGGTCCTCGACCTTGGACGGCTTGAGGAAATCCTCGAGCTGATAGTTGCCCGGCTTGGCGACGAGGCCCTCGACCTTCACGGTCCAGGGTCGCGCCTTGAAGTCCTGCGCGTTGGCGGCCGGATCGTCCTTGCCGGTGCCGAACTCGTAGAAGTTGTTGTAGCTCGTCACGTCCTCTTCGGGCGTCGCGACGTCGGTCGGCTGCAGGCCGTACGGCGTGCCGAGCGAGCGCTGCTGCTGTTCCTGCTGTTGCGCGCCGGCGGAGCGGGGCGAGAGCGGGAGCGTGGCCCCGCCGACGAGCCCGGCGCCGATCAGCCCGGCGGCAGTGAGGAACTTGCGACGATCGAAGTACACACCCTCGGGTGTGATCTCGCTGGACGGCAGGTCGGTGTTGGGCATAGTGGTATCTATTGTCGAGAACGGGATTGTGTTCCCGGGAGGGGCATGGCCTATTTCTCCACGATGCCCTCCCAGTCCCCTGAATACGCAGGACCGCCGGTCCTCGTTATCCGCCCGGACAGCGCGCGGTCGCTCGGCGTCGTGGGGGACGTGTGGGCCTTTCGCGACCTCATGTGGAGCCTCGCCGACCGCGACCTGCGACTCCGTTACCGGCAGACGGTGCTCGGGGTGGCCTGGGTAGTGCTGCAGCCGGTGCTCGGGGCGTTGATCTTCACCTTCGTCTTCGGCGTGGTGGCGGAACTCTCCAGCGAAGGCGTCCCCTACTTCCGCTTCACCTTCGCCTCGCTCGCGGGGTGGGGGCTCTTCGCCGGCGTGCTCACGCGCGCGAGCGGATCGCTGGTGCAGAACGCCGGACTCATTTCGAAGGTCTGGTTCCCTCGCGCGGTCCTACCGGCGTCCACCGTGCCGGCCGCACTCCTCGACTTCGGCGTGGCGGTGGTGATCGTGCTCGCGCTCGCGCTGCTCGGCGGAGTCGCTCCCAGCGCGGGACTTCTGCTCGCGCCGTTCTGGGCGCTCGCCCTCGTGCTCCTCGCGCTCGGACTCGGATTCGTCGGCGCGGCGCTCATGGTGAGCTACCGCGACGTGCAGCACATCCTCCCGGTCGCGATCCAACTGCTGCTGTATGCGAGCCCCGTCGCCTATTCGGCGTCGAACGTGCCGTTCGAGTACCAGGCGCTCTATCATCTGAATCCGGTCGCGGTCTTCATCGAAGGGCTCCGCGCCTCGCTGCTCGGCACGGCGATGCCCGAGACTCAGCACGTGGTGACCGCGCTGCTCACGACGTTCGTGTCTCTCGCGCTGGGTAGCGTGGTCTTCCGCCGACTCGAGCGACGGTTCGCTGATGTCATCTAGCGTGGCGGTGCAGGCCCACGGACTCGGCAAGCGCTACCTGATCTCGCAGCGGCCGCGCGCGACGACGCTGCCTGAGCGCCTCTCGCAGCTCGTGCGCGCGCCGTTCGGTGGCAAGACCGACGAAGAACTCTGGGCGCTGCGCGACGTCGAGTTCTCGATCCCCACGGGGAGCGCAGTGGGGATCATCGGGCGCAACGGCGCCGGCAAGAGCACCCTGCTCAAGATCCTCTCCCGGATCACACCGCCCACCACGGGTGAGGTGCGACTGCGCGGACGCGTGGGCTCGCTCCTCGAGGTGGGCACCGGTTTTCACCCCGAGCTCACCGGGCGCGAGAACATCTTCCTCAATGGCGCGATCCTCGGCATGCGCCGCCGCGAGATCGCGGCGCGCTTCGACGAGATCGTCGCCTTCGCCGAGGTGGAACGCTTTCTCGATACGCCGGTGAAGCGCTACTCGAGCGGGATGTACGTGCGGCTCGCGTTCGCGGTCGCAGCGCACTTGGAACCCGAGATCCTCGTTGTCGACGAGGTGCTGGCCGTGGGTGACGCCGAGTTCCAGCGGAAGTGCCTCGGCAAGATGGGCGAGGTCGCGAGCGGCGGGCGCACGGTGATCTTCGTGAGTCACTCGATGCAGGCGGTCTCGGCGCTGACCGAGCGGGTGCTGCTGCTGGAGAAGGGGTCGTGCGTGTTCGATGGCGGGACGGCCGAGGGGATCGCGAAGTACCGTGCGTTGCAGGGTGGGGGCGAGGTGCGCGCGGGGGAGTATCGCGCGGCGGATGTCGGCGCGACGTCGGGCGCTGCGGGCACGACCGTCGCGCCGGCACGCAACCATGTGCGAGTGGCGCGCGTCGTGACCTCGGACCCCGCGGCCATTCACCGCTGCGGCGAACCGCTGCGGCTCGAGTTCGAGCTCAGCATCGCCGAGCCGACCAGCACGCTCTGCTTCTCGTGCAAGCTGGTGGACGCCGAGGAGCGCAATATCGTGCATCTCTGGTGCTTCGACGCCGCCACGCGTTTCCGCCGCGAGGCGGGCCAGTACACGCTGCGCTTCGAGGTGCCGCGTGCGCGGCTCTTCCAGGGCGAGTACACTGTGCGCGCCTACCTCTCCGACCGCCGCACCAACACCATGTTCGACGCGCTCACGGACATCTGCCCGTTCGAGGTGACCATGGATGGTGTCGCGCGTGACGACTACGCGTGGACCGCTGGTGACTGCGCGTACCTCGAGTCGGCGGAGTGGGTGCTCGTGCGCGAGGGCGATCGCAACGCACAGCCCAATGCACCGCGCGACGAGCAGCGCGGTACGGTGGCGCCATGAGCGCACTCAAGCCGCGCGTACTGATCGTGAGCTTCATCGGCGCGCCGGGCGGAGCACACAACCTGTGGCGGCACTTCGTCATGGATCCCGTGGTCGCCGATGCGCTCGATCTGCATGTGCTCGCGCCGCACGCGTACCGGGACGCCGACCCGGCGTCCTTCGCCGACGGTCGCGTCACCTTCCATGCGCTCACGGAGCTCACGCCGCCGCCATTCCGCGAACGGCTGTTGCGGCGCATGATCGGCGGCGAGGTGCCGGAGTCGACACGCTGGCGTACGCGGCTCGACGCGATCGCACCTGACCTCGTGCTCTTCAACCTCGCCGGCATGGGCGACATGAACTGGTGCGGCCCGGCAGGCGAGGCGTGCACCGAACGTCGCACACCGTATTGGCTCGTACTGCAGCATGCACACGAGGACTATCACTTCGCCGACGACGATCGCACCGACGCGGCGCTGGCGCTCGCGCGCGGCGCGCGGCGCGTGCTCTCGGTGAGCAAGCGCAATCAGCACGCTCTCGAACGCGCGCTCGGTACCGCGCTCGCCAACATGGAACACGCCGTGAATGGCGTCACGCCGGCGACGCTCGCCGCCGGTGAACGCACCATGCGCGAGCATCCGGTGCATACCAAGGGCCCAGTGCGCCTGCTCTGCCTCGCGCGATTCGACCCGGCGTACAAGGGCCAGGATCTGTTGCTCGAAGCGCTCGCCGCGCCGGAGTGGCGCTCACGGGAGTGGGTGCTCACGCTGCAGGGTGGCGGTACGCACACGCGGCTACTCGAGCGGCTCGCGCGGTCGCACGGGTTCGACGAGTCGCGCGTGGTGATCAGGCCGCACGGCAGCGACGTGAGCGCGGCCTTCGCAGGGGCGGATCTGCTGGTCTTCCCGTCGCGGTCGGAGGGGTCGCCGTTCGCGCTCGTCGAGGGAATGGCGCATGGTCGGCCCGCGGTGGTCACGCCGGTGGGTGGCAACGACGAGTTGGTGATCGAGGGGCGCACCGGTTGGGTCGCGTCGGCGGTGACGGAGGAGGCACTCCGCAATGCGCTCTCGCGTGCCTGGGTCGCGCGCGCGGCCTGGCCGGTCGCCGGCCATTCGGCGCGCGAGCATGTGGTGGCTGGCTGGGGACTCACCGCACCGCACGCTCGGCTGCTCGCGAACATCCGCACGGATGTGGCGTGACCGCGCCGGACCGCCCGCTCCCCACGCCGAGGAGCGCGCTCCCCGCGTCGATCGCGCGTGTACTCGACCGCTTCGCGGCCATGTCTCGCGACGAGAAGATGCAGTCGCTGGTGAGCTACGCGAAGAAGCTCGAACCGCTCCCCGAGCGCCTCGCCGCACTCGACCGCGCGGCCTACACGGTGCCCGAGTGCCAGACGCGCGTCGACCTCTTTCCCGAGGTGCAGGACGGCAGGATGCACTTCTACGCCGACGTGAACCTGCGCCAGTCGCCCACGATCGCCGCCTTCCTCTCGATCGTGTTCAGCGCCGTGAACGGCGAGCCACCGGCGACGACGCTGGCGATCCCGGACGACTTCGTTCAACGCATGATGCAGGGACTCGGCCTGAGTGCGCGCGAGAGCGGACTGACGGCGATGGTGGCGCGACTCAAACGGCATGCGCGAGAGGCGCACACGACTCCGTGAGCACGGATGCAGTAGCTTCTTCTTTCCATCCTTCACCCTCCAGCCTGCCCCCTATGCCGAACAAGCCTCAGAGCGCCCAGAGCCATGCGGCCTGGCAACCGCTGTTCCATTTCGTCGCGATGCCGATCACGCTGCTCGCGTTCTTCTTCTTCGCGTGGAGCGCGATCATCGCGCCGAACCGGGAGAATCTCATCTCCGCGATCTACACGTTCGGAATCGCGGTGGGCGTGTTCGCATCGCGGATCATGGCCCTGCGCGTGCAGGACCGCGTGATCCGGCTCGAGATGCGGTTGCGCCTGAAGGAGATCCTCCCGGCCGCACTCGCCGCGCGCTTCCATGAACTGAAGGTGTCTCAGCTCGTCGCGCTCCGGTTCGCGAGCGACGCCGAGATGGCGTCGCTGGTGGAGCGCACACTCAAGGGTGAGTTCGCCGACCAGAAGTCGATCAAGGCGGCGATCAAGGATTGGCAGTCTGACTACCTGCGCGCCTGAGTCTGCACGACTGACCCCACGCGCTGCAGTCGAGTTCACCCTCGGCTCACAGTCACGGCGGTGGCAAGCCCGGAAAGCACAGAAGGCCCGCGCCCCCCCGGCGCCCGGCGTCAGTGCCCCACACCCACGAACGTGCCCCAAAGGATTAAGGTCGCAGC
>JANOWT010000370.1:0-12060 GCA_031418115.1 Gemmatimonadota bacterium
GCCGACTACATCGGCGTGCATCGTGCCGCGCACGCACTCGGCATCCGCTCCAACAGCACCATGCTCTACGGCCATGTCGAGACGTACGCCGACCGCATGGAGCACCTGCATCTGCTGCGCGACCTGCAGGACGAGACCGGCGGATTCCTCGCGTACATCCCGCTCGCGTATCACCCCGACGACAACGAGCTCGGCAAGAAGCTCAAGCGTCAGGGGATCGCGACCTCCGGCGTGGATGACCTGAAGAACCTCGCGGTGGGGCGTCTCTTCCTCGACAACTTCGCGCACATCAAGAGCCACTGGATCATGGTCAGTCCATCGCTCTCGCAGATCGCGCTGCACTACGGCGTGAACGACCTCGAGGGCACTGTGGTGCGTGAGAAGATCTACCACGCCGTGGGCGCGCAGACGCAGCAGGCGATGTCGCTCGATGACCTGCTGCGACTCATCCGCGGAGCAGGGAAGATCCCTGCCGAGCGCGACAGCTTCTACAACGTGATCCGAACGTTCGAGCAGGCCGAGGCGGCGTAGCCGTGCGCGTCGGCCGGATCCCCTACATCAACTGCTTCCCGGTGTACGGGGCGGTGGACCGTGGGATCGTGCCGCTCGCGGCGACGTTGGTGGATGGCGTCCCGACAGCACTCAACCGCATGATGGTCGAGGGAGCGCTCGACGTTTCGGTCGTCTCGGCAGTGGAGTACGCGCGCGACAGTGAGCGCTACCTGCTGCTCCCCGACCTCGCGATCTCGTGCGACGGTCCGGTGCGGAGCGTGATGCTCTTCTCGCATGCGCCGGCGGAGTCGCTGACCGGCAAGCGGGTACTGGTGAGCCGCTCGTCCATGACCAGTGTGCATCTGCTGGAACTGCTCTTCGAACATGTCTGGCGTGCGCGTCCCGAGTTCGTGCCTGGCGACGCCGAAGCCGATGCACTGTCGAAAGATGGCCAGCAGGAGTTCGCCGCGCGCCTCGTGATCGGCGATGCGGCCCTCATGCTGCAGAGCGCCGGGCATCCGCTCGCCGAGGCCCATGACACCCGTTACGAGCACGTGTACGACTTGGGTGCAGAGTGGAAGGCGTGGACCGGACTGCCGTTCGTGTTCGCGGTCTGGGTCGCGCAGCGCACCGCGCCGGTCGCGCAGGCGCTGGCAGTCCATGCCTCGCTGATCGCCTCGCGCGACTGGGGACTCGCCCACCTGCCGGAACTCTCAGCGCAGGCTGCGCGCTCTACTGGTGTGCCGGTGAATGAGTGCCGTCACTATTTCGACGGACTCGACTGGCGACTGCGCCTCAAGGACCTCGACGGCCTGACCGAGTTCTTCCGACGTCTCGAGCTCGCCGGCCGCGTGCCGCGCGGCAAGCTCGCGTTCCTACCCGCTGCGGGGGGCAGGAAATGAGAGGGCTGTTCTCTCCCATCTCCCACCTCCCACCTCACATCTGCCGTTCACATGTCCCACGAATCCGATCTCCTCGAGTACTACACGAAGGCACCGCTGCTGGAGCTGGGGGCTGCCGCCGACGCCGTGCGTCGCCGCCTCCACCCGGAGCCGGTGGTCACGTACATCGTCGATCGCAACATCAACTACACCAACGTCTGCGTCGCCGACTGCGGCTTCTGCGCCTTCTACCGCCGTCCCAAGGACAACGAGGGCTGGACGCTCAGCTATGAGCAGATCGGAGCGAAGATCGACGAGGTGAAGGCGATCGGCGGCGTGCAGATCCTGATCCAGGGCGGGCACAATCCGTACATCCCGTTCGAGTGGTACCTCGAGCTGCTCAAGTACATCAAGCGCAACCATCCGATCCACATCCACGGCTTCTCGCCGAGCGAAGTGGACTTCTGGAGCACGCTCTACCGGATGGACGCGCGGACGGTGATCCAGGAGCTGGTGAAGGCCGGGCTCGACTCGATCCCTGGCGGTGGTGGCGAGATCCTCGTGCAGCGCGTGCGTGACCAGGTCGCCAAGAAGAAGGCGGGTGCCGACCGCTGGTTGGAGGTGATGGAGATCGCGCACAACGAAGGCCTCAAGACATCGTGCACGATGATGTACGGGATCGGTGAGACGATGGCCGAGCGGGTGGAACACCTGCTGCGCTTGAAGGCGGTGCAGGACCGGACCAAGGGCTTCACCGCATTCATCTGCTGGCCGCTCCAGCCCGAGAACACACCCACCATGAGCCACATGCAGAAGACCGACGCGGTGGAGTATCTCCGCACAACGGCCTTCGCGCGGACGGTGCTCGACAGCATCCCGAATATCCAGGCGAGCTGGGTCACGATGGGGCTGAAGGTGGGGCAGACCGCATTGCACTATGGCTGCAACGACTTCGGCTCGCTCATGCTCGAGGAGAACGTCGTCTCGGCGGCCAACACGACGCACCGTACGAGCATCGAGGAGATGGAGCAGTTGATCCGCGAGGCGGGTTTCACGCCACAGCGTCGGCGGCAGGACTACAGCATCATCGCGCCCGCCTCCTCGCCCGCTTCGGAGCCCGCCTCATCGTTCGCCGCCGCGTGAGCGTCCGTTGAAGCTCAACGTCCGCGTTGGAATAGGGTACGACTCGCATCGCTTCGTGGAGGGTCACGGTGTGATCCTTGGCGGCGTGCTGATCCCCGCGTCCGTGCGTTGCACCGGACACTCCGATGCCGACGTGGTCTGCCACGCGCTCACCGACGCGATCCTTGGCGGGTCGGGAGTCGGCGACATCGGTGAGATGTTCCCCGACACGAGCGCCGAGAACGCGGGCCGGGACAGCATCGAGATGCTCAAGCTCGCGGTTGCGCGTGTGCGCGCGGCTGGCTGGGCGCCGGCGCAGGCCGACATCACGGTGATCGCCGAGACGCCCAAGGTCGGTCCGCATCGGCCGGCGATCAGGGAGCGACTTGCCGCCGCACTCGGTATCGAGTCGGACGACGTCATGATCAAGGGAAAGACCAACGAAGGGATGGGCTGGATCGGCCGCGGCGAAGGCGTTGCTTGCATCGTCGTCGCGACCCTCATGCGCGTCGCGAAGGAGTGACGTGGAAGCTCTGACCGGTTGGCTCTCGGGCGCATCGCTCGGGTCGATCTACCTGATGATCTTCCTGGCGTCGTTGATCGAAGGGATCCTCCCGCTGATGCCCGGCGATCTCGCTGCGGCGCTGCTCGCGTTCTTCGCGGCGCGGGCGGGGGGACAGCTCGCTCCGACGATCTTCATGGTGACGTCGGGCAGCATCCTCGGTGCGCTCGTGATGTGGTGGATCGGCCGCCGGTTCGGCGCGGAGTGGGTCGCGCACAGGATCGGGAAGATGGGGTTCGGTAATGCCGAGGTGAAGCTCGAGGCGGCGGAGCAGAAGGTCGAGGATGCGTACCGGCAGTACGGCTGGGTCGCGCTGTTCGTGAGCCGGTTCATCCCAGGCGTGAGGGCGGTGGTCCCGGCGGCGGCCGGCGCGCTGAAGATCCCGCTCTGGGAGGTCACGTTGATCTTCACGGTGGCGTCGGGACTCTGGTACGGGGTCATAAGCTGGATCGCGTTCCGCGTGGGCGAGGACTGGGCGTCGGTGCGACACGAACTCGAGGTGGTGGCGCGCGACGTCGGGCTCGGCGCGATCGTCGCGGCGCTCGTGCTGGTGCTGGTGGGTTGGCGACTGTGGCGCCGACGCCGTCGGGGCGCAGGCGCGTAGATTCCCGTCGTGACCGCGACGCCCGACGAGATCGCCCGGCAGTTCTTCCTCGAACGGTTCGACGAGTTCTTGTCGCTCGAGAAAGGGAGCAGCGCGCGGACCAACGAAGCTTACGGCCGCGACCTCGCGCGACTCGCCACCTGGGCGGTGGTGAAGCGCGTCCAGTCGCCGGGCGATCTCACGCCGGCTCACTTGCGCGAGTACGTCTACCACCTGAAGGACCTGGGCCTCGCGCCGAGCAGCATCAGGCGCGGGATATCGGCCGTGAGGACCTGGTACCGGTTCCTCCTCGCCGAAGGGGTCGTGATCAAGGATCCGAGCGAGCAGCTCGAGACGCCCAAGAAGTGGCGCGTGCTTCCGGAGGTGCTCTCCGCCGTCGAGGTGGACCGCATCATCGGCGCGGTCTCGCTCGACGAAGCCCTCGCGTTCCGCGACCGCGCCATGCTCGAGCTCGCGTACGCCGCTGGGCTCCGCGTGAGCGAATGGATCGGGATCCTCTCCAAGGACATCGTGCTCGACGAGATGGTCGTCCGCGTGTTCGGCAAAGGGGGGAAAGAGCGGCTGGTCCCGATCGGTCGAAAGGCGGTGGGGGCGATCGCGATGTATGTGCGTGAGCTTCGTCCGGTGCTCGAGAAGGGAGCGGGGGAGGGCCGGCTCTTCCTGAACGCGCGCGGGAGGCCACTGACGCGGATGGGCGCGTGGAAGATCCTGCGGAAGTACGTGGAGAAGGCGGGGATCGAGAAGCCCGTGACGCCGCACACGCTACGGCATAGCTTCGCGACGCACCTGCTCGAGGGCGGGGCTGATCTGCGTGCGGTGCAGGAGATGCTCGGGCATGCGGATATCTCGACGACGCAGATCTATACGCATGTCGATCGGGAGCATCTGCGGCAGGTGCACAAGCAGTTCCATCCGCGGGGGTGAGGTGGCGGCTTCGGCGCGGACCGGCCTGCTGATCGGGTGCTCTGTGCTGAGAACGGCGAACTGATTTCACCACAGGGGCACAGGGGGCACAGGGGAACTGCGATTCCGTCGTTCCCTGTGTCCCCTGTGTCCCCTGTGTCCCCTGTGTCCCTGTGGCGATTGCTGTTGCTGTTGCTGTTGCCGAGCGCGTGCCTCACACCGAGATTCATCCCGCATGCTCCTCGTCATCGACAACTACGACTCCTTCACCTACAACCTCGTCCAGTACTTCGGCGAGTTGGGTGAGGACCCGCTCGTCGTCCGCAATGATGCGATCACGCTCGATGCGATCGCGGCGTTGGGGCCGGATTCGATCGTGGTCGGACCGGGGCCGGGCACTCCCAGCGAGGCGGGGATCACGGTCGCGGTCATTCAGCGGTTCGGACGCTCGGTGCCGATCCTCGGCGTCTGCCTGGGGCATCAGGCGATCGGCGAGGCATATGGCGGGCGTGTGATCCGGGCACCGCGCGGTGTGATGCACGGCAAGGTCTCGCGCATTCGCCATGATGCGACGGAGCTCTTTGAGGGCGTGTCGAATCCGTTGGAGGTCATGCGTTACCACTCTCTGGTCGTTGAGCACGCGTCGCTACCCGCGGCGCTCGAAGCGACGGCAGTGGCGCTTGACGACGCGACGGAGATCCACGCGCTGCGACACCGCGAGCATCCGGTGTACGGTGTGCAGTTCCATCCCGAGTCGATCGGGACGCCGGAGGGGCGGCGCCTGCTCGGGAACTTCCTCACTCTCGCCCGGAAGCCACGCTGATGCGTCGACTCTGTCCGATCGTGTTCACGCTCATGTCGATGCTCGGCGTGACCGCTTGCGACACTCGCCGCGACAGTGTGGGGGAGGACGGAGTTTCGTGGGTCACGCAGATGGACTCCACTGGTGATACAGTCCGCATCAGGATCACGGGCGAGATCCCGGCGGCGCAGGTGCGGCGGCTCGTGGCGGAGGTGGAGATCGGCGCCGAGGATGGGGCGGAGGAGGAGACGTTCGGATGGGTCGTGACTGTCCTCCCGACCGCGGACCGTGGCTTCCTCGTTTACGACGCTCAGGTGCCGGCGTTGCGGCGATTCGACTCGACTGGAGCGTTCGTCAGAAACATCGGCAACAAGGGCCGAGGTCCCGGCGAGTTCGAGCAGGTGAACGGGATCGCGCGCCTCCCGGATGACCGCATCGTCATCTGGGACGCGACCGGAGCGCGACTCAATACGTATTCTGACACGGGGGCGTTCCTGACCTCGTGGCGCGTCCCCTTCTCGGGTCGTTTCGGCCAGAACATGCTCTGGGCCGACCGGGCGGGACATACTTACGCCTGGGCCGTGCTCGCGAGCGACCCCGTCGACTTCAGTCGTGGGACGTTCGGAGTGATCGTGTTCGATTCGGCCGGCGGAGTGCTCGACTCCATCCCGTATCCGGTATGGCGCGGGCCGCCGCCTTCGCTGATCGCCAAGACCCCCGATGGCCGCGGCGCGAGTTCGTTCACGTTCCCGTTCTGGCCCCAGTCCGTAGCCAAGGTCTCGCCGACGGGCGGAATCGTCTCCGGTCCGGGCGATCCGTACGTGCTCTACCTCACGCACCGCGAGGGATCGAAGCCCGTACGTATCGATCGCGAGTTCACGCCCGTGCCGGTCTCTGCGACCGAGCGCAGCGAGCACCGCGCGTTGGTGGAGTCCGGGCTCCGGCAGACCGATCCCAACTGGTCGTGGACGGTCGCGGACATCCCGAAGGAGAAGCCCGCCTATGAGCAGTTGACGGTCGCGCTCGACGGTCGCATCTGGGTGGAACTGAGCACTCCGGCGATCGCTATTCCCGCCGCCGAGCTCCCGGCGGTGAGGCCGGGTCAGGAGAGTCAACCGCGCCCGACCCTCTACGACGTCTTCTCGCCTACCGGACGATTGCTCGGGCGTGTGCAGCTGCCCCGACGCGTCATATTCCACACCGCGATCGGAAATGACGTCTACGCTGTCCGGTGGGACTCGCTCGACGTCGAGTACGTCGTCCGGTATCGTATTGAGCCCGCACTCCCCCGTTGAACGGTCGCGCGCTCAGCGCGCGCCGTTAGAACGCACCGCTAGCGCGCGTCCTTAGCGCGCCCGCACCGGCTCCCGCCGCACCTGCCGAACAGGAGGTCTCGCGACCGACTTCAGCGCCGCCGAGACTCTGCTCGACGAACGCCGCTCGGTGAGCTGGAACCCAGCGACGAGCTCGCTGAGCTGCTCCGCCTGAGACGCCATCTCCACCGCCGCACTCGCCGACTCCTCGGAGTTGGCCGCGACTTCCTGCGTCGTCGCGTTCATGCGGTCGATCGCGCCGTTGATCTGCTCCACACCGAGACGCTGCTGCGCGGCGGCGTCGGCGATCACGGCGATCACCTCGCCCACCTTGCCCACGCGATCGTTGATCTCGGAGAGCTGTTGCGTGACTTCGGCGTTGATGCGGACGCCACCGTCGGCGTTCTGCACTGACTCCTCGATGAGATTCGAGGTGTTGCGGGCCGCGTCTGCGGAGCGGATCGCGAGGTTGCGCACCTCTTCGGCGACCACGGCGAAGCCCTTGCCAGCGTCGCCGGCGCGGGCGGCCTCGACGGCCGCGTTGAGCGCGAGCAGGTTGGTCTGGAACGCGAGCTCGTCGATCGTCTTCACGATCTTGGCGGTCGCGTCGCTCGAGGCCTTGATGCGGCCGATCGCCTCGGAGAGCCGGTGCATCGAGGCCGCTCCATTCGCGGCGCTGCCCTGTGCCTTGCCCGCGAGCTCGCGCACTTGCTCTGCGTTCGTCGCGGTCTGTCGGGTCACGCTCGCGAAGTCATTGAGTGACGCCGAGACCTCCTCGAGTGCGGCCGCCTGCTGCGATGCGCGTGATGCCAACACTTCGCTGCCCGAACCGATCTGCCCTGAGGCCGTCGCGACCTGCTCCGAGGTGCTCGCCACAGCCGCGAGGGCGTGGTCGAGGTTCTCGGCCGCCATGTTCACGACGTCCTTGATCCGCGCATGATCGCCCTGATACTTGCCGACCACACGCGCCGTGAGGTCACGCTGTGCCAGCCGTTCGAGCACCGCCGAAGCCTCGGTGATCGGCGCGATGATGGCGTCAAGCGTGGCATTCACGCCGGTGATGATCGTGCGGAAGTCCCCTTCGAACCGCGAGGCGTCGGCGCGCGCATCGAGATGCCCGGCCGCGGCCTGCTCGGTGATGAGTCCGAGTTCCTGGGTCAGGTCGGCATTCACGCGCACCACGGTGGCGAAGGCGCGCGAGAGCGAATCGTGCTCTGACTTGGGATCGACCGTGATGTGCATGTTGCCGCGCGCGACCTGCTCCGACGCCGCCGTGAGGCCACGCAGGTAGACGAGCAGGCTGCGCAGTGCGGCGGTCATCTTGACCGTCTCATCCTGTCCCTCGAGCGGCGCGATGTCCTGCCGGGTGTCGCCCACCGCGAGTCGCTCGGCGAGGTCCGCAGCATCGCTGATCGGGCGCGCCATCTTCCGCGCGATCGATGTCGCGACGGCACCGACCACGATCGCCACGAGGAGTGCGACGATCATGAGCAACGTGGTCATCGAAGAAGCGGCGGCGAACGCCGAACGCGTCGATTCCGCGATCAGGACGCTTGCCTTGCCGTCGCCGAAACCGGTGTAGATCGCTGCGTTGTTGCCCTGCGTCACGATCGGTGAGAACCCTGCGAGCGTGTTGACGCCCCGGAACTTGGCGACGATCGACCCACTCTCGTGCGTGGCGATCCCCTCGCGCAGCGCCTCATCGTCGACGGCTGAAGAGAAGATCAGGGTCGCGTCGCTCGCCGCGACGATCCTGCCGTCGGCGTCGAGTACGAACGCCGCTACCGTGGTGCCAGCGTCGGTCTTTCGCTCGACCGCTTGCAGTGCGGCAGCTGTGATCGCCTGCCAGTCCACCTCAGCGACCATCACGCCCGAGACGCCGGCAGCGGACTCGACCGCATCGGCGATGCGGACCGTGAGCTGTCCACCGGCTGTGCGCTGCACTGGGCCGACGAAGGCGGGCGTATTCGTTGTCTTGGCCTTGGAGAACCAGTCGGTGCCAACGGCGGGCGTGGACTCATGCTCGCCGCTCTCCGCGATCAGCGCACCGCTCAGGCTGTAGATGCGTGCCGCATGCACGAGCCCGGAGCGTGACCGGAACGCGTCGAGCGCTGCCTTGGTCGACGCGGAATCCCCGAAGCCCATGGCGGCCGCGACGATCTCCCCTGTGGCCGCGCCAGCCTTGAGCTCGAGGGCCCGTTCGTAGAGCATGCGGTCGAGGTAGCGCGCGACCTGCTGCGCCCCGTCAGCCCGGGCCGCACCCACCTGCTCGGCGACCATGCTGCGCGACTTGCTCACGGCGAGCGTGAGCGAGAGCGCCATCGGAACGAGGGCGGCGGTCAGGAGCGCTGCCTGGAGCTTGCGGCTGATCGAGTTCAGAAAGGTCGGCATGGCTGGGAGAGGTCGCGGTGGGCCATAGTGGTGAACGACGCGAAGAACCGCCGATCGCCCGACCCCGGAGGGGATCGGGCGCTCAGGTCTAGCGGTACACGATCGGCAGCAGGACGACCGACTTGACGGGCTGTCCCTTCACCTGACCGGGCCGGAAGCGGATCTCACCGACGATGCCAGCGGCGGCTTCGGCGAGTGCGGGCACGGTGCTGCTGAGGACCTTGATCGACGCGGGATCGACCTTGCCGGTCTGGTCGACCACGAACTGCACCTGCACGGTGCCGGTGATCCCGGCGCGCTGCAGAGCGCTCGGATACGAGCGCGCCAGCAGGCGAGCGGTCATCTCCGTCGAGGAGAGCGATGCCGGCTTGTCGAGTTCGGACGGGCTGTAGATGGTCTCGTCCTGGGCGTGAAGCGCAGCCGGGACGGAGAGGAGAACGACGGCGAAGAGCCGTCGCAGGACGGACGAGGGAGCGAGCTTCATGGACGGACTCCGGGCTGAGGGCGAGGTCAGGGTGCTGACCCCCACAGTGTCGTCCGGTCATCTCCGGACTTGAGTTGGACCCTCCCCGCGAGGATCACGAGCTTTTGCCGTGGAAATCCGGACGAAGCACAGGTTTGTGAGCCCCACTTGTCGGAAGAGAACGCCACCATAGATTCGACTGGCGTGGATTTTGCGTGCGCGCGACCCTATCCGGTGAGCTCCGAATGACCACGCTCGCCGTCATCCCCGCCAGGCTCGGGGCCACGCGCCTCCCCCGAAAACCGCTGCGCCTCCTTGGTGGCGCGCCCCTCGTTGTTCGGGTCCTGGAGCGAGTCCAGAGCCTCGCGCTCGCTGACGCAGTGGTCGTGGCGACCGAGTCCGAGGAGGTCGCACAAGTGGTGCGCGCGGCCGGCGGACAGGCCATGCTCACGAGCGAACTGCACCCCTCAGGGACCGACCGCGTGGCAGAGGTCGCCGACCATCCCGACCATGCGCATCACGACATCATCGTGAACGTGCAGGGCGACGAGCCGTTCATGCGCGGCGACGCGATGGCCGGGGCGATCGCGATGGTCCGGGACCATGGATTCGCGCTCGGCACCGCGGCCGGGCGCCGTGGACCGGAGATCATGGGCGATCCCAACTGCGTGAAGGTCGTGCGCGCCGACGATGGCAGGGCGCTCTACTTCTCCCGCGCCGCGATCCCGTTCCTGCGCGACGACGCCGACGCGGTGATCCGTGACACGATGGTCCTGCAGCACATGGGGATCTACGCAGCCCGGCGCGATGCCCTCCGCCGTTGGGTGTCGCTGCCGCCGCACCCGCTCGAACTCGTCGAGAAGCTCGAACAGCTCCGCGCCCTCGCCGGTGGACTGGCGATGGGTGTCGCGATCGTCGAGGCCCCCTCGTGGGGTGAAGTGAATACCGAGGATGACCTCCTCCGCGCCAACGCCCACTGGACCACCCACGGCACCGGACCCTCCCGATGACGCCCAACACTCCGCAGTCCTCCCCGAAGTACGTCTTCGTCACCGGCGGCGTCGTCTCGTCGCTCGGCAAGGGCATCGCCGCCGCGTCGCTGGCGCGGCTCTTGGTCGAACGCGGACTCCGCGTCACCATGATGAAGCTCGACCCCTACCTCAATGTCGACCCTGGCACGATGTCGCCGTTCCAGCACGGCGAGGTCTTCGTGACCGACGACGGCGCCGAGACGGACCTCGACCTCGGGCACTATGAGCGGTTCATCGACCGGCCGCTGACGCAGGCGAACAACATCACGACCGGGCGCATCTACTCGAACGTGATCACCAAGGAGCGTCGCGGCGAGTACCTCGGTTCCACGGTGCAGGTGATCCCGCACATCACCGACGAGATCAAGAGCGCCGTGCGCCGCGTGGCGCCGGAGAACGACGTGGTCGTGGTCGAGGTCGGCGGGACGGTGGGCGACATCGAGTCGCTCCCGTTCCTCGAATCGATCCGCCAGTTCCGCCATGACGTGGGACGCGAGAACACGCTGTTCGTGCATCTCACGCTCGTGCCCTGGATCGCCGCGGCCGGCGAGGTGAAGACCAAGCCCACACAGCATTCCGTGCGCGACCTCATGGAGATCGGTATCCAGCCCGACATCCTGGTCTGTCGCTCGGAGCGTGCGCTCGCGGAGGATGTGAAGCGCAAGATCGCGCTCTTCTGCAATGTCGAGTTCGGCGCGGTGATCGAGGCGCGCGACGTGAAGACGATCTACCAGATCCCGCTCGTGTTCCACGAGCAGGGCTTCGACGATCTCGTCTGTCGCAAGCTCGGCCTCGATACCAAGGCGCCAGACCTCTCCGCGTGGAAGACCCTTGTGGATCGCGTGCTCTCGCCGCCACGCAAGGTGCGGATCGCGATCGTCGGCAAGTACACCGACTACGCCGACTCGTACAAGAGCGTGCAGGAGGCGTTGATCCACGGCGGCATCGCGAACGACGTCGGGGTCGAGATCGCCTGGACTTCCAGCGACCTCTTCACCGACGCCACCAAGGCGGCGGAGCTCGTCAAGCAGTTCGACGGCGTGCTCGTGCCGGGCGGATTCGGCGTGCGCGGAGTCGAGGGCATGGTCGAAGCGATCCGCGCCGTACGAGAGAGCGGCACGCCGTTCTTCGGCATCTGCCTCGGCATGCAGATCGCGATCATCGAGTTCGCGCGCAACGTCTGCGGCATCGACGACTCCAACTCGAGCGAGTTCGCGCCCGAGTGCGCGAACCCTGTGATCTCGTTGCTCGAGTCGCAGCAGAACGTGAAGGAGATGGGCGGCACCATGCGCCTCGGCACATACGCCTGCCGTTTGAAGCCTGGGTCGAAGGCCGCGGAGATCTACGGCAAGCCAGAGATCAACGAGCGCCACCGGCACCGCTACGAGGTGTCCAACCAGTACCGTGAGACGATGCAGCAGAAGGGGATGCGGCTCTCGGGACTCTCGCCGGACGGTTCACTCGTCGAGATGATCGAGCTCGTCGATCACCCGTAC
>JANOWT010000371.1:0-1798 GCA_031418115.1 Gemmatimonadota bacterium
GTCGGCGCCTCGGGCGATGGCCGGCGGCATCCATCGGGTGCGCTGCTCTCGGTGAGCTATGTGGCGGTGGTGCCGACCGCAACGCCAGCACCGGAAGGAATGGAGTGGGTCGCGGTGACCGCGCTCGCCGGGCTCGCATCGCGCCAGCAGGCAATGGTGGAGACGGCGGTCTGGGCGTTGCGCGACCGAATGGATATCGCGCCGATCGCGTTCCGGATGCTCTCCGCAGAGTTCACACTCTCCGAGTTGCAGCAGGTGTACGAGCTCCTCCTGGGGCGTCGCCTGCACAAGGCGAGCTTTCGGCGCGCGCTCCAAGGCGCCTATCTCGTGGAGCCGACCGATTCGTGGCGCTCCGAAGGCCGCGGCCGGCCGGCGCAGCTCTTCCGGTATGCCCCGAGAATGCGACGTGGGGTGCGGCGCTCGGTCCGGTTCGAGTTGCTAGGCTAGGGACCGTCCGGGGGGCCAGACGGCGCCGTGATCGCGACACGACCGTGACACCTCGCCCCACTTGCCGGGTACCGTACATAGTTGCAATGTGTACCTAACGGTAAAAAGGAGCGATGGTGCTGGCCTACCTCGACGCCTTGATCGACGCGCTCACCATCCGCGACTCCGCGGAGGTGCTGCGGTTGCTCGCGCATCCACTCGCTCGCATCCTGCCGGCGATGGTCCGAGACGAAGCGGATGCACTGACGCAGGGGCGATGCGACTCACTCGCCGCGCCTCTCCGAGCGATGCACCTGCGTCACCAGACCGCGGAGCTCTTGCGCGAATCACCGATGGTCGCCGATGTGGCCGACTCGGCGCCCGACTCTGCGGCCGACGCTGCGGCCTACGACGCGGTCGAACCGGAAGTGGCCGACGCGCCTCGGGTGCGCCGCGCGCCACCACCCGCCCGCGCTCGCCGACCCGCTCGGCTCGTGCAGATGGAGTTGCCGCTCTCCGCCTAGCGGCTTAACGAACGTTCCCAACCGTCCAGCGCCGCCAGCTGGCGTGGTCGAAATGCCACCACTCGGCCTCGTAGACGAAGAAGCCTTCGCGCTCCATGGCGTGGCGCAATCGTGTGCGCAGCCAGCGCTGCTCCGCGGTGCCGCCGGGATAGAACGGATAGGCGCGCGGCGAGAACTCGTCGTAGCCACTCACCATCGTCACCGGGCGCCCGGTCGCGAGGTCATAGAGCGTGAGGTCCACGGCCGCGCCGCGGTTGTGGCGTGATCCGTTCGCCGGATCGGCGACGAAGACGCGAAGCGAGTCGGGCGTAGCCTCCCAGAACATCCGCGTGACGTACCAGGGCCGGTAGGCATCGTGGATGAGTAGCCCGAAGCCCTCGGCTGCGAGGGCTTGCTGCGCGCGTCCGAGGGCCTCAGCGGCCGGTCGCTGCAGGCGCGCTTGCGCGACGTCATACATGGGTGCGCCCATGAAGTTGTCGCTGGTCGCGTAGCGCACGTCGAGCCTGATGCGCCGGTCGATCGAGGTGAGATCGACGAGATCACCGGCGACGCGATCCGCCGGTTGTGCGGGCGGCGTGGCGGCCAGCGCCTCACGGCGAAGGTCGTCGAGCGGGCGGCGCGGCGTGATCCTGAAGGTGACGCCTTCGTCGGGCGCGATCGCGCGTCGCGCGAAGACAACTCCTCCCAGATCGAGGGCGAGCACTCGCCCGGCCGCGTCGCGGTCGATGCGCAGCGTCTCACCCGCGTAGAGGCCGTGTGCCGGGAATCTCAGGTGGTCCCGGTCGACCTCGGTGAGGGGGTAGAGTCCGAACCACTCGATGAGCGCGAAGAGGCGACCGTCGCGCTCG
>JANOWT010000372.1:0-8030 GCA_031418115.1 Gemmatimonadota bacterium
GGGCCACACGCTGAAGTCCACGCCGCCGACCGTGTTGTACTCGCTGCCCATACGGCGGTCGGTCGCCATCGCACCGATGTAGTTGTTGCCACCGATGTCGCGCTTGAGCCGCAGCACGTTGAACGCGGTCACGCCCTGGTCGAACGCGCTGTCGGTGACCATCGAGAGCAGTCCGACCGTCTGGTCACCGATGCGGCCGGTGAGGCGCGCACCGCCGAGCACCGGCACCGGACCGTCTTCCGCGATGCCGATCTGCCGCGAGAAGAACATCAGGAAGGGTGGCGGTCCGAACGACTCGCGCGCTCCGAACTCGAACACGCCCGCGTTCTCGAGGAAGAACTCGCGCTTCTCGGGGAAGAAGAGCGAGAAACGCGTGAGGTTCACCTGCACGTTGTCGGCCTCGACCTGCGCGAAGTCGGTGTTCACGGTGGCGTCGAGGATGAGCCCGGGGCCGACCTGCGCCTTGAGTTCGCCGCCGATGCCACGGCGCGGCGTGTCCCCGAGCTGGTCGGTGTTCTCGTCGCGCTCACGGTCTGAGCCAAGGAGCAGATACGGGCGCACCTCGACGTTGCGGCGGGGACGCGGCAGGCCTTCGAGCCCATTGAGGTGTCCCGCGAGGCTCACGCGCGCGAAGCCGCCGCCGTCGCGCGTCCACCCCTGCCAGAGCGCCTCCTCGTTCTTGCGACGGATCATCCGGAACACATTGAGGCCCCACTCGGCCTCGCCCGGCTGATACCGCAGCGATCGGAACGGGATCGCGAACTCCGCCGACCAGCCGTCGGCGGTGCGCGCCGACGCGACGCGCCAGACGCCGCGCCAGTCCACGTTGAACTCGCGCCCCTCGTCCGTGAGCAGTGCGTCGAACTCGGCACCATTGGCGTTGGTCGCGAACACCATCGCGTTGCGGTGGTCGTGAAGGCCGTCGATCAACAGCGCAACGCCGTCGTCGCCACCGAACTGCGGCGTGCCGCCGAAATCCGCGACCATGATCTTGTCGCGCTCGAGGATGCGTGCGATGACCTTGTCCGGTTCGCTGTCGAACGCATGCACGGCGATGTAGAGCGTGGTCTCGTCGAACAGCACGCGCACTTCCGTGCGCTCGCTCGCGGCGACCCCTTCGAGTGGTTCGCGCTGCCGCAGGTCGGTGATCGGCTTCGCGGCGCGCCAGGCGGCGTCGTCGAGGCGCCCATCCAGGATCGGTGCCGCGGTTCCCGACGGGATGAGCACGCCGGTGAGCGTCGCGGGAGCTGCGGCCTGTGGAGCGCTCTGGGCGCTGGCAGCAGGAGCCAAGAGCGCCGCGCACAACACCAGCGACGAGCACCTCACGCGCGCAAGATCAGCGAGCAGCAAGTCACCGCCCCTTCCGCCTTCGCGAGTTCCGACGCATCCACGCGAACAGGCCGGTACCCACGCGCCTCGAGCCGTGCGGCGGTGAGCGGATACGACGCGCCGTAGAGCAGCGCCTCACCCACGCGCACGATGTTAGCGCCCATGGGTTCAGTCGGGTCGACCTCGATGACGTCGACCCCAGTGAGCGCGCCTCGGTCGACCCACTGCGGATTGAGCAGCACGGTACGATCGTCCACCGCCGTCACCGCCGTCTTGAGATGCAGGCAGCCCGTGACGTCGAGCGCCTCGACCGTGTAGCCGTGCGGCGCGAGCGCCGAGCGCAGTTGCACGATCCCCGCGTCGTTGGTGCGGCCTGTGCGGCCCGCGAACACGCGCTTGCCGACCATGAACACGTCGCCGCCGTCGAGCGTCCCGGGCGCCGTGATGTGCGCGAGCGGCCGAAGCGGCGCGAGCACGCGCTCCACCGCAGCCGTCTCGCCGCGGCGCGACTCGGCGCCGGGCCGCGTGATCACCGCGATCTCGTCGAACACCACGGCAGTGTCCTCGATGAACACCGAGTCCGGATGATCAGGGGCAGGTGCCACCTCCTGCACCGCGCACCCGAGCGCGACGAGCGCTCGGGTGTACTCGGCGTGCTGCGCCCGCGCGGTCTCCACGTCGATCGGCGTACGGTCGATATGCGTGATCTCACACTCCACGATGCGGGGCGAGATCGAGCGCGTGAGCGCCAGGAACCGTGCGGACGTGCTCGTTGCAGATGACATGGCGGCGAAAGGTGGTCGGCCCCGAGAAGCCACGCAATGCACACAGCGGCAGGGACCGTATATTCCGCCATCATGAGTGCCCGCACGAGCGCCCACCTTCCCGAGAGACAGTCGGTCCTGCACAGCTGGACCACGCAGGATCGTTGGGACGCCCCGACCGTGGTCGGCGGCGCAGGCGCGCACTTCTTCACGGCGGACGGACAGCGGATCCTCGATCTGTCGAGCCAGTCCGAGTGCTGCAACCTCGGACATCAGCACCCGGCCGTCGTGAACGCGATCAAGGCTCAGGCCGACCGGCTCTGCTACATCGCGAACGCCTGGGGGGCCGAACCGCGCGCTCGGCTCGCCGAGCTGCTGCTCGAGAAGAGCGGCTTCACTGGTGGGCGCGTCTTCTTCACGCTCGGCGGTGCCGACGCCAACGAGCATGCGGTGAAGTTCGCGCGGCAGGCACAGGGGCGCGCTCGCGGGTTGGTGATCGCGCGTGACCGGTCGTACCACGGCGCCAGCTACGCGACCATGGCGTACTCAGGAGACTCCCGGACTCGCGCGGCCTCGGACCCCACCGCGCAGCGCGTACTTCATGCGTTGCCTCCCTACGCGTACCGCTCACCATTCGGCCCCGGCACCGATGCCGAGTGCGGACTGCGCTCTGCTGAGCATGTGGAGCAACTCATCGCCCGCGAGGGTGCGCACGAAGTGGCCGCCGTGCTGATGGAAGTCGACGCCGGGACCAACGGCATCGTGCCGCCCGACAGCTACTGGCCAGCGCTTCGCAACGTGACGCAACGCAGCGGCACGCTCCTGATCGCCGACGAAGTGATGAGCGGATTCGGTCGTTGCGGAGAGTGGTTCGCCTGGCAGCGCCACGGCGAAGCGGGCCGACCCGACATCATGACGCTCGCCAAGGGCCTCACCGGTGCACACCTGCCGCTCGGCGCGGTGGTGTTGTCAGCTGATGTCGCTGCGCGCCTTGAGCACGAGATGCTCTACACGGGGCTCACGTACTGCGGTCATCCGCTCTCCTGCGCGGCCGGTGTCGCGGCGGTGGAGGCGTATGCCAACGAGGACTTGATCGCGCGTTCGCGACGGCTCGGCGCCGTGATGGTCGACCTGCTCACGGCGATGCAGGGTCGGCATGCCGTGATCGGCGACGTGCGCGGCGGTCGTGGGCTCTTCGCGGTGCTCGAGCTCGTCGCCGATCGCGCGACGCGCGCACCACTGGCGGAGTGGCCGAGTGCACCGCCGGCGCTGAGCGCGCTGGTGCGCGATGGACTTGCGGCGGGCGTGTCGTTCGCGACGCGGGGGAATCTCCTGCTGCTGGCACCACCGCTGGTGATCGCCGAGCGGGATCTCGTCGAGTCACTTGGCCTGCTCGACCGTCTCCTCGCGCGACACTTCCCCGCCGTTGGAGTGGCCACGTGACGGACGCATGGGCCGACCCGACGATGCCGCCACTCCGTGCGGCCGACGACGCGCGCTTCGAGGCTGCCCTGAAGGAGACGCGTGCACGGATCGGACGCACGTATGGGCTGCTGATCGGTGGCGAGGAACTCGGTGCGCATCGAGTGCGCACGCAGCACTCGCCGACCGATCGCGGACTCGCGCTCGGTCACTTCGCGGCGGCGACCGAGATCGAGGTGGATCTCGCGATCTCCGCGGCGCAGGCGGCATTGCCGGGTTGGGCCGCCACGTCGGAGTCGGATCGCCGCGGTGTGGTGCGGCGCGTACTCGCGCAGTTCGAGGCGCGCGCGTTCGAACTCGCCGCCGTCCTCTCGCTCGAGGCTGGCAAGACCCGGTACGAGGCGCTGCGCGAGGTGTGGGGCACCACGGAGCTGATCACCGCGTACTGCGATGAGTGGGCGAGCCACGGGTTCGTGCCCGGCGGCAGCGGTCGCACGGCTGCGCATACGCGGATGGTGCCGCACGGAGTGTGGACGGTGTTCGCGCCGTTCCATCATCCGCTCGCGCTGGGCGCCGCTCCGGCGGCCGCAGCGCTCCTTGCCGGCAACACCGTGGTCCTCAAGTCGGCGGAGGAGACGTCCTGGTCGGCCCGCATCTTCGCCGAGATGGTCCGCGATGCCGGGATACCCTCCGGCGTGTTCAACCTGATCTCGGGCGCGCCCAAGGACATGGGCGATTCGATGTTCCACGACGTACGCGTCGCCGGCACCACATTCACCGGGGCGCGGTCGGCGGGGCGCCCGCTCGCGCAGATGATGTGGACATCGCATCCTCCGCGGCCCTGCGTCGCGGAGTTCACCAGCAAGTCCGCGCGGATCGTGACCGCGAGTGCGGACCTCGACGCCGCGGCGGCGAGCATCGTGCGGGATGCGTTCGGACTCACGGGCCAACGGCCTGACGCACTGTCGTATCTCGTGGTGCACCACGACGTGGCCGACGCGCTCACCTCGCGACTCGCATCGCGCGCGGCCGCGTTGCAGGTCGGCGACCCGACGCTTCCTGAGACCCAGGTCGGTCCACTCGTCTCGCCGGACGACCACGCGCACTACCGACAGGTGACGCATCAGTTGCATGAGCATGGCGCCCGCGTGCTGTTCGGCGGTGAGACGTTGAGCGGTCATGGGCTTGGCGCAGGCCACTTCGTCGCGCCGACGCTCGCCGAAGTGCCGACGGATGAGCATCCATGCTGGGGCCGCGAGTTGCTCCTGCCGCTGCTGCTGATGCGCCGCTTCCGCACGCCCGACCGCGCGGTGCTGACCATCAGGGACCTGAAGCGGACGTCGACAGTGCGCGTGTACGGCACTGCCGACGATGCGACCTGGTTCACACGAGCGGTGGCGAACGTTGCCGAACACCCGGACTCGCTCGCTCCGGAGGGGGCGATGAGCGCGTGGACCTCGATGCCGCCTTCGATCCGCGGCGCAGAGGAGGCCGCGGCGGACGCGGCGCACGCCGCGAATGCGATTCACACGTACCTCGCGCAGTACCTCCGCGTCGAATCGGTGCCGGTCGCTCGATGAATACGCCACTGCGGTCGCTGCGCGATGCCGTTGCCTTGCATGTGGAGGACGGCATGACCGTCGCGCTCGAAGGATTCACGCATCTGATCCCGTTCGCCGCTGGGCATGAGATCATCAGGCAGCGACGCCACGATCTCACGCTGGTGCGGATGACGCCCGACCTGATCTACGACCAGATGATCGGGATGGGGTGCGCGAAGTCACTCACCTTCTCGTGGGGCGGCAATCCTGGCGTGGGTTCGCTGCATCGGCTGCGTGATGCGATCGAACACGGCTGGCCGCACGCGCTCGCGATCGACGAGCACAGTCATGCGGGGATGGCGGTGCGCTACTCTGCCGGCGCGAGCGGATTGCCGTTCGGTGTGCTGCGGGGCTACACCGGCACCGACCTCCCCGCGGCCAACGCGGCGCACATCTCACATGTCACGTGCCCTTTCACCGGTGAGGTGCTCACCGCGCTGCCGGCGATCACGCCCGACGTCACGATCCTCCACGCGCAGGAGGCCGATCGCGAGGGGAACGTGCTGCTGCGCGGGATCGTCGGCGCGAGCCGCGAGGCGGCGATGGCGGCACGGACGCTCGTGGTGACGGTGGAGCGGGTCGTGGACGTGCTCGACGCGCCAATGAATGCCTTCGTGATCCCGGCCTGGCAGGTGGCGGCGATCGCCGAGGTGCCGGGAGGTGCGTATCCGTCGTACGCGCTGGGGCGCTATGCGCGCGACAATGCCTTCTACTTGGCGTGGGACGAGATCGCGCGGTCGCGCGAGTCGTTCATCGCGTGGATGACGCACCATGTGCTGGGCACGGCGGACCACGCGGGTTTCTTGCGGAGTGTGGGGGCGGCTGAGTGACGGCCGCTCGTCAGCAGTCACCCACCGCCACGCAACGACCGGGTGCGATAGAGAGCCAGCAGTTCACCTGGCGTACGCATCTCGATAGGTGCCGTACGGAAATGCTTCGCATCGCGTGTGACGAGGTAGTCTGCACCAACGCCGAGAGCCGATGCGACCTGCACCGCGTCCTCGAAGTCCTTCAGACCGAGGGTCAGCGCGCGCTGTACGTCGTCGCGACCGACAGCGGCCACGTCGACGATGGAGAGCAGGTCGCGGACGGCGGAGAGTGCGACGTGGCGGGTCCGCGCGCGCGAGATGAGATAGTGAATCGTCGTGATCGCGTGCGCCGCGACGAAGCCCTCGACCACGCCGCGCGCGACCCGGTCGAGGAGCGCCGAGGCATCGGCTTCCCATGGAGTGCGGCCCAGTATGACGTCGAGCAGGACGTTCGTGTCGAACAGTATGCGCACCGGACGCGCGCGTTCACGCAGACGTGTGGGAGTGCGGCGACCGGGAGCCACGGATCAGCGGAACCCGTACTTCGTGGCGAGATGGGCGTGGTGGTCGGTCCGCTTACCTGTGCCGATGGCGACTCCGCGGAGTCGACGCACGGCAGGAGTGAGTCGTTCCGAGTCGTCATCGAGCGAGAGAGCGCTCAAGAAGTCGCCCACCAGTTGCGAGATGCTTGTCTCGTGTCGTTCGCTGTACGCCTGCGCTCTGGCGAGAACGGCGGGGTCGAGAGAGAGGTTCATGGCGCGCTTGCCGGACCCGTGTTTCAGTGGCGGCCGACCTACCGGACGTTTCCTAGCGACTGCCATAGTTCCTCCGTGCGCATGGATATAGTGAACTTATGCGCATTCCGAGATCCGTCAACCTACCGCATTACCTCGGCATGAGCGCCTACACGTCCGACGAGATGATGACCATCGCCGCCGCACGTCGACTGAAGAACGGCGCGGTCTGCTTCGTCGGCATCGGCCTGCCGAGTGCGGCCTGCAACCTCGCTCGCCTCACCCATGCGCCCGACCTGGTGCTCATCTACGAGTCGGGCACCGTGGGGACTCGGCCGAATGTGCTGCCGCTCTCGATCGGGGACGGCGAGCTGGCCGAGACGGCGCGCAGCGTGATCCCGTTGCCGGAGATCTTCACGCACTACCTGCAGCGCGGGCGCGTGGATGTGGGGTTCCTCGGCGCGGCGCAGGTGGATCGGTTCGGGAATCTCAACAGCACGGTGATCGGGGAGTACGCGCATCCCACGGTGCGCCTGCCTGGGTCGGGCGGGGCTCCGGAGATCGCGTCGCAGGCAAGAGAGGTGTTCGTGGTGATGAAGCAGTCGGCGCGGACGTTCGTGCGCCAGCTCGATTTCACGACGAGTGCGGGGCGGCCGAGTGCGATCATCACGGATCTGGGGGTGTTGGAGCCGGAGGCAGGCACAGGCGAGATGGTGCTGATGGATCGCTATGAAGGAGTGACTACCGAGCAAGTACGGGCGGCGTGCGGATGGCCGCTGCGCGTGGCACCTTCGTCAGGCACCTGCGCACCTCCCGACCCAAACGAACTGCGCGTGCTACGTGACCTGCACTCGCGCACCAAGGCGGCGCACTCGGTTCGCGTTCGCATCATGTTGCCCACCACAGGTGTCCCATGAAGAGTCCCCACATCCGCACCCCCCTCCCCGGCCCCAACGCGGTCGCCCTGATCGCCCGCGACGCGAAGGTCGTCTCGCCTTCCTACCCGCGCGACTACCCCTTCGCGATGTCGCACGGCAAGGGCGCCGAGGTCTGGGACGTCGACGGAAACCGCTTTCTCGACTTCGCCGCCGGCATCGCCGTCTGCTCCACTGGGCATTCACATCCCGAGGTCGTGAAGGCGATCACCGACGCGGCGCAGGGGTTCCTGCACATCTCCAGCGACTACTGGCACGAGAAGCAGGTGCGGCTCGGTGAGCGCATCGCCGAGGTGAAGCCCATGGGCGACGAACCCGTGCTCAGCTTCATGTGCCAGAGCGGCACCGAGTCGGTGGAGGGCGCACTCAAGCTCGCCCGCTACGTCACCGGCCGTTCGCGCTTCATCGGTTTCCTGGGCGGCTTCCACGGCCGCAC
>JANOWT010000373.1:0-24928 GCA_031418115.1 Gemmatimonadota bacterium
CTCAACGTGATCGTGGCCACCGATTGTGGCAGTACCACGACCAAAGCCATTTTGATTGAGAAAGTCGGCGACGAATATCGGCAAACCTATCGCGGTGAAGCGCCGACGACGGTGGAAGCGCCGTTTGAAGATGTGACGCGCGGGGTGCTAAATGCGATTGCGGAAATTGAAGAACTCTCCGGGCGGAAAATCCTCGACGGTGACAAGATTCTTACGCCCAATCGTGCGGCCCAGGGCGATCCGAAGACAGGCGTCGACATCTATATCTCGACCAGCAGCGCGGGCGGTGGGTTGCAAATGATTACGAAGTTCGGCCGGCCGTCGGCGCGCAGGAGCCGCGTCTCGGTCATAGCGACGAGGCGCTCGAGCGTCTTGAGCACCGCGACGGCCGGTGCGAGCCCCTGCCGCATGAACTCCACGGTGAGGAATCCCCCGCAGACCTTGATGTTCGCCTCGCCGCGACCCGTCGACCCCGCCGCGCCGACCGTGTTGTCGCAGTACTGGCCGGCCCCGATCACCGGCGAGTCGCCGATCCGCCCGGGGATCTTCCACGCCATGCCACTCGTGGTCGTCACCGAGCTGATGTCACCGCGCGCGTCGACCGCGTTCATGTTGATCGTGCCGGTCGTGAACTTGATCGCGACGTCGTCATCGTGATCGAGCCAGGCGTCGTCCTTGTTGAGACGCGCCTTCCACCGGAGCCAGTCCTGCCGCGTCTTCTCGGTGAGGAGGTCCTGCTCCTTGAAGCCCATCGCGAGCGCGAAACGCTTAGCGCCCTCGCCGACGAGCATGATGTGGTCGGTGTAGTCCATCACCGCCTTCGCCACCAGGCTCGGCGTCGCGATCCCTTCGATCGCGCCCACCGACCCTGCGCGCTTGGTCGGCCCATGCATGCAACTCGCGTCGAGCTGTACCACGCCGTCGGCATTGGGAAGGCCGCCGAGTCCGACACTCTGGTCCTCGGCGTCGAGCTCCTGGATGTTGACGCCGGCGATGATCGCGTCGAGACAGTCGGCGCCACGGACGATCCGGTCGTAGGCGACCTTCACGCCGCGGAGGCCGTTGGCGGACGAGACGACGACGGGCCGGCCCAGCGCCGCCGCATCCGGCCCGGAAGCACTCGCCGCGACCGTTCCTGCCGTCGATGCCTTGCCCCGGGCGGAGCGGGCAGTCACGGCGGCGGCGGCCGCGGTCGATAATAGGAAGTCACGGCGCGTTGTCATGGCGATGGGGAAGATGTGGGAATCGCGCGAAGCTACCTTACTTCAGCGGGTTTCGAAACGTCTCCCTCCGGCCATCGGCGTTCCGTGGACCCGAACTTGGATCCGACCTCGCCGCTCGCGAAACACGGCGACCCCCCTGCGCACACTGGAATTGCCACATGAAAGCACCGCTCCCGCACGACGAAAACCTGCGACTCCGCGCGCTCGAGGAATACGCGATCCTCGACACCGAGTCGGAAGCGGTGTTCGACGACCTCGTCGCGATCGCCGCGGCCGTGTGCGACACGCCGATCTGCTTGATCTCGCTCGTCGACCCGGACCGTCAGTGGTTCAAGGCGAAGCTCGGGCTCGAGACCTCCGAGACGTCGCGCGACGACGCGTTCTGCGCGCACACCATCCTCGGCGACTCCACGATGATCGTGCCCGATGCGCTCGACGACGAGCGATTCGACCACAATCCCCTCGTCGTCGGCGATCCGCACATCCGGTTCTACGCCGGGTCGCCGCTGATCACGCCCGAGGGATACCGGCTCGGTTCGCTCTGCGTGATCGACCGCCGGCCTCGGAGTCTCACGACAGAGCAGCTCGCGCTCCTCGACCGCCTGGCCCGTCAGGTGAGCGCTCTGCTGCAATGGCGCCGCACCATGGGGCATCTCGCGACGGCCCTTGGTCGGGTGCGCGCCCTTGAGGGCCTCATCCCCATCTGTGCGTCGTGCAAGAGTGTGCGTAGCGACGAGGGGTACTGGGAGCGCGTCGAGTCGTTCATCGTCGCGCACACCTCGGCGAAGATGACGCACGGCCTCTGCCCGACCTGCGCCGAGGCCGAGTTCCCCGGCATCATGGCGGAGATCGAGCGCGAGACCGCGAGCGCGAGATAGCGCGCGGTCGCGCGGGGGCGCCGCGGCAAGGCCGTCGGCCCGACCCCCGCCATGCTAGGTTGAGTGCATGGAATCCGCGAGCCTCTCCGGCATCGACTTCTTCGACGGCGTCAATGAACAGCTCCTCTGGCACCTCGCGAAGATCGGCGAGCCCGTGGAGTACGCCCCCGATTCGCTGCTCTTCGAGCCGGGCGAACGTCGTAGCGCGCTCTGGGTGATCCTCAGCGGCAACGTGGCGATCGAGTCCGTGCACGGCGCTGAGCGGACGCGCATCGCGACGCTCGGTGCAGGCCAGGTGCTGGGCGAGGGACTCCTCCTCGCCGAGGCGGATCATGCGACCGCTGGGCGCGCGCTGATGCCGACACGCACCGTGCGGTTCGCACGCGAAGTGCTCGAACCGCTGCTCAAGGACAAGCCGGCACTCCACGCCGCGCTCGTGTCGAGTTCCGCACGTGCCATCCGCGACCGACTTCGTCAGACCGATGCCGCTTTCACCGGCCAGAGTCGGCTCCTCGGCTACAGCGCCACCGGCATCACGCGCCGAGAGCACGATCTCTTGGGAGAGCGCGACGTCCCCGATGCCGCGCTCTACGGCGTGCAGACCATGCGGGCGATCGAGAACTTTCCGATCACCGGCGTCACGCTGCGCGACTTCCCCGAGCTCATCGTCGCGCTCGCGCAGGTCAAGGAGGCTGCGGCCCGCGCGAACAGGGGGCATCCAGACCTTCCCGATGATGTCTTCGACGCGATCGTCCGCGCGTGCAAGGAGATCCAGGGCGGCCGTCATCACGAGCATTTCCGCGTCGACATGATCCAGGGCGGTGCGGGCACGTCGAGCAACATGAACGCGAACGAGGTGATCGCCAACCGCGCCCTCGAACTGCTCGGTGAGGCGCGCGGCACGTACACGCGCGTACATCCCAACGAACACGTCAACCTCGCGCAGAGCACCAACGACGTCTATCCGACCGCCATTCGCATTGCCTTGCACGCAGCGATCGGTGGACTGCAGGAGCAGATGCGGCTCCTGGTGGCGTCGTTCCTCGCGAAGGGCACAGAGTTCGCACCACATATCAAGATGGGTCGCACGCAACTGCAGGACGCGGTGCCGATGACCCTCGGCCAGGAATTCAACGCCTACGGGCACACGATCGCCGAAGATGTCGATCGTCTGGAAGAGGCGAAGGCACTCATGCGCGAGATGAACATGGGTGCGACCGCGATCGGCACCGGCATCACGGCGCCGCGCGGCTACACCGAGCGCGTGCAGAAGGAGCTGAGCGCCGTCACCGGCCTCGCCATGATCACCGCGCCCGATCTCGTGGAAGCGACGAGCGACACCGGCGCCTTCGTGCAGGTCTCGGGCGTGCTCAAGCGCTGCGCGGTGAAGCTCTCCAAGATCTGCAACGACCTGCGGCTCCTCTCGAGCGGTCCGCGCACGGGACTGGGTGAGATCAGGCTCCCAGCAATGCAGCCTGGCTCGAGCATCATGCCGGGGAAGGTGAACCCGGTGATCCCCGAGGCCGTGAATCAGGTCTGCTTCGATGTGATCGGCGGCGATGTCACGGTGACCATGGCGGCCGAGGCGGGTCAGCTGCAGTTGAATGTGTTCGAGCCGATCATCGCATTCCGGCTGCTGCGCAACATCAGCGCGCTGCGCAACGCCTGCCTGATCCTGCGCGAGAAGTGCATTGTGGGGATCGAGGCCAACCCCAAGGTGATGCGCGACGCGGTGGAACGGTCGATCGGCCTCGTGACGGCCCTGCTGCCCGAGCTGGGGTACGAGGTCTGCACGCAGGTCGCGAAGGAAGCGCTCGAGAGCGGGCGTGGTGTGGTCGAGTTGTTGCTCGAGAAGAAGCTCCTCACGCGGCAACAGATCGACGAGATCCTCGATCCGGCGCGCATGACCGGAACCAGTGGGACCAGCGGGACCAGGGGGTAACGATGGCTGGAGTGAAGCTGGACGGCGCGGGCACGCAGAAGATGAAGACGCTCGAGGAGGCCCTGCTCACGTTGCAGAAGATCCACGGTCTCGTGGAGCGGATGGCGCTCGAGGTGAAGAACCAACGCGCCGTTGGGGTGTTGCCCTCGCAGGTCAAGCGGATCGCGTCGCCGTTGCAGGGGCAGCTCAAGGGTCAGTTCGGGATGATCGCCGACCAGATGTCCGGGATGATCCTCGCGACCGGACGCGCCGGCGGTGATGCGCTCAAAGTGCGCGCGCTCCGGGAGTATGTGGGTCAGGTCCGGACCGCTCTCGAGATCTCGGTGAGCAAGGTGAAGGAGAAGCACGCCCAGGTGATCGAGACCGCTGGCGGCGATTGAGCCGGGCCGATTGCCCCACCCTCCGGGGTGGGGTAGCTTTCGGGCGATTTTACAGCTCCGGAGCCCGCGCCGCATCGGCCCTCCGGACCGCGTCCTCCCCCCAGCCATCCGACCCGATGCCGAAGCTGCGCCTGCGCGAAGCGGGACCCGCCATGCTCCTCATGGTGGTCCTGCTCACGCTCACCGCGTGTGGTGACACGGTGTACCCCAACACCACGTTCACCCGATTCACCGACCTCAACAGCTCGATCCTCTCCCTCTGGGACCGCCTGCTCTTCTGGGGCACGATCGTCTTCGTTGTCGTCGAAACAGCCCTGATCGTCACGATCATCCGCTACCGCAAGCGGCCGGGTGGCCCCGCGGCCAAGCAGATCCACGGCAACGCCCTCCTCGAGATCACCTGGACCGCCATCCCGGCGATCATCCTCGTGCTGATCGCGGTTCCGACCGTCAAGACGATCTTCGAGACCCAGGCGCCGGCCCCCGTGGGCGCGCTCAAGGTCCAGGTCATCGGCCATCAGTGGTGGTGGGAGTTCCGCTACCCCGAGCTCGGCATCGTGACCGCCAACGAGCTCTACGTTCCGGTGGGACGCACGGTGAGCTTCGAGCTCACCACCAAGGACGTGCTCCACTCGTTCTGGTTCCCCGCCATGGGCGGCAAGCGTGACCTGATCACGAACCGGACCAACTACATGTGGTTCACGCCCAATGCCGACCTCGGCACACAGGCGTGGAATGGCTTCTGCACCGAGTACTGCGGCTCGAGCCACGCCAACATGCGGATGCGCCTCTACACGGTGCAGCCCGACGAGTTCGAGGCGTGGGCGAAGCATCAGGCGGGGCCGGCAGTGTTCAATGCGATGCCCGCTGCCGCGCCAGTTTCTGTCACGTCGGGCCGGAGCGCGGCGCCCGCCGTCGACTCCGTGACGCAGCCTTCGACGGGCTACGTCTTCCCGACCGAGAAGCTCCCGGCGCACGTGGTCCCCCAGACGCCGTACCCCGCGGGACTCACCTATGAGGACGCGCTCCTCGCCGGTGGCGACGCGGTGAACGGCGCCAGATTGTTCGGCGCGTACCGAATGGACAGCCTGGGGGCGGCCGCGGGCGGCTGCTACGGATGTCACGCGGTGGGTGGCGTGCCGTGGGCCGTGAGCAACATCGGCCCCAACCTCACCCACGTCGCATCACGCCACACCATCGCGAGCGGCCTCTACAAGTTCGACGGCCCGACTCTCGCCCGCTGGATCAAGAACGCGCGGCACATGAAGCCGGGCTCGATCATGAATACGATCGGCCGCGGCATGTACGACCCCATCATGAAGATGACCGTCACGGCAGGCCTCGACGACCGGCAGATCGCCGATGTCGTCGCCTACCTGATGTCGCTCAAGTAACCCGGAGACCCTGACCTCATGGCAACCATCGCTGCCCCGACGCACGCCGGCCACGCCGACGCGTACGCGCAGAACTCCGGTATCTGGAGCTGGATCGCGACCACCGATCACAAGCGGATCGGCACGCTCTACCTCTGGACCGCACTCTTCTTCTTCCTCGTCGGCGGCTTGGAGGCGGTGCTGATCCGCACCCAGCTCATGCGCCCCAACATGGGCTTCGTCTCCGCCGAGACGTACAACCAGCTCTTCACGATGCACGGCACGACCATGGTGTTCCTCGCCATCATGCCGCTCTCGGCCGCCTTCTTCAACTTCCTGATCCCGCTCCAGATCGGTGCGCGCGACGTCGCCTTCCCGCGACTCAACGCCTTCTCGTACTGGGTCTACCTGCTCGGCGGCATCTTCCTCACCGTGCCGATCCTGTTCGGCATGGCGCCCAACGGTGGCTGGTTCGGCTACGCGCCGCTCACGACCAACCAGTTCTCGCCCGGCAACAACATCGACTTCTGGGTGATCGGCCTCCAGGTGCTCGGCGTCTCGTCGCTCGCGGCGGCCTTCAACTTCATCACGACGATCATCAACATGCGCGCACCGGGCATGACGCTCATGCGCATGCCGATGTTCACCTGGATGTCGTTCGTGGTGCAGTTCCTGCTCATTCTCGCCTTCCCGCCGATCACGGTCGCGCTCGTCTTCCTGCTCATGGATCGCTTCTTCGGGACGACGTTCTACGCGATCGCCGCCGGTGCCGACCCACTGCTCTGGCAGCATCTCTTCTGGGTGTTCGGCCACCCCGAGGTCTACATCCTGATCCTGCCCGCCTTCGGCCTCGTGTCGGAGGTGCTGCCGACCTTCTCCAAGAAGCCGCTCTTCGGCTACAACGTGATGGTCTACTCGGGGATCATGATCGGCTTCCTCGGCTTCGGCGTCTGGGCCCACCACATGTTCGCCGTGGGCATGGGCGCGGTCGCCGACACGATCTTCTCGATGATGACCATGCTGATCGCGATCCCGACCGGCGTGAAGATCTTCAATTGGATCGCGACCATGTGGGCCGGCGAGATCCGCTTCACCGTCCCGATGAAGTTCGCGATCGCGCTGATCGCCATGTTCACGATCGGCGGCATCTCGGGCGTCATGCACTCGTCGCCCCCGGCCGACCTCCAGCAGACCGACACCTACTTCGTCGTGGCGCACTTCCACTATGTGCTCTTCGGTGGCTCGATCATGGGCATCTTCGCGGGTATCTACCACTACTACCCGAAGATGACCGGACACCTCATGGATGAGCGGCTCGGCAACGTGCACTTCTGGGGCACCTTCATCGGGATGAACCTCACGTTCTTCCCGATGCACTTCAGCGGCCTCTACGGCATGCCGCGCCGCGTCTACCAGTACGACGCCGGTCAGGGCTGGGACCTGTTCAACCTGATGTCGACCTACGGCACCTACCTGATCGCACTGAGCACCCTGCCCTTCATCTGGAACTTCGTCCGCAGCCGCACGCGCGGCGCGGTGGCCGGGAACGATCCATGGGGGGCGGGCACGCTCGAGTGGTCGATCCCCTCGCCGCCGCCCGAGTACAACTTCGCGCAGCTCCCCGAGGTCACCTCGCGTTACCCGCTCTGGGACCTCAAGGACCCGGCCAAGACCGCCGGCATCGCACACTCGCATGCCGACGCCATGACCATCACCGACGCGCATGCCGTGCCGGTGCATGAGGAGACCGAACGCTTCACCGCGAAGCAGCTCGGCATCCCCATGCCGCTCTCGACCGCGAAGCCCTTCTTCACCGCCATCGCGCTCATGACGATGTTCAGCGGTCTGCCTTTCCTCCGCCACGACATGTTCGCGGTGGCGATGACGCTCACGATCGGCGGTGCCTGCATGTTCATCGGCGGGCTCTATGCCTGGCTCACTTCCCCCCTCGAGTAACCGGAGACTACGACAGTGGCTTCCCACGCTGCCGCCGCGCCGCACGGCTCCACAGGCGCAACTGCCGGTCACGATGACGGGCACGAGCATCATCATTACACGACCACCGGCCTCGACAACCGGAAGATCGCGATCTGGGCCTTCCTCGGGTCCGAGTGCATGCTCTTCGCATCGCTCATCTCGACCTACCTGATCTACAAGGGCAAGTCGCTCGTCGGGCCCTTTCCGCACACCGAGTGGGTGAACGAGGCCGGCAAGCACTTCGAGCCGATCCTCGACATCCCGGTCACGTCGGCGTCGACCGCTGTGCTCCTCATGTCGTCCTTCGCGATGGTGCTCGCGCTGCAGGCCGTCCAGCTCAAGGGCAAGCCGATCGCCGCGACCGCCGGCTGGTGGGAGCGCATCCAGCGTTCCTCGCAGTTCTGGCTCGCCGCGACCGCCTTCCTCGGCGCGACCTTCCTCGGGTTCCAGGCGTACGAGTTCACCTCGTTCGTGCATGAAGGACTCACGATCAAGACGAACCTGTTCGGCTCGACCTTCTTCACGCTCACCGGCTTCCACGGCGCCCACGTCACCGTCGGCGTGCTCTGGCTCATGACGCTGCTCTGGATCGACCGCACCCGCGGACTCGGCCCCAAGGACGAGTTGATCGTCGACATCTGCGCGCTCTACTGGCACTTCGTCGACGTCGTCTGGATCGTGATCTTCACGCTCGTCTATCTCATCTCTTAAGCGCCGAGGCCCATCTCCATGTCCCACGACGCCAAGCACAACGCCACGCACGACGCAGCGCACGGAACCGCGCACGCCGGCGAGTCGCACCACCCGACGGGCAATCAGTACCTCAAGATCGCGATCATCCTCACGATCATCACGGCGATCGAGGTCTGGGCGTACTACATCCCGGCCCTCGTCGAGTCACCGCTCTTCAATCCGGCGCTGATCTTCATGTCGGCGCTCAAGTTCGGGATCGTGGTGCTGTACTACATGCACATCAAGTTCGACCACCCGCTGTTCCGGTTGCTCTTCACCGCGTCGCTGATCCTCGCGCTCTGCACGGGGACGGCGCTGATGTTCCTGTTCAAGGTGTTCTAGACGAGGGAGCAGCGAGATCGAGCAGTAGCCGGATTCAGCTGAGGGGCGCCTGGCGACGGGCGCCCTTCTGCATTCTGCAGGAAGGGTTCGGCGTACCGCAGCGTTTATCTTTCGACCACCTCACTCCTGCCGACCACCCGTGCTCCGTCCGATCGTCTTCCTGCATCCGAAGGTCGACCTCTCGCAGGGCGGCTTCACGCTGCACTGGAGCACCGTCTTCGGGTTGCTCGCGCTCTGGGCGCTCTACGAGTGGCGCGCGGCGGTCCACGCGCGCGCCAACGCCTCGACGCGGCCCTCGGCCTTGCAACGCGCCTGCTTCGTTGCCGGACTTCTCGCGATGTTCGCCACGCTCAACGGCCCGGTGCACGACATCAGCGACTACTATTTGTTCACCGGCCACATGGTGCAGCACCTCGTGCTCACCTTCGTGGCGCCGCCACTGTTGTTGCTCGGTACGCCCGGGTGGATGCTGCGCCCGGCGCTCAGCGTGCGCCCCGTCGCTGCGGTCGCACGATTCGTGACCACGCCGCGCGTCGCGTTCGCGATCTTCAATCTCACGCTCGCCACCTGGCACCTGCCGCCGATGTACAACTCGGCGATGTACTACCACCCCGTGCACATCGGGCAGCACCTGATGTTCCTCGTGACGGCCGTGATCGTCTGGTGGCCGCTACTCAGCCCGTTGCCGGAACTTCCGCGCCTGAGCTACCCCGGGCAGATGCTCTACAGCTTTCTCATGACGTTGCCGATGACGGTTGTCTCGATTTTCATCGTCTACTCTGACCATGTGCTCTACCCGGCGTACGCGAGCGCGCCGAGGCTCTGGGGGCTGTCGCCGCTGGAGGATCAGCGGCTGGGTGGGTTGATCATGTGGATCCCCGGCGGGCTGTTCTTCTATCTGCTGGCGTCGGTGATCTTCTTTCGGTGGCAGGGGAGCGCGCGGGATGATCAGGCGGGGGCGCAGGTGGCGAGTTAGCGAGGCCGGTATTCAGCTGGCCGAGCCTTTGTTGAGTGCTGGCGCTTTCCCTCGAGAGTCCACTCCGGCATCGATGGCGATCGATGGCATTGATGTCCTGCGCGTGGGCACATGCAGTCGCTTCATTCGCGCGTAGATCGTCTTTCGCGTGACACCGAGATCGCGCGCGACGGCCGAAGTATCCCAGTCGTGGAGCAGGAGTGCCCGGATGAGCGCCTGCGACTCGCCGTCTGCCGATGCTTCGTCGATGGTCGTCGCGAGTGTGTTCGCAGGTCGCCCCGCGGTGAGATGACGCGAGAGATGTTCGCGCTCGATGCAGATCGCCCCGGCCGACCGCGTCGCGACGTGCCATGCGGCGTGGCGCAGTTCCCGGACGTTGCCCGGCCAATCGTAACGTAGAATGCTCTCCCATACGTCACTTGCGATCCGTCGAGGGTTCTCTACGGCCGAGCCGAAGCTCGCGAGGAAGTGCAAGAAGAGCGGCGCGATGTCGCCTCGCCGCGCCCGGAGCGATGGCACTTCGATCTCGGAGCCCATGAGCCGATACATGAGGTCCGTGCGGAAACGCCCTTCGGCCACTTCGTCCCGCAACGAGCGGTTCGTGGCGGTGACGAGGCGAAAGTCACTCGCGATGTCAGCGCGGCCACCGACCGGTCGGAAACTGCGTGTGTCGATCGCACGCAAGATCTTCGCCTGCGCGTTGAGTGAGAGGCTGCAGATCTCGTCGAGGAAGAGCGTGCCACCGTCGGCCTCCGCGAAGAAGCCGCGACTGTCCCCCACCGCACCAGTGAACGCCCCTCGACGATGTCCGAACATCGCGGCGTCGAACATCGACTCGCTCAGAGCGCACACGTTCACGGGCACGAATGCCCCCGACCGCCCGCTCTGGTCGTGCAGATCGCATGCGACCAGCTCCTTTCCTACTCCGGTCTCGCCGGCGACGAGCACAGGAATTCCAGACCGCGCGGCGAGGGCGATCTCGGCACGAAGGCGACACATGACAACGGAGTCGCCGATCATGCCGGACGTCCATTGCGACCTCACGCCCTTCACGGTGTCGTTCCCGGAACACGAGCACGCAACGGAGCTGTGGCACTGTCCACGTCAGCGTCCGTCGTCAGGACCGTTGGTGTCAGGAACAGGAAGAGCTCGGTGTCAGTCGCCCGGCGTGAGGCGCGCCCGAAGAGACCGCCGAGGATCGGGATCGACGAGAGGAATGGCACGCCCGACTGATTCGCGTCTCGCTGCTGGTCCGACAGTCCTCCGAGCACTGCCGTCTGTCCGTTTCTTACGAGCAGGCGTGTCCGCACGGACCGCGTAGAGATCACCGGCGCATCGAACGCGGTCTCCGTGGTTACCGCGTTCACTTCCTGCAGCACCTCGAGCATCACGTAGCCGTCGGCGCTGATGGTGGGTCGCACTAACAGTCGCGTACCAACGTCCTTGTATTGCACCACTTGATCCCGTTGCGGCGCGTCCGTTGGCAGGGAGCGCGACACCTGGACGAACGGCCGCTGACTCCCGACCACGATCTCCGCCTCTTCGTTGTTCGCGGCCAGAACGATCGGGCGACTGGCGATCGTGACGTCTCCGCGTGCAGCTGCCGCCCGCAACGTGGCGTTGAGGTCAACACCGCCCACGCTCATGACGCTCACGGCGAAGTCCCCGAGTCCAATGCCCGTGGTTGACCCGCTCACTGTGGCGTCGCCGGAGCCCGGAATAGCGGTGGACGGGAGCTGCGTCGACATTCCGAAGGAGAAGCCACGGTCCTTCCGCACCTCGGCGATGAGGACCTCGATCATCACCTGGAGCGGCCGCACGTCGAGTTCCTGAACGGCCGCTCGGATCAGCTCGAAGTCGCGTCTCGCCGCGCGGATCAGGAGGCTGTTGGTCGCGTCGTCGGGAACGATCGTCACTTCGCCCGCGAGTGCAGCGTTGATCCCGGCCGCACCCGCGACGGCCTGTGGCGCCACCGGAACTCGACCGCTGCCCTCGGGGACCCTCGAATCACGGAGCGCGGCCGAGAGCGTCTGATTCGACGCATTTCCGAGTTCACCGAGCGCACCGGCTCGGCCATAGAGCGCATTGACGGTCGCGGCGACGTCGGCTGCGCGCGCGTGTCGGAGTCGGAGCGTGAAGAGCACCAGCGTGCCCGCATCCGTCGGGTTCTGAGCAATGCTCGCATCTGCGAGCATGGGCGTTCGCACCTCGACGCGCGGAACGATGCGATAGAGCCCGCCCGTGGAGTCGATCACGAGATCGTAGTTCTGCGACTCGAGCAGGCCGCGCAAGAGCGCGAGCACGGCGGATCGGGGGACTGCGTGAGGAGTCTCGAGCGTGACGCGGTTGCCGGAGAGCCCGCTGATGACGACCGGATGATCGAGGTACTGGCCGAGTCCTTGAACGACAGCGCGGAGATCCACATCCACAAATCGGATGTTCACGCTGTCGGCGGAGGTCACCGACGCCTGCGCGCCCGCTGATGCGGATACACAGAAGAGTGCGCCGAACAGCCATCGCGGTCTTGGTCGGAACGGGTTCACGGACGCCTCATCATTATAGTCCAAGTAGTGTCGGGGGTTCGGAGCGTCACCGCGTCAGCACCGACGAGAACGATCTTGGCGCCGGCGACGTAGTCGCCAGTGCGAACGAGGAGGCCGGTCACGCCCAACGACGCGTGCTCCAGCACGGCGCTCCACGGTGGTCCGATGATGCCGCGCAGCTGCAGGTCGGGGACCTGCGCCGCGACCGGAGCCCGCGCACCGCCGAGAGGCGCACTCCCGAAAGGCACCGGCGATGGCGCACGCGCTAAACGGAACGGATCGGTCGCGACCACGCGCAGCACTCGCACGCCGAGCGACTCGGCAGGCACCAGCCATCGCGGCTCTTGGACCGCTGGGGCGGTCCGCGCAGGAAGTGGCTCCGGAGCCGCAGCGCGGGCAACCGTGATCGCGAGGATCAGTGAAAGCACCGAACCGGCCCAAAGGAGAGTCTCCGTCCGCTGCTTCATCTGCTCGCTCTCGTGGAAGGCACGACGGAGGCGCGCGCAACCCCCTCTATAGAGATGGAGACGCGAATCACCTCGGCGCGATCTCCGGCGGCCGCGGGCTCGACGGGTGTCACAGAGAACTCACGAACGTCAAGCAGACCAGGCGCGAGTTCGATGAGCAGCAGGAATTGCATCAACCCCGAGACGTCGCCCTGAGCTTCTAACCGCACCAGCGCACGTTGGAATGTCCCCGATACGACGCTGTCGGACTGCGTCGCGGCACCGAGAAGCTCGAGTCCTGCCGTTCGCGCAGCGCCACGAACAATGGCACCGAGCTCACTCGCGACATGAGCCGGTGACCCGGGCGAGAGCAACAACGAGTCCGCCACCACAAGTAGGCCGCTTCTGGCCGCGAGCGTATCGCGAGTCGCGTCGAGCGCCGCGACATCCTGTCCCGAATATTCGAGACGATCGCTCGCCGCCTGATTCGACTGTCGCAACTGCGAAAGCGCTTCAACTGTCGGCACGACCAGTCGGTACAGCATCGCCGCAGCGACGACTGTCGCTCCCATTCCCAAGGCACGTCGGTCCCGGCTCGTGAAGCCCTTCGCGACCCTCATCGCGAACCGTCGCGTTCGCGGCCGAGGATGAACCCGATCGTTGCACGTTCGAGGACCCGGCCAGAGACTACGTCGCTGGTCACGGGCCCCACCAGCGCCGGCGAGACGAATCCCGCAGCTCGCTCGAGCCGGTCCACGAGCGCACCGGCACCAGGGCCAACGATGACCAGGATCGCCGCGGTCGAGTCGGCTCGCAGCGTCACGGCAGCCGTCCCCGGGGGGAGCGCTTCACTCAACGCCGCGAGTGACGAGATCCACGAAAGGCGCTGTACCTGTCGGTCAGCGATGGCGTCCAACGCCTCTGTCGTGAGTGCGAGGTCGAGAGAGAGGATGGCATTCGCATCCAGTTGTGACCCAGAGGCGACGAGTGCGGCACTAAGGCGTTCGTGGGTGCGCCAGAGCGCGTATGGGTAGGCCCCCAACAGTACAAACGCGGCAATCGCGCACGCGAGCAGCGATCTGCGCGCCCGCGCGGGCGTAACCTCGCGGTCGCGCGCATGCGCGGAGACGAGCGCAAGAGGGGCAGTCTCACGCCGCGCGCTCACGACGGCCGCTGCGAGCGCGTCGGCGAGGTGCGACGCGTCCCGTCCCAGCGCTTGCAGATTGGCGCGGGGCGCGGCGTGATCGAGGGGCGAGTCGTCCTCAGTTTCGCGCCTGGTCCCCGCGAAACGCCCGTCATGGTACTGCACCAACACGGCATCCGCTCCGTCACCCCAAGCGACGCACGCTCCCAAGAGGGTCTCGCCAAGGATGGTCACCGTCGGCACCACCTGCAACACGTCGAAGCCCGCCGACTCCGCTGCCGCTCGCACCTCGTCAACGGCGGAGCGCTCGAACGCTGCCCCCCACACCGAACCATCCGTCATCGTCTTCGGCCCGGCCGTGAGCAATCCGCCAGGACGCATGAGGAACCAGCGCCGACTGCCCTCCTGCAGGATGCGCACGCGCGTCTGTGGATCATCCGCGGCGGGGAACCCATCGAGCCGTCGCACCTGAACGAATGCCGGACCGAAACTCAACACCGCCGATCTCGGGTAGCGCGCAGAATGCGGCGCGCGAGCCAGAAGAAGCCGAAGGGCGGTCCCGAGGGTGGCTTCCGCTGGGTCGCGCGCGGCCTCAAGCGTCCAGACCACGGACCCATTCCGCACGCACACTACGCGTAGCTGCGCGCGGTCGATAGCGATCCCCACGCCCTCTCGCACACTCATGGTACCATCCTCCTTCGTTGCACTCGAACGCCGCTGCTCGTGAACTGCACGCGCGTCACTAGCCGAATGCCAAGCGGCGGTATGCTATCGTCTGCTCGCGGCCGAGGTGATGTGACGACGATCAGCCATGCGTCCGGTACGGTCGTCGCAAGTCGTGAGAGTGCGTCGAAGGCAAGTGCAAAAGAGTCGCGCGCGATCGGACCGAGCGCTTCGCGCACGCCCGCGAGATCGCCGTTGATGGGCGACCTGGACCGCCGGTACGCAACGAGGTCGCGTGCGCCGGCGACTCCGATCCCGGGAAGGGCTGCAAGAACCTCGAACGGCGCCCAGGTGATCGCGACGCGGCCGGGTTCTGTCGTGAACAGTTGTTCAAGCGGTACCGGCGCCCGGCGACCGCCCCTGAGTGAGTCCCACGAGTCGAATCCGCGCACGAGCCGTAGTTCGGCGACATCCAGGATCGCCGCATTGCGCGGCGAGTCGAGTCCGAGCTCAGTCGTGCATCTGGTCTCACAGCCGTGTGTACGCGGCGTGTCGTCCGGATCGCGCCAATCGAGGAGTGCCTCGACTAGATCATCGGCCTGTGGATTCGAGAAGCCTTGCAACTCGATTGCGCGCCTAAGCATCGCGGTAGGAGCGGTCGCAAGGTCGATCGTCATTCCGACTGGCTCTATTCGCACCACTCCCGGGCAGGCGCGCACATTGGCAGCGCGGGACACCAGTAGCGGCAAGCTGTCCGACGGAGCGGCACCAATCGTGCCGAGCGGACCGGCTGAGCGCAGTAGAAGCCCGTCGAGCGCAGCAGTCGCGCGCGCAACGCAGTCGTCGGCGTTCCATTCCGCTTGCAACAGCGCCGATCGATTGAACGCCGTTCGCACGCGTTCGCGCGCAGCGAGCGCTACGCCCATCGAGATGACGGCGGCTCCGGTGATGATCCACAGGACCGCTAGGAGGGCGAAGCCGCGCCGGGAGTTCACGGATTTCTTCGCGTGGGAATGATCAGGACGACGTCGCTCGCAAAGATGCCGATCGCCAGCGGCGCGGCCGTACTCGGTCCCCATCGCGCGGACCAAGTCCCGCCGTGTGCCGCATCTTCGAGGAAGGCGAGACGCACGGGTGCCGCGAAACGTCCGAGGGTGAGTCGCTCTCCCTTCGCGAGCATGGCGTCGAGCGTCACCATCGAGTCCGCCATCGGTGGTGCGAGCGCAAGCTCGACGCGACACCGCTCCGCCCATCCGTCTTCCGTGCGACACCATGTATCGAACGCCGCCTGCGTTTCGCGGCCAGCAAAGATCGCGCGCTCGTCGCGTCCGGCCTCGCTCTCCAACACGAGTCGACGCAGCAGACGTTCGCCGTTGATCGTCTCGGAGACGTGCGCGTGGGTGTCGTCGAGGCGTTGCGCGTGGTCCACGAGCACGATCGTGACGGCGCGTGCGCCTCCAATTGTGATCGCGCCTATCGCGAGCGCAACCATCACCTCGATCAGGGTGAAGCCGCGACGCGCGGAGCGGTCAGCGCGTCGCATCAGGTCCGCTCGCGCGGTAGAAGGTGGTTGCGAGCAGCACCGCTTCACCTTCACTCTCCATCAATTCGACATGATAGAGTTGCGTCGTGGGTCGCGAGATCCGCATGCGCATCGCGCCCTGCGTCCGCACGCCGAGCCGTTGGTCGAACTCGGTGCGCGACCAGAGGGAAGCGGCGTCCATCAACCGGCCCGCATCGCGAAGTCGGATCTCCGCCGCTGCGCTGAGTGCGATCGCATGCGAGGCCTCCAGCGCCACGCGCAGGAGCGCGATGCCGGCAATCGATAGGATCGCGAGTGCAATGATCGCCTCCAAGAGAGCGGCGCCGGTCCTGTGGCTCCTGCCACGTCGCAACAGGATCACGGCGGACTCGCGCGCAACAACGGTCGGCCAGTGAAGCGCGCGATCCGGATTGAAGGCGACGCGAGCACCGAACCATCGGGCAGGGCCGTGATCGCGGCAGTCATGGCGACATCTCCGGTCGCTCCCGAAGCACCCGCAGCGCGCGGGAGCGAGATCGGGATGCGCACCCGTACGGGCGACCCCGTGGCGATTGCCAGGCTCCTGGCTCGAGCGACAGCACGCCGCCAGTCGGAGCGGTCGTCGGTCCCCGGACTGGCGGTACCGATCGCAAGCCCGGTGACGCCGGCAGCGATCCCGAGAATCACGATCACCACGAGCAGCTCAATGAGTGTCATGCCAACGCGCGAATGCGATTGTCGCATCAGGCCACCGGACGCACTGCGTAGACGGCTTGGAGTAGGGATGCCGCCACCAGTGCCACGAGTCCACCGAACGCGAGGATCATCACCGGCTCCACGAGCCGAACGAGCGCGCGCAGTTCTGTCTGCACACGCTCCCGGTCCAGCTTCGCCGCATAGACCAGCATCGCCGAGACGTCGCCTGTGGCCTCGCCGGCACGGATCAACTGGATCGCGCTCGGCGGCACCGCTTCGCTGAGGCTGAGGGCGCGGGAGAGCGTCTCGCCCGTGAGGACACGCTCCCGGGCGTCGTCGAGCCGTTGTGCGATAGCGGCATCCCCGGCCGCGCCGCCTGCCTGTTCGAGCGCAGTAGCGAGCGGCACGCGCGTCGCCAGCAGTGCCCCGAGCGTAGCGGTCACACGCGCGCCGGCGGCTGCCGCACGGATGCGCCCGACCACAGGCACACGCAGCAGCGCGTTGGCCGCGCGCATGCGCGCGCCGACTGTCGAGGCAATCCACCAGTGCCACGCGACGGCCGACAATACCGCCGCGAGTAGCGCCGGCACGAATGCGGCGCGAGCGCCCGCCGAGACCGCGAGCACGACGCGCGTGGACCACGGCAGCGACTGTCCGAGGTCGCTGAGCAGTTCGGCGAAACGCGGCAGCACAACGCCGACGAGGATTCCGACTGCGACGGTGCCAGCGACGGCGAGCAGAGCGGGATAGGCCAGTGCGGCGCGAAGCGCGGCTCGCGCCGCATTGGCCGACTCCAACTCATCCGCTGCGCGCACGAGCCCGTCGGCCAGTCCGCCGTTCGCGTCGCCTGCGGCGATCAGTCCACGTACGAATCCTGGAAGAGTGAGAATGGTGGAATGCAGTGCGTCGGAGATTCGCTCGCCCTCACGCGCTTTCGCCCGGATGTTCTCGAGCAACGGCCCACTCCAGCCGGTAGGAGCGATCTGCAGGAACACGGTCAGCGCCCGGTCCATCGGGAGCCCCGCTCCGAGAAGAGAGCCGAGCAGGCGCAGTCCTGCGGCGAGCTCTTCCGGTCGCAGGCTCGCTTGTGCGGCGCTCTCCGCCAGCGGAGTGTCAACGCTGACTGGGAACAACCCTCTTGCCACGAGGAGCGAGCGCACTTCGTCGATCGAGCGCGCGTCCAGCGCGCCGATCTCGATCGCTCCGTTGATCCGCAGTGCCCGGTATTCGAACCGAGCTCTCACCGGCGCCACGGGCTCAGTCGCCGCTGACACGCAGTACCTCCTCGACCGTCGTGACTCCGGACAGCACCTTGGACCATCCGTCGACACGGAGCGGGCGCATTCCCTCGGCGAGGGCGCAGGCGCGTAGCTCCTGCTTTCCTGCGGCACGCACGATCGCGTCACGAAGGGGATCCGTCATCACCATCAGTTCGAAGATGCCCGTACGGCCTTTGAATCCCGAGCCTCGGCAGCTCTGACACCCAGCGCCGCGCGTGAGCGTACGCTGGCCCTCCGGACGGCCTGAGAGGAGCGCGACTTGCTCAGCATCCGGTTGGTAGGTGACTCGGCACTCGTCGCAACTGCGTCGCACCAAGCGTTGCGCGACGACCGCGTCGAGCGTAGCCGCGACGAGGTACGCAGGGACACCGAGATCGAGCAGGCGAGGGATCGCGCCCACCGCGTCGGTCGTGTGGAGCGTGCTGAACACCAAGTGTCCCGTCATCGCCGCCTGGATCGCGGTGGCCGTCGTCTCCTCGTCGCGCATCTCGCCGACCATGATCACATCGGGGTCTTGGCGCAGGATCGACCGTAGCGCAGAGCCCATCGTCACGCCGGCGGCGCGATGCACGGGTACCTGCGTCACGCCAGCGAGTTGATACTCCACTGGATCCTCGACCGTCACGATCTTCTCCACGGCGATGTCCCGTCGGGCGAGTGCCGCGTAGAGCGTCGAGGTCTTGCCGCTGCCAGTCGGACCCGTCGTGAGGATGAGCCCATGCGCGCGCGCGCTCAGTCGTTGCACGGTGGCGAGGTCCTGCGGCGCTAGGCCAAGCTCCTCCAGCTGCGCCGGGCGCCCGCCCTGGTCGAGCAGGCGGATGACGATGCTCTCGCCGTGCAGTGTGGGAACCGTGGAAACGCGGAGGTCGAGCTCGCGCTGCTCGAGCCGTACGCGGATCCGACCGTCCTGAGGTCGCCTCCGCTCGGCGGTGTCGAGTTCGGCGAGTAGCTTCACGCGCGAGACCACCGCCTGCGCGAGCGCCGCCGGCGGCGGCGGGCCCTCGAGCAGGACGCCGTCGAGACGCAGTCGTGCCGTGAGAGCTCCGGTGCTCGTCGCTTCGAGGTGGATGTCGCTGGCGCCGGACCGGAACGCTTCGCGGACGATGAGGTTCACGTAGCGGATCACCGGCGGCTGGGAGGCGAGGTCCCGTACGTCGGCGCTCGCCGTCGTCGCCATCGCGTCGTCCGGCTCGGCTTCCATGGCCAGTAGGCGTTCGACCGCCTGTTCGAGGTCAGCGTTCGTGACGTCGGTCGTCTCTATGCGCCGTGCATAGAGCTGTGCGAGATCATCGAGAGCGACTCTGTGCAGGCCAGGAGTCACGCCGACCACCAACGCGCCGACCTCGTCGATGCGGAGCGGACAGACGCCGTGATGCAGCAGGAACTCCCGGGAGAGTCCATCGAGAAGTGCAAGCTGCGGTTGTCCGCCCATGGTCGCCGTCACATTGAGCTGTATCGCAAGCAGAGTGCCGCGCGGACGAAATCTCGCTAACCGCAACCGGCGCCACGACCTGCGCCACTCAATCACGCCGTTCGGGCGCGAGGACAACCTGTCCCATCGGGACACATGAGTGTCCCAAAGTCAGGTGTCGGGACGCAGCTTCTCCGGAGGCGGCAGAGCAGAGCCCGCTGTGGCTCCGAGTTTGCGGTAGAGCGTGGTGCGTCCCATGCCGAGATCACGAGCGGCGCGGGCCTTCACGCCATCCGCGCGACCGATCGCGTCAGCGATCCGAGCACACTCAGGGTCACCATTCTCGTTGGAGGTACTTTTGCGATGGTTGTAGCGCTCGATCTCATCCACCAACAGCCCGCTCGAGAGTACTGGAGCACCGTTCGCGTCGATCAGGAGTCTGATCGTGAGATTCTCCAGCTCCCGCACGTTTTCGGGCCATGTGTGCCTCTGCAGGTTGGCCTCAAGCTCCACCGTCGCTCGCGGAAGGAGATCCAAGTATCCACTTTTCGGTCCGTGTTTGCCGATGAAGTGCGTCAGGAGCTCGGGAATCTCGTGTGCGCGCTCGCTCAACTGCGGAAGTCGCACATGCAGGAGGCCGAGGCGGGGGAGGAAATCGTGCAGCAAGCTGCCGGACGCTACGAGGTCCGCCAGCGGTTCGTTCGCGGCGAAGACGAGACGGACATTCACAGGGACATCACGTTTTGCTCCAAGCGGTCTTACCGCGCGGCGATCGAGCACGTCGAGCAACTTACGCTGGACGGTCAGCGAGGCCTTCGCGAACTCGTCGCAGAAGAGCGTGCCACCGCACGCCGTTTGGAACGCTCCCGGAAGCCGGAGTTGGGCGCCCGTGAACGCGCCTGGTTCATGTCCGAAGAGCGTGGAGCTCGCAAGCGCGTCGTCCAGACCGCCGAGATTGACCACCTCGAACGCTCGGTCGGCACGAGGGGAGTGATCGTGAACGAAACGCGCCAGGGTGGACTTTCCTGTTCCGGTGGGACCGAGCAGGACCACAGGATGCTCGGTGGCCGCATATCGTCGCAGCTTGAGCAAGGCTTCGGCGAACGGCCCGGAGCTCGTAGTGCAGATCGCAGCGGTCGAACTGGCGGGCGGCGGCATCGGATGTCGATTGGTTGAGCGCGAGTCTCTAGCGATGTCGATCTGCGGGGAAAGCACAGTCGCGACAGGTACAGACGCCCGCAATGGGGTACATCACGCACACTGTCCAGGAACGAGACAATGCACCGACTGAAGCTGAGAAGTCACCGTCATCGCCGCGTCATCGCTGTCACCGCCTCGCTCAGGCGGGGCTTCACGCTGATCGAGATCCTCGTGGTCGTCGTCATCATCGCGATCCTTGCGACACTGGTGGCGCCGAATGTCTTCCAGCATGTGGGCTCGGCTCGCGAGACCACGGCGCGGTCGCAGGTCGAAATGCTGGGAGTGGCACTCGACGCCTACCGGTTGCACGTGGGCCGCTATCCCACTTCGCAGGAAGGACTTACGGCATTGTGGGAGCGCCCGGCCGGTGCGGCTTCGACCTGGCGCGGACCATACTTGCGAAAGGCCGTGCCGTTGGACCCGTGGGGGAACGCATATGCATTTCTGAGCCCGGGTACCGAGAACCGGGACGGCTACGATCTCGTGTCGTTCGGATCGGATGGTGAGCGTGGAGGTACCGGTGCGGCGGCGGACATCACGAGCTGGTGAGTTCGGCATCCGCGGGAGGTGACGGCACGCCGTTCGTCGCTCAGGCGAAGCTGACGCGCCGCTTTCGGGATTGCGGGATGGGGAATGCCGGGGTTACGCTCACTCAGCGGGTCAGTTTACGCAGCAGGACCCGATCGGGATCGCGGGTGGGGCGAATGTGTATGGGTTCGCGGGTGGGGATCCCGTGAATAATCAGGACCCGACCGGTAACTCTTGCGAAAGGAAGAGCGCCGAGCGTCTCGTTTGCACGAATGTCGGACCTGGGGACTTTCGCACCGCGAGTGATTTTCTCGGTGGCGAGGCTGGCGCGAGTGCCTATCGAACATTCGAAGAGGCCGGACTCACGAAGTGGGGCTCCAGCACCTGCAGGGGCGGATTTAGTCACGCGCAGTGCGGGCAGATCGCGACGGTCCAGTCCCGACTGACCCTTCACGCTGATCAGGCGTGCTCGAGATTAGGAACGCGATCAACGCGGCGCTTCCAAGCTGGCAAGTTCGGGTATGAGGTTGGGATGATTCACCGTTGGTACTTTGGTGATAAGGCTGCTATCGGGCTTTCGACGCCAGGGAGAACGACGCTCAGTAGCGAGTTGTTTACGGGTGGGAGTCGGGGCGGCTCAGACCTCTTACTTTTCTTAACGAATGCGCATGAGGAGGAACACCATACCGGTTTGTTCGGTCGAGGGCAGAAAGCCGCGTTCGCGGTCGAGGGTCGTTGTGGTTGATGCGGCTTCGCAGACCGTTTCGATGATCACGCGCGTGGTACTCGCGGTAATCCTATCGGCCTGCTCGCGAGTGGAAGGACCACCCGAGTTCAAGCTCCGCGCGTTGCATGCTGCTGTCGCCGCGTATCAGATCTCGCACGCCTCGCTTCCGCTGCGGATTGAAGACGTCTGTGAGGACGATCCGGCTTGGTGCAGGCTTGAGCCCGCGGATCGCTGGATTCGTGACCAGTGGGGCACGACGATCCGATACGAAAACCTCGGAACCAACTATCGTCTGTCTTCGGCTGGTGCGGACCGGAGGTTTGCGACTCCTGACGACCTGAGCTTCGACGCTGCGGAGGATCTGGAAATGGCGGGTGAACTCGCCGGTTGCTATCGGTTTGGTTCGCCGCTCCGAGACCTCGATTCGGACCGACTTGATCTCTCAACGACGATCGCAAGGTCAGGAGGTTATCGTGTCCGATCACCAACTGCCATCGGGCGGGACACCGCATTCATTGCAGAGTGGTATCCACTCGCGCGCGACTCGATCATAGTACGCTGGATTCACGTCGACGAGGGCGTCACGTTGCGGGCTCAAATCGCTGACCGACACTTAAGCGGAGCGATCGGATCACGTTCGCTCGCGGGTCAGGCTGTCAGCTGTGGAGATCCTTGATGTCAGAATGCGGTCACAATGAATGGCCTAACCACACGCTCTGCGGCGGCGCAGCCGCTGTCTGCAGCAGCGGTTGTCAGACTGGTAGGGTAGGCACGATGCAGACGCCGCCCGACCCCTCAACGGGTCGGGCGTCGTCGTCTTGGGCGCATCGTCGAGGCCGCAGGCCGCTCGCCCGCGCAGCGGGCGCCAGGCTACGTGCTGCGATGCGCGAAGACCCAGCGATTCTCGCGGATGAAGTCGAGCGGCTTGATCGCGCGGACGCCGAAGTGGTGACAGACCGTTGGGATCTTCGGCCGGTCCGTCGTGCCGTCGTCGTTCTCGCCCGTGACGACGACGGTGCCCTGCGTGCGCGCCAGCGCGATCACGAAAGGATCGGCGCCCGAGCGGCCCTTCCGCGTGTCGATGAGCTTCGGGAACGCGTCCAGGATCTCGGCGACGGCGGCCTGCTGCGCCGCATCGAGGTCGACGAAGAGGCCCCGCTGCTTCTTGGCCCACTTGAGCAGCGTGTCATCCTTCTTCGCGATCTCGACGCGCACTTCCTCCGCCGCGACGAACCGCCCGGCTGCGACGCCTTCCTCGATGGCCTGCCACAGCTGGGGGAAGACGTCCGGCGGATAGCTCCGGTTCCACGCATCCAAGAGGGCGCTGGTGTCCAGACAGTAGCGCGTCACGCGGACTCGGCGAGGTCTTCTTTGCGCAGTGCGGCACGGATCTGCTCGACCTGCGGCATCTTCACGCGCAGGTACTCGGTCAGATCCGCGCTCGAGATCCGCTGCTCGTCATACGCGCCCAGCGCGAGACGCGCGAAGCGGCGGCCCGACCAACCGAGGGCACGCCGGAAGTACGGCACAGGCCCGCCCTTCGGTTTGTCGCGCTCCCACGCTCGCACGAAGGCGGTGTGCCGCGCGCTGTAGAGCGCCGCCGGATACTGCCCGGCCTGCACCAAGGCACGCAGCGCGGCATCCGTGCTGATGGCATACCGGTCCGCGAGGCGGCGCAGTGTCCGGTCGGCCCACTCGCGCTCCGCGGAGAGGTCCAGCGCGGCGAGGCTGTCCGCCAGCGAGTCGCGGGGCACGAGCAGTGCGCCGGCCACGCGATTGCAGTAGACCTCGACGCGATCCGCGTCACCGGTCGCCACGGCATCGTCGTGCAGGTCACACACGCCGCTCGATCGCAGGGCGATGTGCGCGAGCTCGTGCATGAGCGTGAAGATGCGGCCACGCGGGCTCTCCTTCGAGTTGAGCGCCACGACGGGTAACGGGAAGAGCGCGAGCGAGAAGCCGCGCGCCTCGCCCATGGGCAGATTCTCGGTCTGGAAGACGAGCGCGCCAGCGCGCTCGACGGCGCGCTTCCATCCGTTCAGCGCGACGTACTGGTCGGTCCACGTGAACTGCTCGGCGAGCGACACCCGGAGTGCGGCGCGCAGCTCGTCAGCGACGGCGATCGCGTCCCGGGACAACGCGGCGGTGACCGTGAACGGTGGGGGCTCGTCCCCGAGACTGGCGGCGAGCTCAAGGGCGGCTTCACGGCGCTGCTGCGCACGTCGCGTCTCGAGCGCGAGCCGCGGGGTCTCGAGCGTGCGTCGCTTCCCCTCGACGGTGCGGAAGTCGCGCAGAGGCGTGAACCCCTGCGGCGGCTCGGGGAGATAGAACACGGCCAGCGGACGCTTATACAGCGCCGCCATCTTGCGCAGCTGTGCGAGCGAGGGCGGCTTGGTGCCGGTCTCCCACGCGTCGAGCGAGGGCGCGGCCACCTGCAATCGCTTCGCGGCGGTCGCGACATCGAAGCCCGCCGTCGTCCGCGCCCAACGCATGAGCGCGGGCGTGACGAGCGCAGGGAGTCGTCCAGAGGCCACGGGAGAGGCGGTGGTGAGTTGGAGGGAGGGCGCCGCGAGGCGTGCGGCAAAGATACCCCGCGTCGCACGCAGGGCAAGGAAACTTCCGCGAAGTACGACGCCTCGCGTGCGCGTGCGAGCGGCTATTCGAAAGCGCGGCAACAGACAACCGCGCGCGAGTAGCAGAAATCCGTCCCAACCGGTCTATTTACGCAGCAGGACCCGATCGGGATCGCGGGTGGGGCGAATGTGTATGGGTTTGCGGGTGGGGATCCGGTCAACTTTGGCGACCCGTTCGGGTTGAAGATCCATCCACGATACTCCGCACTGATACAGAGCGTCATCGCACACGCCATCCGCAACTCGCCGGGATTCGCTAGGATTTGGGGTGCGCTTGCGCGCGCGAAACGAGAGGACGCTGAGGTCTTCGTG
>JANOWT010000374.1:0-17233 GCA_031418115.1 Gemmatimonadota bacterium
GCTCCGCTACCGCACCGTCGCCCACCCGGCGCTCGACCGGCCCGCGCATGTGCGCGCCGGCTCGAGCCTCACCTGGGTCGGTGCCCGACTCGGCGTCGTGCAGGACGACGCGAACTTCGTCGCGCTCGTCGACCCCCGCACCGGCCTCGCGCGCTCGATCGCGCTCCCCGCCGGTGAGGAAGGTCGTCGCCAGTTCCACGACGCACTCGGCAACAAGAAATTCAAGCTGGACCTCGAGTCGTGCTGCACCATAGAAGGCGCGAGCGGCGCGATGCTCCTCGCCCTCGGATCCGGCTCCAAGAAGCGACGTCGACGCATCGTCACGATCGAGTCGATCACGGCGCGACTGCCGCGTGTGTCGGTGATCGACGCGGAGTCGCTCTACGAGGCGCTCGAAGCGGCGGGCGAGTTCGCGGGGAGCGACCTCAACATCGAGGGTGCACTCGCGCTGCCGGGGGCGCTGCGGCTCTTCACGCGCGGCAACGGGGCCGCCAAGCGTGGACGCCATCCGTTGAACGCGACGTGCGAACTCGCGTTGCCGACTCTGCTCGCGTATCTGGCCGACCCCGCACACGCGCCGGTGCCGACGCCGCGCGCGATCGCACAGTTCGATCTTGGTGAGCTCTCAGGGCTTCCGCTCGGCTTCACCGACGCTGCGATCGCAGGCGATACGTTGCTCTACACCGCCGCAGCCGAAGAATCGGAGGACGCGTCGACGGACGGTGCCGTGAGCGGCTCCGTGATCGGTGTGATCCCGCTCAGGGGCGACCTTCGCTACGCGCCGCTCACCGACGCAGACGGGAGGCCCACGCGGGACAAGATCGAGGGACTGGTCGCGGTCCCGGGCTCGGTGGATCGCGTGTTCGTCGTGATCGATTCCGACGATCCGCTGCGCGCGTCGGAGCTGTGCGAAGTGCGGCTCGGCGGACCCTGGCGCTAGCCGGTCGTTGGTCGCCGCCGCTCCGGCCATTGCCGCGTCAGGGCGAGCGAGGCGGCCGAGTCTTGGTCCAGATCACGATGGCGCCGCACCCCGTCGCACTCCGTCGCGCTTCGATCGGCGATGCGGGGTCGGATGAGATGCTGAGACTCATGCCCTGCCCGGGCCGCTGGAACTCGGCGGGCGTGCTCGCATCGGTGTAAACCTCGATGCCTCGTATGCGGGCCGGAGTGACGATCGCATCGATTTCGTCGGCGGTCGGTTCGAACATGTACAGTCCGTCCACGAAGACGGAGGGCGGACAGGCATCGCCGAATCCATTCCTGATGAGGATCCGGCGATCGATGCCGCTTCCGTCGAGGCGGACGCCGGGACCGCTGCGAAAGATGTCGGAGGTCCAGGCGCCACCGCGCCGCGCGATGTCCTCCTCAGTGAGGAAGTTGCCGAGGCTACTCCTCCGCCGCGCGTCAAAGCCACCGCCGCTCAAGTCGCCCACGCGCGATGCGACGACGCGCACCGTGTCGAGCACCGCTTGAAAGGTGAGCAACGAGATACGCACCGGCAGCGCACCGGCCACGACATCGACCGGCCGACGCTCCGGGTAGAAGCCGATCGCGCGTACCTCGAGCATGCGCGTGCCGCCCGGCACATCCACGAGCGTCCACGCGCCACGCGCGTCGGCGCGCGTCTGCGCTCCGCCGACGACGCCGACCGTGGCGCCCGCGACCGGAACGCTGCCCTCAGCGGTGAAGACCGTGCCCGAGAGTCGGGCCAACGACGGACCGAGGTAGAGGTCCTGCCGCATCAGACCGTCGGCCGCGGCGCGCAGCTCGAGGAAGTCGGTGCTGTCGGCGCCGCGTTCGGCGCGCACGAACATGGACCCAGCAGCGGGCACACCACAGAGGGCGAACGTGCCCTGCTCGCCGGTCGCGGCTCGCACGGCCGGCTGCCGTCGCGAGAGTCGAGTGCCGGTGAGGATGAACTCGACCCATTCACCGGTGACGATCGCTCCCGAGACCGGCCTTCCGTCGCGCGCGTCGCGAACGACGCCCATGAGGAGCGCGCCAGACGCACCCGACAGCGCAATGCCACACATCGCCGCGCGCAGCATCGACGCCGATGGCGTCGCGAGGTCGAGCCGCACGGGCCGACGCGCTACGGTGAGTTCAACGGTCGGCGCCTGCACACCGAGCGAGTCGAGCAGCGGATGCAAGAAGCCGACGAGGTACCGACCTGCAGGCACGTCGTCGATCGCGAAGCGGCCAAGGGAATCGGTCTGCGCCGCGCGGTTGATGGTGGACCCGGCGTCGTACGACGCCAGCTGGACCAATGCGCCGGCGAGCGGCGCGCGCGCGAGCGTGTCACGAACCACTCCGCTCACGCGGACTCCGGCGGCGGCACGCGCAGAGTCCGGCCGCTGCGCACGCGCCGTCGGCGCGACGAGTGCAAGGCTGAGCGCGGGCATGAGCACAGACATGAGCACCGACATGAGCACCGACATGAGCTCGCGCACGATTGCGCGCCTGGCCTGACGTGAACGCGTGCGGGTGGTCGGGTGGGAGGACACGAACGGAATCTACGCCGCATCGGGCGACTCCGGCGCAACGGTCGACGCTGGTGCAACGGTCGACGGAGCCAGGCCACGCCACCATATTGCGTCTCATGAAGAAGCTCGGGTCGCTCGTCGTCATCGTCGCCGCGGTCGTCATCGCGTGGAGCCGGCAAAGCGCTGAGCGGCCCGCGCCGACCGACGCGATCGCCGTGGCATTCGCAGCGCAGCGCAGTGACGTACAGGTCGCCGGCACGGGCGTGGTCCTGCGGCTCCTCGCCGACGACAACGACGGCAGTCGTCACCAGCGCTTCATCATAAAGCTCGCTGACGGGCAGACGGTGCTCGTCGCGCACAACATCGACGTCGCACCGCGCCTCTCTGCGATCGCGCGCGGCGACACGGTGCGGTTCAACGGCGAGTACGAGTGGAACGAGAGCGGCGGCGTGCTTCATTGGACGCACCGCGACCCGGCCGGGCGGCACGTCGCCGGCTGGCTCGAGCACGACGGCCGCAGGGTTCAATAGTCCTTCCCCACCACAGCATCGACAGAAGTCCTTTCCCACCCCCTGATCGAGCAGATACACATGCGCTGGCGCGACACCGGACGATCAACGAATCTCGAAGACCGACGCGGCAGCGGCGGACGCAAAGCCGGCGGCTTCGGCATCATCGGCGTGCTCGTCGCGCTCGTGATCTCGTTCTTCACGGGCGTCAATCCGCTCGAGGTGCTCGGCATCATGAACTCGGTGCAAGGCGGTGGTGCCGCTGGCGCGTCGGCCGAAGCGCCAGTGGAGGACGCGGCCGAGGAGCCGATGGTGCGCTTCCTCTCGGCGTCGCTCGACGATGCGCAGAACACGTGGCGCACGATCCTCGCCAAACAGGGCACGGAGTATCCCGACGCGAAGCTGGTGCTCTTCCGTGAGAGCGTGAGCTCCGCGTGCGGGAATGCGTCGGCGGCGATGGGGCCCTTCTACTGTCCCGGCGATCAGCGCGTGTACATCGACCTCGGCTTCTACGACGAACTCGCGCGCAACTACGGCGCGCCCGGTGATTTCGCACAGGTGTACGTGCTCGCGCACGAGGTCGGACATCATGTGCAGAACGTGCTCGGTACCGAACGCGAGTTGCGGCGCGCACAGGGCGCGAACCCCGGCCAGGCGAATGCGTTGAGCGTGGCCATGGAACTGCAGGCCGACTGCTACGCCGGTGTGTGGGCGCACGGCGTCGCGGAGCGTGGGGATCTCGAATCCGGTGACTTGGAGGAAGGTCTTGGTGCGGCGTCGGCCGTTGGCGACGATCGACTGCAGAAACAGTCGAGAGGCGAAGTGAATCCCGAGAGCTTCACGCACGGCAGCAGTGCGCAACGGATGCAGTGGTTCAGGGCGGGGTTCGAGAGCGGAGACCCCAAATCCTGCGACACGTTCGGCCGGCGGTGAGCACGCGAGGGCGCGCGCCGGCGCTGGTGCGCGTGGGTTGACGCGATCGACATTCGGAGCGAGGATTGCCACATCTCGCACTCGGAGTCGCCATGTTCTTCCTCCGTCCTGTTCCGCTGCGTCGTAACTACCTGGTCGCGCCGATCGTCCGCCGCACCTTGGGCGCGGCACTCGGTGTGATGCTTCTCATCAGCACCACGCTCGCGGCACAGGCTCCGAGCGCTCGCCCGCCGATCCCGGCCGACCCCGACGTCCTCGGCGCCGAGCGTCTCTTCTCGGCGTGGATGGAAGGACAGATCGCCTACCGCGCGCTACCGGGGATCGTCGTCGGCGTGGTCGCGGGCGACGAACTCATCTGGGCACAGGGCTTCGGCTTCGCGGATGTCGCGTCCAAGCGACCGATGACGCCGCAGACGAAGTTCCGCATGGCATCGCACAGCAAGCTCTTCACCGCGACCGCGATCATGCAGCTGCGCGAGCAAGGGAAAGTGCGGCTCGATGATCCGGTGTCGCAGCATCTCTCGTGGTTCAAGGTGCAGCCGGCAGGCGATGACGACGGCCCGATCACGCTCGAGCAGTTGCTCACGCACAGCTCCGGGTTGCCACGCGAGGCCGGTGATCATTGGGTCTCGTACGACTTCCCTACGCGCGAGGAGTTGCGGGCACTGATGAGCGACCGCCGCGCGTCCTTCGCGCCTGCGGTGCGCTGGAAGTACTCCAACCTCGCGTACTCGGTCGCGGGGCAAGTCGTGGAAGCGGCGAGCGGCCTGACGTGGGCCGAGTTCGTGGGGCGCAACATCTTCACGCCGCTCGGCATGACCTCGTCGAGCGTGGACCAGGACGTCGCGGGGATCGCGACCGGCTACAGCCGCCGGATGCCCGACGGCACGCGCACGACGCATGGATTCGTCGACGCGCGCGGCATGGCCTCGGCGACCGGCATCACGTCGACCGTGGAGGACATGGCCAGGTTCGTCTCGGCGCAGTTCCGTCGCGGCGCGCGCGGCGGCGACCGCATCCTGAGCACGGGCTCGCTGCGTGAGATGCATCGCGTGCGCTCACTCGAGGAGACATGGCTCGTCGGCAACGCGATCGGCTTCTCGGTGAGCCGAGTGGGGGAGAAGACGTATGTGGGACATGGCGGGAGTTACCCCGGCCACGCGACGCAGACGATGATCCAGCTCGACAGCCGCGTCGGTGTGATCGTGCTGACCAACGCACAGGACTCCGACGCCGGCGCGATCGCGCGTCAGCTCATGAACACCGTTGGCGAGGCGGTGGCGAGGCGATCCACGCCGCGGCCACAGGTGGTGGCGTGGGACAACTCGTGGGCGCGGTTTGCCGGGCTCTACCGCGGGCGCGGGGGCGACTCGCAGGTGGTGTTGCTCAATGAGCGACTCGTGATCATCACACCCAACGCGACGACGCTCGACAATCCCGTGGGGCTCGAACCGCTCGGAGGCGGGCGGTTCCGCTACACGGCACGAACCGGTGGCGGCGTGGCGGGTGAGGTGGTGCGCTTCACCGAGGAGAATGGACGTGTGGTGCGGATGTACACAGGGGACAGCTGGGTCGATCGCGTCCCAGCCGTTCCATGATCGCGATACTTGCGCTGACCCTCGCCATCGCCGATACCGTGCGCTTCCCCACCGTCACGAGTGAGAACCTCGAAGGCACCGCGATGACGCTCCCTGCGGACTTCGCGGGCGAGCGGAACATCGTCTTCGTGGCATTCGAACGGAGGCAACAGGACGAGGTCGACTCCTGGGTCCCATTCGTGAAGGGCGTGGTCGCGCGTACGCCGAACATGGACTTCTATGAGATCCCCACCATCAAGCGGATGATGGGCATCGTCCGCTGGACGATCAATCGCGGGATGCGCGGCGGGATCCCCGACGTCGCGGCACGCGAACGCACGGTGACGCTCTACATCGACAAGGAGCCGTTCAAGCAGGCGCTCGCGATCACGAGCGAGGCGACGATCCAGGTGCTGATCGTGGATCGCGCGGGGCGTGTGCTCTGGCGCACGACGGGCGCGTTCACGGCGGCGAAGGGTGCGGCGCTGGAGTCGGCGCTGGCTCCAGTCCCGGCTCCCGCTCGAGCTCCAGCGCGGTGAACTACTGCCGCAGGGCGGCGACCGACGGCACGAGCCGCCAGATCTCGCCGGCATCGGTGGCCACGTAGAGCGCACCGTCCGGCCCCTGCGTGAGTGAGCGATACCGTGCGGCCGGTACTCCCACGTTCACCGCCCGTATCGCCAGACCGGCCGCGTCGAGCTCGAGGACCACGAGTCGTTCACCGCCCATGATGCCCACCGCGAGCCATCCGTTCCAGGCGCGCCACTGCGGACCCACGAGGAACGTGGCCGGACCCGTACCCTGTGAGGCCGCGCTGTTGTTCCACGACGGCGTGAGTGCCGCTGGGAATCGTGCGACGTCGGTCATCGGCATGGACGTCGGGTTGCCCGCATAGCCGCAGTAGTTGTCGGGACAGGTGAGGCTCGGTCGCGTCTGCGGATCCCATCCCCCATTGCCGCCGGCGACCAGTGGTGTGACCTCGTCGCTGTGATTGGGCCCGTGCTCCGCGCTGAACGCCTGACCGGTGCCGGGTCTGAAGGCGATGCCCTGCACGTTGCGGTGGCCGTATGTATAGATGCGAGCGTCGAACCCACCCGGAGGACTATTCCCGGGCGCAGCCGCGCCACTGGTCGTGACCCGTAAGACCTTTCCTCCGAGCAGCGTGGGGTGCTGCGGCAGCACCGAGTTGTGATTGTCACCGGTGCCGATGTACAAGAAGCCGTCCGGACCAAAGCGGATGCGGCCCCCACTGTGCGCTCCAGCGCCGCCTATCGCATTGCTCACGTCCTTGAACGCGATGCCGGTCACGATCTCGGTGCGAGCGCTGGCGATGGTGTAGCCGGCGTCGATTTGCACGCGCACCACGCGGTTCGTGCGGGGCGACGTCGTGGCGTTCGACGCCATGTAGACGTACACACGTCGGTTCGTCGCGAAGTCCGGATCGAGCGCGACGCCGGTCATCCCGCTCTGACCCGCGCAGAAGAGATCGGCGGCGACGAGCGCGCTGCCGGCGGTGCCGAAGAGGCGCGCACGCGTGCCGTTGGTGCGGCGCACCGAGAGACCGGCGCAGCGCTCGGTGTAGAACATCGCGCCGTCGGCCGCGAAGGCGATGTCCCACGGGTTGCTGAGTCCGCTGTCGACGACGGTACGAGTGAGCGATGGCGTGTCGGTGACGGGCGGGTCAGGCTCGACCGGCGTGGCGTCCGCGCCTCCGCAGGCGATGGCGAGGGCACAGGGCACGTTGCGGAACAGGGCGGCGACGCGACGGGAAGGCGAGGGCATGACGATCATACCCCGGTGGACTGGTGAACGGTGACGGAGGGAACTCCGGCCGTCACGTTGTGCGTGGGAGCTCGCACTCAAGTCCGCGCCTGCCCTGCCGATACTCATCAAGACAAACCCTATCCACTCCCATGCCCACGCTCACGCCCCGTTCTTCTCTCGCCGCCCTTGTGCTCGCGGCGGTCCTCGCCTGCGCCAAAGACCCCGGCGCCCCCGTACCCGTCGCAGGGATCGTCGTCGTGCAGGGCGACGCCCAAACGGCGCAGGTGGGACGTGCCCTCCCGACCCCGATCGTGCTGCGCGCACTCGACTCCACCGGTGCAGCCGTCTCTGGACGCACCATCACGCTGGTGATCGGCAGCGGCGGCGGCACGGTCACCCCGACCTCGGCCGAGACCAATGCGGGCGGCGAGATCACCGCCGCGTGGACACTCGGACCTGTCGCCACGTCGCAGTCACTGCTGGCATCGGCGGCGGGCTTGGGGCCGGTCACGGTCAACGCGACCGGACTCGTGCCGTCGCAGGTCGTGATCGCGCAGGGCAACGATCAGTCGGCGCGTGCGGGCACAGCCCTCCCGACCCAGATCGTGGTGCGCATCCTCGGCAACGGCAACGTGCCGCTGGTGGGGATCCCCGTCGCCTTCCAGGTGACAGCGGGCGGCGGGTCGTTCACCCCGCAGACGGCCGCGACCAACGCGACCGGTGAGGTGACGGTACGCTGGACACTCGGTGCGGTTGCCGGCGCGAATACGGCCACGGTGCAGGTGTCGACGTTGGGCGCCGTGACGCTGACGGCGACCGGAACACCTTAGAACTGCAGATGTGAGATGTGAGATGTGAGATGTGAGATGTGAGCGCCCCCGCGTCGCGCCGCCCTCCGATCTCCCCTCTCCCCTCTCCCATCTGCCCCTATCAGATCGCCCCACGGATCCCGCGCGTCCAGCGTGCCGCTTCGATCACGGTCTGCTGCACGATCTCGTTCGTGACACCGAGTAGCGCGGCCTGCTCCGTCGCGGCCTCCCAGAGTCCGAGCTCTGCATATTCAGCGAGCAGCAGTGGTCCGGCGAGCGGGCCAATACGGTCCATGAGGGCGAGTCGGACTTCGTCGCTCACATTGACCATGCCGAGGATCTCGTCGAGCGGGACGCCGAGCACGACGTCGAGCATCGAGAGCAGGCCCGCGAGGAAGGCCGCCGGACTGCGGCGACGATCGATCCGGTCGGCGATGAGCTCGGCGAAGCGGGCGCGCTCGAGAGCGACGCGGAAACGCTCGGCGTCCTCACCAGTCGCTTGCGGGCCACTCGCGGCCAGGAGCACCACGAGCCAGCGGCGCAATGACGTGCGACCCACGAGCGCGATCGCCTTGCGCACGGAGTCGACCGCGCCGTTGCCGTTGGCCGCCGAGTTGGCGATGCGCAGCAGCTTGAACGTGAGGGTCGGATCGGCGTGGAAGACCTGCTCGAGGTCGCGCGCCGCGAAGTCCTCGTTGCCGAGCCGGTTGATGGCATCGGCGAGCACCGCGACCTGCGGCGAGACGCGGTGCCCCTTCACGATCTCGGGGCGCGCGAAGTAGTAGCCCTGGAAGAGTTCGAATCCGGCGCAGCGGCAGGCGTCGTAGACCTGCGGCGTCTCGATCCGTTCGGCCAGCACGGTGATACCACGGGCGCGGTACCGACGCACCTCAGGCTCGAGCGCGATCGGATCCTTGCCAAGCACGTCGAGCTTGACCACGCGGGCCTTGTCGAGGAAGACGGCGTACTCGGGCCGGTCGACGAAGTCGTCGAGCGCGATCTCGTAGCCGGCGGCGGCGAGGCGCTGAATCGCCGCGGTCGTCTCGGCGTTCACCTGGACGGTCTCGAGCACTTCGATGACACAGCTCGCGCGGTCGAGGAGCGACCAGTCGTCCGAGACCAGTGCGGCCTCAGGGATGTTGATCCACGCGCGCGACGTGCCCACGAGTTCCGTGAGGCCGATGTCGACGAGGGCGGTCACGATCGTGCGCGCCGCCATGGTCTCGGTGTCGGTGCCCGTCGCGTGGACGGCGTTCCCCTCACGGTAGAGGAGTTCGTACCCGACGACGATGCCGCGGGAATTGAAGATCGGTTGGCGCGCGACAAGGACGTCCATGCCAGCAGTATCGGCGGCGACTCCCGAGTCATGAGCGCGCGCCACGGGTTCGGACTGAGGCGAATCAGGACCGGAACCGATACTATTCAGTTGCATCGCCCTCATGATCACCGCTCTCCTCCATTGCCGTGTCACTACCCCTTCGCACGACGCTGCTGCCTCAGCTTCGCACCGACGTCGCCGCTCAGCGAGCCGAGCTCGTCGCCGCGACGCGGGTCAGAGACGATGAGTGCCTGCGATGAGCGGCCGCATGGCGTCGTTGCGCGCGCGGACGATCGCCGCGCTCATGGGAGTCGCGCTCGTGCCTGCCGCGATCCTCGCGAGTGTCTGGTACCGTACCGCAGAGACCGGATTCACGCGGAGCGCCAAGAGCGCGCTCGTCGCGTCTGCATCGCGCGCCGCCGCCTCGATCGACGGTTTCGTGAACGCGGGACTCGACGCCACCCGCACCCTCGCGCAACTGCCGAGCTTTCAACGTTTCCTCGTCTCGCCGAGCGCCACGAATCGCCGCGACGCGCAGGCGGTGCTCGGCATCCTCGGTAGCTCTGACGCGCAAGACATCACCTCGTACCAACTGCTGGCGCCCGATGGCCGCGTCCTGCTGAGCTCGGACGGTAGCGTCGCGCCCGGCGCACGCGTCACCGATTCGACGGTGCTCGCGGCGGCGAACGCCGTCGTGCCGCTCGCGACCGAGCTGCGGTTCCGCTCGGAGGATCCGCAGGACGCGTCCTTCTTCATCGCTGCCGCGGTGCGTGGCCCGAACGGCCGAACGGTCGGGGTCCTCTTGGCCGAGTACGAGTCGGCCGCGCTAGAGCAGCTACTGCGGGCCGAGGTGCGGATCGCGGGGGACCAGGCGCAGGGCGTGCTCTACGATGCGAACCTGATCCGCCTGGCCGGCACGCTCAGCCCGGACGCGCTCTTCCGCACGAACAACCCGTTCGCCGACTCCGTGGCCGATCGACTGCGTGCGGCAAGGCGGCTGCGCCCCAACGCCCCCACGACTGCCGCCAAGCGGACGAGTCGCCGGATCCAGAACTTCGCCGCCGGCGCGGTGGATTCGACGATCACGAACGACATCCTGCAGCGGGTCGGTGATGGACCTGAAGTCCGTCTCTTCGCCGCGCAGGCGATCCTGCGCTCCATGCAATGGCGCGTCTCGATCGAACTGCCGCGCGACGTAGCGATCGGCCCCACCCTCTCACGATTGGTGCGCGACACCGTGCTCCTCGCGTTGCTGCTGACCGCGTTCGTGACCGCAACGGCGGTGGCGATCGCGCGCGGACTGACGCGTCCGTTGCTCGCGCTCACGGAGACGTCGCGGCGGTTCGCTGCGGGCGACCTCGCGGCGCGCGTACCCGTTGGGACGACGGATGAGATCGGGCGACTGGGCAGTGCATTCAACGACCTCGCGGACCGCGTCGGCTCGCTCGTGGCCGGGCTGGAGCAGCGCACCAAGGAGCTGGAGGCCGACATCGCGCAACGCGAGCGCTTGGAACAGGAGCTCGTGCAGACACGCAAGCTCGAAGCAGTGGGTAAGCTCGCCGGCGGCATCGCCCACGACTTCAACAATCTGCTCACCGTCGTCTCGCAGAACGCAGAGCTCGCGATCGACGAGCCAGGCCTGCCGGCCCCGGTGCGCGAGGCCCTCACGGACATCGCCGACGCAGCCGAACGTGGTGCCGGGCTCACGCGACAACTCCTCACCTTCGCCAAGCGCGGTGCGAGCACTCCGCGGCTCGTCGATGTGCGCGCCGCCGTTCTATCTAATGAGAGGTTGCTCCGACAGGTGCTGGGATCGCATATCCGGCTGCACCTCGACCTCCCCGAGCGGCCGCTCGCGGTGTTCATCGACGCGACCCAGCTCGAGCAAGTGTTCGTGAATCTCGCGGCCAACGCGCGCGATGCGATGCCGCGTGGCGGGTCGCTGCGCATCTGGCTACGCGATGAGACGGCGACGGCGGACTTCCCCAACGGTTGCGTCGCACTCGAGTTCGCCGACTCGGGAACGGGCATGACGCCAGACGTCGCATTGCGCGTGTTCGAGCCGTTCTTCACGACCAAGCCAGACAGTCGCGGTACCGGACTTGGTCTCTCCACCGTCTACGGGATCGTGACGCAGGCGGGTGGAACGATCGGACTGGAGAGTGCCGAGGATGAAGGAACGACCTTCACGCTGCGCCTTCCGCGCAGCGCGGGTGAGGCCCGAGAGATCACCGCGACGACGGTGCCTGCCGCCCAAGTGACTCGGCGTGCCGTCATCCTGCTCGTGGAAGATGAGACGGCGGTCCGTCACGCGATCGCACGCTCGCTCCGTCGGCTCGGCTACACCGTGCACGAGGCCGGCGATGGCGAGGAGGGGATCGCGCTCGGCCGTCTGCATCGCAGCCGTATCGAGCTGCTGCTGAGCGACGTCGTCATGCCGGGCGCCGATGGATTCGTCGTGGCCGCTACGCTCTCAACGGAGCTGCCGGGGCTGCGCGTGCTGATGATGTCGGGCTACAGCACCGACGCCCGCGCACAGTTCGCCGGCGAAGCTCCGGCGCACCGGATGCTCGAGAAACCGTTCTCCATGTCGGCCCTCGCGGCAGCAGTGGCCGAGGTGCTGGATGCGCCGATCGCGGGCTGATGCTGGCGGGCGCTGAGGATTCCTCCCGTCTGGCTATTCGTGCCTCTCTGGGGTACAGTCCAGTCACTGATGCATAGTTCCCGGTCCACCTCCCTCGGGTCTCGGCTCTCCTGGCGCCGGATCACCACGGCAGCGCTCCTCGCGCTGCAGGTGCTGGTCGCGTTCTCACCGATCGCCGAGCGGGTGACGCCGATCAGTCGCGTGGTGCACACGCACGACCAGCAGCAGCACCACGCGCACCTGCATGACGACGCGACCTGCGCCATCTGTGCGGCGCGAACGAGTGTGGCGGAGGCGATAGGACCGACCGATGACCTCCAGCGCATCGAGCTCCCGCGGGAGGCGCCGGTGTCGGCGCGTCCCGCGATCGCGCCACGCCCAGCGAGAGCGACCAACTCCTCGCGAGCACCACCCGCCCTGAGCTGAGTCGGACCGCGGCGTCGCCGCGGTCATCCACTGGGGCCCCGGTGCATGCACCCGGTGCCTGACTCGGTTCACACCTGATCATGACCCGTCTTGGAACGACCCTCGGCATCGGAGCCCTGCTCCTCGGTGTCGGCTCACTCGAGGCGCAACAGGCGCCCGACACGACTACGCGCAACCAACAGACCACACAGCAACGCGCGCTCGACTCGCTCGGCACCGCGCTGCGCGCTCTACAGACACGACTCGACAGCGCCCTCGACGCGAGGCGCGCTCCTGCGCTCGCGTCCACTCCGGCGCAGTCGCCAGCGCGCGCAGCGGGTACCTACATGAACCTGAGCTTCGTCGGGCTCACTGCGGCCGGGTTCTCCACCGCCCGTGACCTCGAACGGATCGAAGTGGGTGACCATGACCCGCGCGCGCGCGGCTTCACCATCCCCAACGCGGAGATCGCGTTGGACGGCGCCGTCGATCCGTACTTCAAGGGCTTCGTCAACCTCGTCCACAAGCTCGACCAACAGTCCGAGACCGTCGTGGAGCTCGAGGAGATGTTCGTCCTCAGCACGTCGCTGCCGGCCAATCTGCAATTGAAGGTCGGGCAGTTCTTCGCCGAGTTCGGGCGGCACAACGCGCAGCACCCGCACTCGTGGGCCTTTGCGGACGACGCGTTGGTGCTCGGTCGCCTCTTCGGTGCCGACGGCCTCCGCGGCCAGGGTGCGCGGCTCTCATGGCTCCTCCCCACACCGGTCTTCGCCGAGGCGTCGTTCACGGTGATGAACAGTGCGGGCGAGACCACGACGAGCTTCCGGTCGGAGGAGTCCGCATTGATCCACGGTGGGCTTCCGGCGGAGCGCGAAGTGGAAGGCCTCGCGGAGATGCTCTATGTGCCGCGCCTGAGCACCTCGTTCGATCTCACGGGCTCGCAGACCCTCGTGCTCGGCGCGTCGGGTGCGTTCGGACCGAACAACACCGGTCCGGGTGCGCGGACGCAGATCACGGGCGTGGACGTCTTCTGGAAATGGAAGTCACCGCGCGCGAGTGCGGGGTTTCCGTTCGTCACGTTCCAGAGTGAGGTGCTCTCGCGGCGCTACGACGCCGCTTCACGGACTGACGCGCTCGACGGCGTGACGGCATTGCCGGCCGCATTGCTCAAGGACGTCGGCGGGTACGCGCAGATGCAGTGGGGCATCCGCCCGTTGCTCGTGGCGGCCGTGCGCGCGGAAGTCGTGCGGAATGACGATCCCGCTGCGGCGGCCTTCACGGCGACCGAGCGTGAGGACCGCGACCGCTATTCGACCAACCTGACCTGGTTCCCGACCGAGTTCTCCAAGGTGCGGGTGCAGTACAACTTCGACCGCCGCGCCGTGATGGGTAACGACAGCTCGCTCTGGTTCCAGTTCGAGTTCCTACTCGGCGCACACGCCGCGCACAAATTCTGAGGTTCGCCCTACCATGACATCCAAGTCACCATTCGTGCTCCTCTCCGTCGTCGCGCTGCTCGCGGCGGCCAGTGCGCCGCCGCGCCGGCTCAACGTGGTCGCAACCACCCCCGACCTCGCGGCGATCGCCAGGGCCATCGGCGGCGATGCCGTAGACGTGAAGGCGCTCGCCAAGCCGACCGAGGACCCGCACTTCGTCGACGCCAAGCCGAGCCACATCCTCACACTCAACCGGGCCGACGTCCTCGTTGACGGAGGCGCCGAACTCGAACTCGGGTGGCTCCCCGCCCTGCTCGAGAGCGCGCGCAACACCAGGATCGCCGCTGGTGCACCTGGACGCGTCTCCGCCGCGCAGGGCGTGAAGCTGCTCGAGGTGCCGACGTCGTTCGACCGCGCGCACGGCGACGTGCACGCGCTCGGCAACCCACACTTCCTCCTCGATCCCGCCAACGTGCGGCTCATCGCGGCGAACATCGCGCAACACCTGAGTGCCGTCGACGCCGCGCGCGCCGCCGAGTATCAGACCAATCTCAGGACGTTCCTCACGACGCTCGACGCGAAACAGACCGAGTGGCAGGCGGCACTCGCGCCGTACGCGAACGCCAGGATCGTCACCTACCATAAGGACTTCATCTATCTCGCGGAGCGCTTCAAGCTCGACGTGATTGCGACACTCGAGCCCAAGCCGGGCATCGCGCCATCGCCGGCGCACCTCGCTGGAGTGATCGGCGCGATGAAGGCGCAGCATGCGCGCGTGATCCTGGTGCAGACGTTCCAGAATCGGCGGACGGCCGAGACCGTGGCGCGACAGACGAATGGACTCGTGATCGACATGTCGCAGCAGCCGGGTGCGCTGCCGGGAACGGACACGTACTTCACCATGATGGACGCGATCGTGCGCGCACTGGCCAAGGCGCTCGCGGAGACCAAGTGATGCCGGTCGATCTCGCCGTCGCGTGGGAAGTGATGAAGTGGCCGCTTGCCGCCTGCTTGGTGCTGCCGCCACTGCTCGTGTACCTCGGCCTGCATGTGGTGCAGCGCGAGGTGATCTTCGTGGATCTCGCGCTCGCGCAGCTCGCGACGCTCGGGACCTGCGTGGCATTGATCCTCGGCTACACGATCGAGGAGCCGATCGCGTTCTGGTTCTCGCTCGCGGTGACCTTCCTTGGCGCGGCGTTCTTCGCCTGGTCACGCAATGTGAAGAAGCACGCGGTGCCGCAGGAGGCGATCATCGGGATCACCTTCGTGGTGGCCGCGGCGGGCGTGATCCTGTTGTTGAGCCGCGTTGCGGGAGGCAAGGAGGAGCTCGAACACCTGCTCACCGGCGACATCCTCAATGTGACCGCGTGGGATGTACTGAGCCGTGCAGGGATCTTCGCGGTGCTCGCGGCCTTCTATGCGGGCTTCCACAAGAAGTTCGCGTTGATCTCGACCGATCACGACCAGGCCGAGGCGGCCGGCGTGAAGGTGCGGATGTGGGACTTCCTGTTCTATGCGGCGTTCGCGCTCGTGGTGGTGAGTTTCGTCCGTGTGGCGGGCGTGCTGCTGACGTTCGCCTATCTGATCGTGCCGGCGGTGTGCGGCGTGATGCTGGCGAAGTCGTGGCGGGACCGGCTGTTGGTGGGCTGGGGGGTCGCGGCGGCGGCGAGCTTGGTGGGGTTGTGGGCGAGTTTCGCGATGGACCTGCCAACGGGGGCTGCTATCGTGGTGGCGTGTGGGCTGGCGCTGGTGGTGAGTGCGGTCGCGGCGAACATGCGGGCGGCATAGGCCGCGCAGCGCCCCTGTAAGGAGGGCTACTCCCTAGATACCTCGCCTGTGCGATGCCCCCGCCTCGTGCGTGGCGCGATCATGCATGCGAGGGTGCCGCGCGAGGGTGCGCGGCACGCCGGACGCCGGAGCAGTGCATGTGTAAGCTGATGACCACGGGAACGAGCCCGACCGAGATCCACTACGAGGATGTCGGTCAGGGAAAGCCTGTCGTGTTGATCCATGGCTGGCCCCTGAGCCTCGAGATGTGGGAGAGCCAGATGAATGCGCTCACCGCGGCCGGGCACCGGTGCATCGCCTACGATCGTCGTGGTTTCGGCGCGTCCGGCAGGCCCACTGGCGGATTCGATTACGACACGCTCGCGTCGGACCTCAACGATCTCATGGTCCACTTGGACCTGCGCGACGCCACGCTGGTGGGTTTCTCCATGGGAGGCGGCGAGGTCGCTCGCTACATCGGGAGCTTTGGATGCGAGCGCGTGGCGAAGGTCGTGTTGCTTGGCTCTGTCACGCCCTTTCTGCTCGAGTCGACCCTGAATGCGGGCGGGATGACCGACGGCAACGTATTCGACGTGATGCTCGAGGCCGTTCGCGCCGACCGGATCGCATTCCTCGACCGGTTCTTCGTCGACTTCTACAATGAGGATCGCGGAGACCGGGCCGTCAGCGCCGACCTCATCGCGTACAGCAAGTCGCTCGCGTGGGCCGCGTCGCCGCTCGCGACGCAGGAATGCATCCTCGCGTTCGGCAACACCGACTTCCGCTCCGACCTCGCCATGATCGACGTGCCGACGCTGATCGTTCATGGCGACAGCGACCGCGTTGTTCCGCTCGCGGTGTCCGGCCAGCTCTCGCACGACCTCATCCCGGGCAGTCGCCTGGTGGTTCTGAAGGGCGCGCCGCACGGCTTCACGGCCACGCACACGCCGGAGCTCAATGCGCTCTTGGTCGAGTTCATCGGCTCACACGACGCGCCACGGGCGGAGCGTCGCCGCAAAGGCGTACTCCACAAATCCCCCAGACGTGCGATGACCCCAGAGAGCACCGCGCAGCATCATCCCTGAGACGTCACAGTGGACGCATGTCGTGCTCATCCCATAGCTCAAGGAGAATCCATGAAGAACACCCTGAAAGTTGCCAACTCGGGAATGCTGATGCTCGCGCTCGTGCTCGGGTCGTTCGCCACCGCGTGTGGTGACAGTGGACCGAAACCTGACCCGTCGCCGACCACGCCAGGTGCAGGCCCAGGAACAGGCGTCCCAGGCGGTCGCGGTCCGTCGCCGGTCGTGCTCGGTGCGGCGTCGAACTACGTGATCCTCGCGAAGACCGGCATCTCCTCCGTGCCGACCTCTGCGATCACCGGGAATATCGGCGTGAGCCCTGCGGCTGCGACCTTCATCACCGGCTTCTCGCTCACGCTCGGCGCCGGCGCGGCCTTCGCGACGTCGTCGCAGGTGACCGGCAACGTGTTCGCACCAGGCTACGCTGCGCCCACGCCGGCCAATCTCACGGCAGCAGTGAGCGCGATGGAAGCGGCCTACACCAATGCGGCTGGGCGCACGCTGCC
>JANOWT010000375.1:0-3518 GCA_031418115.1 Gemmatimonadota bacterium
CGCCGCCACGCGCGGCGCGACAGCGCGCCCGTTGTCCTTGCGGTCGAACGCGAGCGTGGTGCGTCGGATCAACACATCGCTCACCGTCTCGGCGAACTCGTGCCGTACAGAATGGTCCACATCCTGCTCGCGCCAGGGCAATGCACGTCCAACCGCACATCGCCGAGCGCGGTCGCGGCGCGTTCACCAGGCAGCGGCGCCATCGCGGTGTCGCACTTGCGCACCGCACGCCCCACGCGATGCACGACCACGTCGACGCACTGCTCCGCCATTGCGCGATAGGTGGTGAGTTTCCCCCCGGTGATGGTGACCACGCCGCCGGCGGTCGTCGTGATCGCATGCTCCCGGCTCGCCGACGAGGGATCGCCCCTGTTCGTGCTCGCCACGAGCGGACGGATCCCCGCCCACGCACTCACCACGTCGTCCTCGGTGAGCTGTGCTGCAGGGAAGAAGCGATTGCACGCCGCGAGCAAGTACCGCACATCCGCGCGCGCTGCGCGCACGTCATGCGGGTGCTCCTGCGTCGCGGTGTCGGTCGTGCCGATGATCGTGTGCGTCCCCGCCGGCAACGCGAACATCACGCGACCGTCGTCCGGCGAGAGCAGCGTGACTGCCGACTTGTTGCCCACGCGCGCGGCGGGCACCGCGATGTGCACACCTTTCGTGCCACGCACCGTCGGGCCTGTCTGAGTCCCCTCCATGCGCAGGACTTCGTCGGTCCAGGGTCCCGTCGCATTGAGCACCACGCGTGCCTGCACACGGATCTCCGCGCCGCCGATCAGGTCGCGTACCAACGCACCATCCACCGGCCCGTTCGTGCTCGCGCGCGTGAGCGTGACGACCTCGGCATGGTTCACCACCGTTGCACTCACGTGCGCGGCATCGATCGCGTTGGCGAGGGTCAATCGCGAATCGTCGGTGGTGGCGTCCCAATACGCGGCGCCGCCCCGCAGGCCGTCCCTCATGAGCGCCGGCTCCGCCTCGAGCACGCCGTCACGCCCCAATCGATGATGCCGTCCCACGTTCCTGAACAGCGCGAGCGCGTCGTAGAGCGTGAGCGCAGCGGCGAGCTGCCAACGCGGCACGCGAGCACCCTTGTAGACCGGCCAGGTGAACTGCATCGGCCGCACCAAGTGCGGAGCGAGCTCCAACAGGCGACGGCGCTCCCTGCTCGCCTCAAAGACGAGATGCAGGTAGCCGTGCTCCAAATAGCGCACCCCTCCGTGGATCAGCCGCGACGACCGACTCGATGTGCCGGCCGCGAAGTCCTCACGGTCCACGAGCGCCACCGCCAGCCCTCGCCGGGCCGCGTCGCGCGCGATGCCCGCACCCGTGATCCCGCCCCCGACCACCAGCAGGTCGAACCGCCGGTCGCCAAGCTCGGAGAGGCGCTGAGCGCGCCGGGGGATCGTGGGAGAGCTCACGCGGGGAGATTACCGCCCGGTGCCGCAGCGCGCGAGGACTCTGCACGCCGAGCGGGCCCCACCTACCTTTACAGATGCCCATCTACGAGCCGGGACGACGCGTCGCGATCATCGCGGGCGTACGCACCCCATTCGCCAAGGCCGGCACCACCCTTCGGGCACTCAGTGCGATCGAGCTCGGCAAGATCGCCGTGAGTGAGCTGGTGCACCGGACCGACCTCGATCCTGCGTCCCTCGACCTGCTGGTCTTCGGCACGGTCCTCCCTTCAGTGCTGGCGCCCAACATCGCGCGCGAGATCGCGCTCATGCCGCTGCTCCCCAAGCGGCTCGACGCCTACAGCGTCTCGCGCGCCTGTGCCTCCGCCAATCAGGCGATCACCGACGCCGCTGATCAAATAGCGCTCGGTCATGCGCATGTCGCGATCGCCGGAGGCGCCGAGTCGCTGTCGAACGTGCCGATCCTCCACTCGCGCGGCTTCTCCGACGCACTCGTCGCGGCGAGCAAGGCCAAGACGCTCTCGGCGCGCGTGCAAGCGTTCGCGAAGATCCGTGCCAAGGACTTCATCCCGATCACGCCCGCGATCGCCGAGCCGACCACGGGCGAGTCCATGGGTCAGTCGGCCGAGAAGATGGCCAAGCTCAATGGCGTAACACGTGAGGAGCAGGACGCGCTCGCACTCGCCTCGCACCTCAACGCCGCCAAGGGCACCGTCGACGGACGCCTCACCGCCGAGATCGTACCGGTGATGGTACCGCCCAAGTTCGAGACGGCGATGACGAGCGACAACGGCATCCGTAGTGATACCACCGCCGACGCGCTCGCCGCACTCAAGCCCGTGTTCGACCGTCGCTACGGCTCGGTCACCGCGGGCAATGCATCGCCGCTCACCGATGGCGGCGCGGCGGTGCTCCTCATGAGCGAGGAAGCCGCCAAGGCCGCCGGACTCAAGCCCAAGGCGTACATCCGCGGCTATGCGTACGCGGCGCTCGATCCAGGCGAGCAGTTGCTGCAAGGTCCCGTGCTCGCAGCGCCCGTGGCGCTCAAGCGCGCCGGCCTCACGCTCAAGGACATGGACCTGGTCGAGATGCACGAGGCGTTCGCGGCGCAGGTGTTGAGCAATCTCCGTGGATTCGAATCGCAGTACTGGGCCGAGCGTGCGGGCTTCTCTTCGCCAGTGGGCGCGGTGGACCGGTCCAAGCTCAACGTGATGGGCGGATCGATCTCGATCGGCCACCCCTTCGGCGCGACCGGTGCGCGCGTCACCACGACGCTCGTCAACGAGCTCGAGCGCCGTGGCGGACAGTTCGGCCTGATGACCGTCTGCGCGGCCGGTGGACTCGGCTTCGCGATGGTCGTGGAGCGCGCATGAGCACCAGACCAGCTGTCACTCTAGACGTGCTCGACGGCATCGCCGTACTCACCTTCGATCTCCCCGGCGAGTCGGTCAACAAGTTCTCGCCGGCGGTGATCGACGAGTTCACTGCGCACATCGATTGGATCGAGAAGGACACGTCGATCCGCGGCGCGGTGCTCATCTCCGGCAAGAAGGGCAACTTCGTCGCCGGCGCGGACATCGATCAGTTCCTCGAGTTCCGTACCGCCGCCGACGCCGCCAAGGCGAGCGCCTTCGGTCATGCGATGTTCCACCGCATCGAGAAGGGCCGTGTGCCGGTCGTCGTCGCGGTCGACGGTGCCTGCCTCGGCGGTGGACTCGAGTTCGCACTCGCCTGCGCGTATCGCATCGCCGCCGATTCGCCCAAGACCGTCTTCGCTCTTCCCGAAGTGAAGATCGGCCTGATCCCCGGCGCCGGCGGCACGCAACGCTTGCCCAAGCGCGTCGGTCTGCAGGCCGCGCTCGACATGATCCTCACCGGCAAGAACGTGCGCGCCAAGAAGGCGCTCCAGATCGGGCTCGTGGACGAGATGGTGCACCCGAGCATCCTACGTGCCATCGCCATTCAGCGCGCCAAGGAGCTCGCCGCCGGCACCATCGCGCGGCAACGCGACAGCCGCACGCACGGCGCCAAGGAGATCCTGCTCGACGACAACATGCTCGGCCGCGCGGTCGTCTTCCGGCAGGCGCGCGAGCAGAC
>JANOWT010000376.1:0-17194 GCA_031418115.1 Gemmatimonadota bacterium
GATCGCGTCAGAGTCGAAGTCATAGAGCAATCCCGACGCGAACGTCACCTGGATGCCTTCACCCACGCGCTCGACCGTGGCGCCGGGGATCTCGATCCGAAGTTCACGGGCCTGCTGGTCCATCTGGTGCCCGATCACCGCTCCGGCCGCACCACCGACGACAGCACCGATGATGGCGCCGCGCGCGGTCGATCCATTGTTCTTGCCGATCGCGCCGCCGATCGCGGCACCGGCGCCGGCGCCGATCAGTGCACCGCCTTCCTTCTTGCCCCACGTCGCGCACGAAGCACCATTGGTCAGGAGCAACGCCAGCAACGAGTAGCGCGCCATGCGCGCCAGGGAAATACGATTGTCGATCACGAGAACCTCGGTTGGGGAACGGGGAGCGCGCGCGCTCGGCAGTCGCCGCGTCGCGCGCGGATGGTCAGACGATCTTGCGACCCTGAGCCAGACGGATGATGACCATGATGAGGGCGACGACGAGGAGCAGATGGATCAGACTGCCGGCGACGAATCCGCCGAAGAATCCAAGCGCCCACAGCACGACAAGCACGATGATGACGGTCTCTAGCATGACAGACTCCTGAGGTGGTCGAGAGGGAGGCTAGGCGCGCGAACGAGTCACGCCGACGATGACGATCGTCGTGCCGGCGATCAGAGCGAGCCCGGCGACCCAGGGACGGATCGGATGCCGCTCTTCGGTGGTGATCTTGAGCGGTCCCATATCAACAACGTCCCGACGCGAGGTGATGTAGCCGCCCTCGAGGAGGACGTAGGTGCCCCCGGCGAGCAGCGCGAACCCGACGACGAGCGAGAGCGCGGACGACTTCATGGGGATCTCGAGTGAAGGACTGGGTGGTCGCAGCTCCCGGCCGACTGCCGGGAGTGCGACACGCCCGCTGGTTACGGCTTCACGAGGTACGGATCGGCGATCAGGAGACGGAACTGACCGCGACGGTTGGCGGCGTTGGCCACCGCATCCGCGCCCTCGACGAGGAGGTTGTTCTCGCCGCGGGTCGTGATCTCGATGCGGTTGGACGCCACACCCTGCGAGATCAGGTACGCCCTGGCGGCGGTCGCGCGACGGAACCCGAGCGCCATGTTGTAGGCGTCAGTGCCCGGCGAGCTCGCGTAGCCCGTGATCACGATCCGCATCTCCGGGTTGGCGTTGAAGATGACGACCTTGTCCTGCAGGATCGCGCGCGACACCTCGTCAAGCTCCGAACTCTCACGCTCGAAGTTGATCATCTCGAGCATCGTGGCGAGTGCGGCGACCGACGACGCGGTGAGGGGTGCCGCAGCGTTGTTCCGGAGCGAATCCCGCAGCGCCGCATAGCTCGCCTCGAGCGCCCGCAGGCGGCGTGTCTCGGCAGCGCTCACCGAGTCACTGTGGACCATCGGGGCCATCGGTGCGGCAGTGACCGTCTGGTAGACGGTCGTCTGCTTGACGGTCGGGTGCCGGTACAGGCTGATCCCGGCCTTCAGGCTCCCGTGATTCGCGCCGCCGTTGAAGTAGCGGGTGTAGTCGAGGCGCAGCGCGGCGTTGTCATTGAGCCGGAACTTGCCGCCGAGGAGCGCGTGGAGGCCATACGCCTCGTCCTCCCACGATTCATTCACGTTCGCGTCCATGTGCTGAGCACCGGCGCCGAGCAGGAGCGAGGCGCGGCCGATCTGGATCGGCGCCCACAGGATACGGCCATCGATGGAACGGTACGACCGGTCCGCGAGCGCACCGGGACGCTGCGCCTTCCCGTTGTTCGCTTCGAACTCCACCGAGACGCGTGGGGTCAGGAATGACCCCAAGCGCCCACCGATGCCGACTGCGTTGTCCATCTGGTACGCGGGATCGAAACTATTGAAGCTGATGAACGCCCCGAGCTCGAGCGAGCCGCGCTGTTGTGCTGAGGCCGACGTGGCCGCGATCGCGATCGCGGCGCCGATGATGAGTGTACGCTTGAACATTGTATCTCCTGTGTGAGCGGCCGGATTACGGCAGCGTGATGGTATTGTTCGTCCCGAGAGAGACCGCGCCATTCCGTGCCAGTGCGCGACCCAAGAGCGTCGCAGTGTCCACGAGCGTGATGCTGCTGAGGGCGAGGATGTTGCCCTGCCATGCCGAACCGGTGCCGATGGTCGCCGAGCTGCCGACCTGCCAGTAGACGTTCTTGGCCTGTGCCTGATTGATCAGCACGACATTCCCGGCCGTGGTGAGCGACGAGCCGGCCTGGAAGACGAAGACCGCATTCGGGTCGCCGCCACCATTGAGGGTGAGCGTACCAGTGACGCCGATCCCGATCGCGGTGCAGTACACGCCTGCCGCGAGGGTGGTGCCGCCCAAGTCAGCCACGATGGCGTTGGCGGGCGGGCAAGCCAGTCCGGCCAGGGTGTTGTACGCCGTGGTCAGGTTGAGCTGCGCCGTCGCCGCGACCGCGTTACCGAGGTTCGCTACGCCGGTGAAGACGCAGGGACCGAAGCCCGTGAGGGTGTTGCCCGGGCTCACGCCGATATCAGCGCTGATCAGGCCACCGTTGATGCAGGTGATCGCGGTGCCCGCGAGGATGCCGTGGGACTGCGCGGCGCCCAGCGGAACGAACGGAGGCTGCGGGATCACGACCGTCGCTGAGCCGAAGATGACGCCGCTCGTCGCACGGACGGTATTGGTGAAGGTGCCACCCGCATTGCCGGCGGTGAAGAGCCCGGTGCCCGCGTTGATCGAGCCGCCACTGTTCACGACCGACCAGACCGGCGTGATGGCGAGGATGTTGTTGCTCGCGTCGCGGCCCACGGCCACGAACTGCTGCGTGGCGAGCACGTCCGTCGTGTCCGGATTCGGCGTCACCGTGATCGTCGCCAACGCACCGGCGATGACCGTCACGGTCGCATTGCCGAAGATCGTGCCACTCGTCGCACGGACGGTGTTGTTGAACGTGCCAAGCGTGCCGCCGGCGGTGAAGAGCCCGGTGCCCGCGTTGATCGTGCCGCCGCCCGCCTGCACCGACCAGACCGGCGTGATCGTCACGACGTTGTTGCCCGCATCACGACCCACGGCTACGAAGGCCTGCGTGCCGAGCACGACGGTCGTGTCAGGATTCGGCGTGACGGTGATCGTCGCCAACGTGCCGGCGACTACGGTGACGTTCGCCGTCCCGGAGAGTGCGCCGCTCGCGGCGCGGACGGTCGCGGTGAAGACGCCCGTCGTATTGCCGGCGGTGAACAGACCCGTCGGGTTGATCGTGCCGCCACCAGCGACCACGGTCCAGGTCGGCGTGATGGCCACGACGTTGTTGCCCGCATCGCGTCCCGTCGCCGTGAACTGCTGAGTGCCGCCGATCGGCAGCGTCGGGTTGGGCGCGACGACGATCGTAGCGAGCGGTCCGGCGATCACGGTGACGTCCGCATTGCCCGACAACACGCCGACCGTGGCGACCACGGTGCCGGCGAAGACGCCGACGGTGTTGCCGGCGGTGAAGATGCCGGTGGCGCCGATCGTGCCACCGCCACCGACGACCGACCAGACCGGCGTGACCGCGACGATGTTCGCGTTGGCGTCAAGGCCGGTGGCCGTGAACTGTTGCACGCCGCCGATCTGCAGCGTGACATCTGGAACGACCGTGATCGACGCGAGGGCGCCGGGGCCGGTCGCGTCGTGGACGCCACACGCGGTCAGGAAGAGACCGGCCGCAGCGACGCCCAGCAGTACACGCGCCGTCAGTCCGCGGCGGACTGACGGTCGGGTGGACCGGGAGAGCAGGTTGAACGACTTCATAGTGGCTCCTATGCGAACGAGAGATGGGACGGATACTCCGCACTGGGAGTATGCGATCCTCCAGGCGGCCGACCTATCGGCCGAAATGGTGATTTGTTGGGGATGCACCGCGGCGGCAGAGGACACGCGGCGGACCCATCCCGAAGGACTACTACTTTCGCGGGAGGCGAGCTGCGGGAGCCGCCACCACGGGCGGGGCCTCGGCGTCGACCGCGAACGGCGTCGTACGCTCGAAGCCGGCGCCGAGGATCCGCAGGGCGCGCTCGAGCTGCTCGTTCACTGGATGATCGGCGCGGGGAGAATCGCTGACAACGAGGATGTCGGTGATCCGCTCATCGGTCACGAGTCTCGCATCGAACGTACCCGCCCCCTCACGCGCCTCGAGCCGCTCCGCGTCGAGCAGCGCCTTCACCGCGCGCAACCGCTCGGCCGACTGCGGCGGATCGAGGCGGTAGGTGTAGGTCCAGACACGCTGCGGCGCGGGGGTCATGCGTGCAACCTAGGACGCGCGCACCGGCGATGATATCGCTCAATGGAGTGAGCCGTGGCGCACGCCGAACGGACTAGCGGTTGCTCTCGGCGTTCGCGTAGGCGGCGATCTGCAACCGCGTGTGCAACGTGAGTTTCTCCATCACGTTCCGCACATGACTCTTCACCGTGTGCGTGGCGACGTTGAGCCGCTGCGCGATCTCCTTGTTGCTCAATCCCTCGGCGATCAGCAGGATCACCTCACGCTCGCGCGGCGTCATCCGCACCGACTCGAGCACCCGTGGGCGCCCGCTCACGACCGCTTCGCGTGCGATCTGCGAGAAGAGCGTGTTGACCATGAGCGGCGGCAGGACCTTCACGCCAGCGACCACCGCGCGGATCGTCTCGACCAGATCCTCGAGCGTCGCGTCCTTCATGATGAAGCCCGCGACACCGGCATTCACGAACTCGACGATGTCCTCGTGAGCCGGGAGCAGGTCCATCACGATCACCTTCGCGCCCGGGAACTCGAGTCGGACCTCGCCCGCGATGCGGAGACTGTCCCCTTTGGTCAGTCCGACGTCGAGCAGGACGACATCCGGATGTTCACCCTGGAGGTCATTCAGTTCGTCCTCACCGTCCTGGGATCGGCTCGACACGACGCGCAGATCCGGCCACTTGTTCAGCAACGCCGTGATCCCTTCGCGGACGAGACGATTGTCCTCGATGATCGCGATGTTGATCGGCGCGATCACGGGGACGTCGTTCACGGGCTCGGCGGCTTTAGGAGTCACGCTACAATATTAGGGGTTGGACGGCCGCCCCGCTTGCCCGGGCCGCCGGGCCGCCGGGCCGCCGGGCCGCCGGGCCGTCGGGCCTGCCCCGCGGTCAACGCCGCGATCGATGCGACCGATGCGACCGCTGACCGATCCCGCGTACCGTGAGGACCGCACCAGCGCCCAGCACCAGAGCCGCGAGCCAGTCGGTCGCCTCGCGGGCCTGGCGGGGCGACGCGAACAGGTCGCCTTCCAGACGGACATTCCGTGTCGACGTCGCGTCCCCTCCAGCGATGAGGAAGACGACGCCCGTGAACACCAGCAGGAGTCCTGTGGTCGTGGCTGTTCGCACGGAATCGTTACCGGACGGCCACTGGGGCCAGCTCGACCGACGTCATCAGAGGCCGACCTTCGCTGCCGCGCTGCCGAACACCTGCTTCGCCTTGCCCCTGAGCTGGTCGACCACTCCCGATGCCTGGAGCTTCTTGCTGTCCGCCAGAGCACCGACCTTCTGCTTCACCTTGCCCTTCACCTCGATGACCTTGCCCTCGAGCTTCTGCTTGGTGCTTGTCTTCATTGGGCGCTCCGTCCAGGGTGGTGTGCGCGGACCGCTGCCGGCACACCCTCATGATGCCGGCCAGCCCCAGGCGTCACAATCGCCCGATCGGCGTAGTGCTGACGATCATCGACGCGGACTCGGACTCCAGCAGCGTCGTCGCACGCAACAGCTCCAGCGCCGTGACCGCGAGTGGACGCGAGAACAGGTACCCCTGGATCTCGTCGCAGCCGTGCGAGCGCAGGAACTCCAGCTGCGGCCGCGTCTCCACGCCTTCGGCGATGACCGTGAGTCGGAGGCTCCGGGCCATGGCGATGATCGCCACCGCGATCGCACCGCCGTCCGGACCGCTGGAGATATCCCGCACGAACTGGATGTCGATCTTGAGCGTGTCGATCGGGAATCGCTTGAGATACGACAGATTCGAGTAGCCCGTTCCGAAATCGTCGACCGCGATCCGCAGGCCTAACGACTTCAGCTCCCGCAGCACGCGGTCCGTCGCCTCGTCCTGCGCGAGGAGCGAGCCCTCCGTGATCTCGATGTCGAGCAACGAGACCGGGATCGCGTTCTGCCGCACCGCCCGCGTGACCATGGCGACGAATCCTTCAGCGAGGAACTGCTTGCTCGTCACGTTCACGGCGACGCTGATGCCATCCATCACGGTACCCTTCCAGGCGCCGAGCTGACGGCAGACCGCCTCGAGCACCCACTCCCCGACCGGGACGATGAGTCCGGTCTCCTCGAGTGCCGCGACGAACACGCCGGGAGACACGAGGCCATGTCCCGGCCGCTCCCACCGCAGCAGTGCCTCCAGACCGCACCACCCGCCGGTCTCCATGCCGATCTTGGGTTGGTAGTGCAACAGGAACTCGCCGTTCTCGAGCGCGTTGCGCAAGGCGCCTTCGAGGTCGAGCGCGTACGCGGCGCGCGTGTGCATCGTCTCCGAGAAGACCCGCACGGTGTCACGCCCTGAATCCTTCGCGTTGTGCAATGCGGTCTGCGCCGCCTTGAGGAGCCCCTGTGCATCCGTCGCCCCTGCCGGCGCCACCGCCACGCCGACGCTCGCCGTGACGGTGAGGTCAGCGTCCCCGAGCACGAGCGGTGCGCGCACCGCGGCGCGCACCCGCTCGGCGAGCGCCACCAGATCGGGCGCGTCCGGACCCGCGGTCTCGACGATCAGGCCGAACTCGTCGCTCCCGAGGCGCGCCACGAGGTCGGCCTGCCCGCTCGCGCCGGCCAGCCGTTCGCCGATCCGGATCAGCAGAGCGTCGCCCACGTCGCGCCCGCGCGCCTCGTTGACCTGCTTGAACCGGTCGAGCCCCACGCTCAGCACCGTGATCCGACCGTGCGAGTCCACCGCACGCGTGAGCGCCGTCTCGAGGAGCGCACCGAACTGTGCGCGATTGGGCAGGCGCGTGAGCGGATCGAAGTGCTCGAGCAGGCGGCCATAGTCGCGCGCCGCCCGCAGCAGGAGCCGCACCTCGAGCATGTTGTGGATGCGCGTGAGCACCTCGACGCGGTCGAACGGCTTGCCGATGAAGTCCTTGGCACCCGACTGCAGCGCACGCAGTCGGTGCGCCGGCTGGGCCGTGAGCACGAGGACCGGGAGATAGCCTTCCGTCTCGATCCCCTTGAGCTGCTCCATCACCTCGAACCCGTCGAGCCCGGGCATGAGCAGGTCGAGCAGCACCAGGTCGTAGCGGTGCGCACGATACAACTCGAGTACCGCACGCGGATCGGTCGTCGTGGTCACCGCCGTGTAGCCCTCGCTCTGCAGCAGGCGCTCGAGCAGCAGGACATTCGCCGGCGCGTCGTCGACGACGAGGATGCGCGCATCGTGGTAGCTGAGCGGCGTAGGCATGGTCGGGGCCGGCACTCAGCGGTAGGAGGGCGCGGCCAGTGCGCCGTGCGCGAGCGCTTCGTCGAGCGTCGCCATGAACTCCGTCACGTGGATCGGCTTGGTCAGGTAGCGGAAGAATCCGGCCTGCTTGCCTTTCTCGATGTCATGCGCGTAGGCATTCACGCTCAACGCGATCACGGGGATGTCCCGCGTCGCCGGATCCGTACGCAGGGCCCGCAGCGCACCGAAGCCGTTCATGCCTGGCAGGTTGATGTCCATCAGGATCACGTCCGGGTGCGCGGTGCGCGCGATCTGGATGCCGTAACTCGCGTCGCCGGCACTCAGCATGCGCAGGTCGCTGCGGCGCAGGATCAGCTGCTCGACCAACCTCAGGTTCGCCGGATTGTCCTCGACGTACAGCACCGTGCGACGCCGCGCCGGCCGCGCGGCAGCCCGTGCGTCCGGGAGCTCGGTCGGCGCCATCTCCGCAGCGGCGGCGTCGCCGCGCCCACCGCTCACGGATCCAGCATGACCGACGTCCGACGTCTCCTCCGCCGCCAGCTCGATCCAGAACGCACTGCCTACCCCGGGCGTGCTCTCGACGCCGATCGACCCGTTCATGAGCTCGACGAGCCGTTTGCTCACCACGAGCCCGATCCCGGTGCCCTGCTCACCGCTGCTCTCCCGCCCAAGCCGATTGAATGACTCGAAGAGCTGCGCCACCTGCGCCTGCTCGAGTCCAAGCCCGGTGTCGGTCACCGTGAGCCGCACACGATTCTCACCGTGAGCCACACGGTCGACGGTCACGCGTCCCCCCTCTCGGTTGTACTTGATCGCGTTGGTGAGGAGGTTGATCAACACCTGCTTGAGTCGCGTGCGGTCGGCCTGCACGAGGACCGGCGCGCCGACGGTCGGCATGTAGAGCGTGACGGCGCGCTTGCGGGCGAGTTCGGCGACGAGGTCCTGACACTCCTGCAGGAGTTCGCCGAGGTTCACCGCTTCCATGGCCGGCGTGAGCCGCCCGGACTCGATCACCGCGAGGTCGAGGATCTCGTTGATCAGCTCGAGCAGGTACCACCCGCCATGCAGGATCTGCGTCAGGCTCGACTGCTGCGACGCCGTCGGGGCCGGCCTCTCCGACTCCATGAGCTGCGCGAACCCGATGATCGCATTGAGCGGCGACCGGAGTTCATGACTCATGCGCGAGAGGAAGTCGGACTTGGCATGACTCGCCTGCTCCGCCACCACGCGCGCGAAGTCGAGCTCGACGTTCTTCTCACGCATGGCGTCGGTCAGTCCCTTGAGCGCGAGGTGATTCCGCACGCGCGCGAGCACGATCGGCCCGCTCACCGGCTTCATGATGTAGTCCACCGCCCCGATCTCGAGCCCCATGCGCTCATCCGCTTCCTCCGTGCGTGCAGTGAGGAAGATCACGGGGATGCCCGCCGTGCGCGGGTCGGCCCGCAGGCGCCGGCACACCTCATAGCCGTCCATCCCCGGCATCATGATGTCGAGGAGGATCAGGTCCGGTGGAGTGCTCGACGTCGCGATGCGCAACGCCGTCTCGCCCGAGGTCGCGGCCTGCACGCGATACAGGTCCTTGAGCAGGTCGTGCATGAGCGTGAGGTTCTCGGGCGCGTCGTCCACCACGAGGACAGAGGCCTGTGTCATGTCACCCTCACCGCGCGTAGCGCGCGCGCCGCGCGCAACGCCACCAGCCCCGACTCGGCCTCGAACCCGCAGATCGCCGATTCCATTCCCACGAACTCCTGCGGGAAGGCAGAGAAGAGCAGGTCGGCCTGGTCCTGGAATAGAGTGGCCGCGCCCGCATCCCCAGCCGCGAGCAGCGCCTCGAGTCGATCGCACGCGGCGTCGAGGACGAGCCGAACGACCGCGATCGCGCGACGGACCTTCACCACCGGAAGGCGGTCCTCGAGCTGAGTCACGAGGGTCGCGAGCGGAAGCTGGAGATCGCCGAGGAGCACGTCGAGCGCCGCGCGCGACTGCCGCTCGCGGATCGCTGACTCGAGCAGGCGCGCGAGCCCCTCCACCCCGGTCGCCCCGACCGTGGCGGCCGCGCTCTTCAACGTGTGCGCGTGCCGTTCCGCACTGACCCAATCGTCGACGTCGAGCGCGTCACGGGTCGACGCGGCCGCGCCGCGCTGGCCCGCAACGAAACTGCGGAGCATCGACAGGTAGAGCGGGACCTTGCCGAGTCCGCGATGCAGGCCGAGGACGGTGTCGAGCCCATCGACGCCGGTCGGGAGCTCCTCGGCGCCGTTGGTCCCTGGTCGAAGCGTCGGGTTGGTCGGAGGCTCAACGCCCGCGGTCGCGGTCGCGCGCGGCCTGATCCATGTGAGCAGCGCACTCCAGAGATCCTCTGGCTCGATCGGCTTGGCGACATGCGCGTTCATGCCAGCGGCCAGGCAGCGGTCGCGGTCAGCCTGCATCGCATTGGCCGTCATGGCGACCACCGGCAGCTCAGCGAACCGCGCCTCCTTCCGGATCTCACGCGTCGCGGTCACGCCGTCCATGACCGGCATCTGCATGTCCATGAGCACGATGTCGTACGCCGCCGTGCGCACCATGCCGAGCGCCACGAGGCCGTTCTCAGCGACATCGACCTCGAAGCCCGCTTCGCGCAGCAGTGCCGTCGCCACCTGCTGATTGATGTCGTTGTCCTCCACCAACAGGATCCGCGCGCCCCGAATGGTCCCGAGCCGATCGAGTGTCTCCGCGCGCACCTCGCGCGACGTGCGCGGGCGCTCCTTCGCCGTGCCCAGCGCGCGCGACACCGCGTCGAACAGAGCAGACGCACTCACCGGCTTGATCAGCACGGCCGCGATCCCCACCTCCTCCGCGCCCTCCAGCACCTCTTCACGCCCGTAGGCGGTCACCATGAGCATGCGTGGCGCTCGCCGCAACACCAGTTCGCGCAGCTTGCGCGCGGTCTCGATCCCGTCCAAGCCCGGCATCTGCCAGTCGAGGAAGACCATGCTGTACGGCCGCCCAGCCGCCTCTGCCGACGAGACGGCGGTGATCGCCTCGATACCGCCGGCGGCCTGATCCACGTCAAAGGTCAGTGACGAGAGCAGCTCGGCAATGACGGCACGCGCATTCGCATTGTCGTCCACGACGAGTACGCGCATGCCGCGCTGTTCGATCGTGAGTGCCGACGGCTGTGCTCGCTCGGCGCCGATCCCGAAGCGCGCCGCGAACCAGAAGGTGCTGCCCACGTCGACCGCGCTCTCCACACCGACCTCGCCCCCCATGAGCTCGGCGAGCTTCTTGGAGATGACGAGCCCGAGTCCGGTCCCGCCGAATCGGCGCGTCGTCGACGCATCGGCCTGCGAGAAGCTCTGAAAGAGCCGTCCCATCTGTTCGTCGGAGAGGCCGATGCCGGTGTCGCGCACGGCGCATTGCAGCCAGACGTCGTGCTCGGTCCGTTCCTTCACGCGAATGACGATGCTCACCTCGCCTTTCTCGGTGAACTTGACGGCATTGTTGCAGTAGTTGATCAGGATCTGCCCCAGGCGCAGCGGGTCGCCGATCAGCACCGCAGGCACATCCTTGTCCACGTCGAACACGAGTTCGAGCCCCTTGGCCGACGCCTTGCCGACGACGAGCGAGGCGACGTTCTCGAGGACTTCGTCGAGCACGAACTCGGTCGACTCCACCGTGAGCTTCCCGGCTTCGATCTTGGAGATGTCGAGGATGTCGTTGATGATCCCGAGCAGGTGCCGGCCCGACTCCTGGATGGTGCGGAGGTTGTCCCGCTGACGGGGCGTCAGGTCCGACTTGAGCACGAGGTACGACATGCCGATGATCGCATTCATCGGCGTGCGGATCTCGTGACTCATGTTGGAGAGGAAGTCCGACTTGGCGAGGTTCGCACGGTCGGCCTCGATCCGCGCGAGTCCGAGCGCCGAGTTGACGTCGCGGAGCGCCTGCTGCGTCGCGTATTCCTCGGTGACGTCCCGGAAGACGAGCACCGCACCCAACACCCGACCCTCTCGGTCCCGGATCGGCGCACAGCTGTCAGCGATCGGACATTCGTGGCCGTCGCGAGAGATCAGTACGGTATGATTCGCGAGGCCCTGCAGGGTCCCTCGCGCGAGCGTCTCGGCGACGGGCAGCTTGGACGGAAGGCGCGTCTCCTGATTCACCAGCGTCAGGATCTCGTCGATCGGGCGCCCCAACGCGAGGGCCGGTGTCCATCCGCTCAGTCGCGCCGCGAGCGGATTGATCTGCGTGACCAGGCCCGCCGCATCAGTGGCGATCACGGCGTCGCCGATCGAGTCGAGCGTCACCGCGAGCCGCTCCTCGCTCAGTTGCAACGTGGTGTTCGCGTGTTGCAACTGCCGACTGGTCTCCTCCTGCGACGTGAGCAGGCGCTGCGTCTCGACGTGCAGCAGGTTGCGTACCCGCTGCCGTGCATCCCGCCAGAACAGCGCCGTGAATGCGATCGCGCTGAGCAGGGCGAGACCGCTGATGACGAGCAACAGCACGAAGAGGCCGCGGAGCTCCGACTGGAACACCGCTTCGTTCCGGGCGATCGCGCCCTCCTCGATCACCTGGAACGCCCGCATCTCGCCCCGCAGCGCATCCATGAGCCGCTTGCCTTCTCCTTCGCTGAGGATCTGGACCGCGACCGCCAGCCCGCGGGTGCGCCGCGCCTCGATGAGTCGCTCGGCGTGGGCGAGTCGCATCCGCATCAGCGGCGCGATCGTGGTCAGGTGTGCATCCGCCTCGGGAATGGCGGTGAGCGATCTGAGCGCGGCGAGGTCGGAGACGACTTGACCCTTCACCGAGTTGTAGGGCTCGAGGTAGGACGTGTCACCGGTGATCACATAGCCGCGCATGGAGGACTCGACGTCCTTCAGCTTCGAGAGGAGATCGGCGGCCTGCGAGAGCACGGCGCGTGCATGCTGCTCCGCGACCGCGCCGTTCTCGATCCGTCGGAAGGTCACGAACGTGATCGTGACGCCGAGCGCGACCAGCGCGGCGGCGCCGACGATCAAACCGACCAAGCGGAATGTGGGCTTCACGAGAGCGACCGTCGCAGGGTTGAGGCGTGTGTCACGATGTAATGATCGTGACACGCCTCAGCGCGCGGTATCGCTCAACCGGAGTAGTCCCCCGCGCTCATCGCGTCGCGGAGTACCGCGCTGTCCTTGCCGCTACTCGGGCTGCGGCGGCAGCTCGACGATCTCGAGCCAGTAACGCCCGAGCACGTTCATCGCCTCGACCAGCCCGGTGAATGTCACCGGCTTGGTGATGAACGAGTTGACGCCGAGCTCGTAGCTCTTGAGAATATCCTGATCGAAGCTCGAGGTGGTCAGGATCACCACCGGGATGTCGCGCAACGTCGGGTCGGACTTGATGATCTTGAGCGCCTCGCGACCGTCCATCTTGGGCATGTTCAGGTCCAACAGGATCAACCCCGGGCGCGGCGCGGCGCCGGTCTCGCCGGCGTAGGCGCCCCGCTGATACAGATAGTCGAGCAACTGCTCGCCATCCTCCACCGACTCCACCGCATTCGAGATGTGGGCCTTCTCGAGCGCCTGCTGCGTGAGCCGGCGGTCCTCCTCGTCGTCGTCGCAAAGGAGGATCGTGACGGGGAGACGGTGCTTGCGTGCGGTCATCAGATTGCTCGTGGGTATGATTGCGTCGCGTGCCTGAGCGGCAACGATACCGTGAATGTAGCACCCTGCCCGGGCGTGCTGGTGGCAGCAATGGCTCCGCCATGTCGTTCGACGATCCGCCGGCAGATCGCGAGCCCGATCCCCGAGCCACCGTACTGCGCCCGGTTGTGCAGCCGTTCGAACATCTTGAAGATCTTCTCAGCGTACTCCTGCTTGAACCCGATCCCGTTGTCGCTCACGGTCAACGTGCACGTCACTCCGTTGGTTGACTCGCAGGTGATGCGCACGACCGGCGGTACATCGGGGCGACGGTACTTGATCGCATTGCTGAACAGATTCTGCATCAGTTGGCGGATCTGCAGCGCATCGGCCTCGACTTCCAGCAGCGGACCGAGTTCGACGCGCCCGCCTGCCTCGGCGATAGCCGTGTCGAGGTCCTGAACGACCTCGCGTGCGATCAGGCCCAGATCGGTCGGCTCGAACCGAGCGACGCGCGTACTCACCTGCGAGTACACGAGCAGGTCGTTGATCAACGTCCGCATCCGACTCGCGGCGTTGAGCATCCGCTGCAAGTGCAGCCGTGATTCCCCATCCAGCGCCGCACCCGCCGAACTTGCCAACATGTCGCCGAACGACAACACCTTGCGCATCGGCTCCTGCAGGTCATGCGCGGTGAGCGCGGCATACTCATCCAGCGCCTCGTTGGATCGCTGCAGCTCCTCGCGCTGTTGGGCCAGGCGGGCGTCGGTCTCGCGGAGCTTCGTCACGTCCTCGATCGCCAACAGGATCACGCGAGGCGTGTCCGGACCATGCGAGACGAGCCGCGCGTTGAGCAGCATGATCTTGCGGCCGATCCCCGGAAACACATGATCGACGTCGAAATCCTCAAGCTGCATCTCGATCGGCAACTTGTCGTGCAGCATCTCCCGCAGCGCCGCGATGTCCCATTGGCCGTCGCCGAGGTCGAAAAGCACCGTGCCGATCGTGTCGGCGGGCTTCACGCGGAAGGTCCGGAAAAAGGCCTTGTTCGCCAGCGTGACCCTGAAGTCGGGGTCGAGCACGAGCAGGGGCTGCCGCACGGTGTCGACGATGTCGAGCAACAGGCGCTGCGCGGCGGGCACGAAGCCCGCCACCCCGCCCGTTGGCGTCGGTAGCTCGATCTCCGTCTCGCGCAATCCCGTCACGTCATGCACTCCTTGGACACCACGGGTTGGACCGATCCGACCAAACGGGGGTCGCTCGGGTCGCATCTATATAGTTCTGCTAGTCTGATGACAGTACTGTGCGCGAGGAGCAGGCGGTATCACCCAAACGTGCTATAGCGGTCCAACGCGGCAGGCTCACGCCACGGACTGTCGTGGGTTATCCTGCGCTCATGATCGGCCCTTCCCCTGCCCCCCAGCGCCGCGTCGTCGTCATCGGCGCCGGCGCCGCAGGCACCATGGCCGCCATCTTCGCGGCCGCCGAGGGCGCCGAGACCTGGTTGCTGGAACGCACCAAGGACGGCGGCCGCAAGATCCTCATCAGCGGCGGCGGACGCTGCAACGTGCTCCCCCTGCGCGTCGACGAGTCCCGCTTCGTCACCGACTCCTCGCCCAATACGCTCAAGCGGATCGTGCGCGCCTGGCCGCTCGCCGAGCAACGTCGCTTCTTCGAGGAAGATGTCGGCATCCCGCTCTCCGAGGAACCCGAGGCGCTCAAGGTTTTTCCTGCGTCGCACAAAGCACGAGACGTACGCGACGGCCTGCTGGCGCTTGCAGTGCGCCACGGTGCGCGCCTCCGCATGGAGACACGGGTCACCGACGTCGCACCCACGGACGGCCGCTGGCGCATCGACCTCGCCGACCCGCGCCTGACCGACGCCGACCCGATCTTCGCCGACGCCGTGATCCTCGCCGCCGGTGGACTCTCGGTCCCCAACACCGGCAGCGAAGGGCTCGGCCTCACCGTCGCGCGGCGACTCGGTCACGAGTTGCACCCCACCTACGCCGCGCTCACACCGATCACTGACGACGCGGGCACGTTCGCGTCGCTCTCCGGCGTCTCGCTCACGGTCACACTCACGGCGCGCGCCGGTGATCGCCAGGCAACGCACACCGGCGGTTTTCTCTTCACGCATCACGGCTACAGCGGGCCAGCGGCGTTGAACGTCTCGCATGTGCTGGTCCGGTCGCGCATCGAAGGAGGTCCCCGCGCGCGACTCACGGTCCGGTGGTCCACGCTCGGCGACAAGGAGTGGGAGTCGGCACTCAAGCCGCAGGGCGCCCGCACCGTGATCGCTGCGGTGCGCGCTGAGCTTCCTGATCGACTCGCCACGGTGCTCATCGGCATGGCCGGAGTGGAGCTGACTCGTTCGCTCGCCGAGTTGCGCCGCGAGGAACGGTTGCGACTCATCGAGACACTCGTGCGCGGCGATCTGCCTTGGACCGGCGATGAGGGCTACAAGAAAGCCGAAGTGACGGGGGGCGGCGTGAGCCTCGCCGAGATCGATCCGCGGACCATGGAGAGTCGTCGGCACGCGGGGCTCTACCTCTGCGGCGAGTTGCTCGACGCATTTGGACCGATCGGGGGATACAACTTCCTCTGGGCTTGGGCGACGGGGCGCGCGGCGGGGACGGCGGCGGGCGGGCCACGCTCCCCAAGTGGCGACCAACTTCCGTAACTTTGCCGCATGTCACCAATCGCTTCCCTTACGACCCTCGTCGGCCTCGCCTCGTTCTCGCTGCTACTGCCAGCCAGCGCCCTCGCGCAGATCCGCGCCTCCGAACGAGCCGTCGTCTCGCAGACGACCGACGGCACCGTCTTCACGATCACGTACCAGCGACCGCGCGCACGCGGACGCGCGGACCTGTTCGGGAAGGTCGTGCACGTCGATGAGATCTGGACGCCCGGAGCCAACTGGGCGACGACGCTCGAAGTGAATCGCGACGTCACACTCGACGGTCATGCCGTGCCCAAAGGGAAGTACTCGGTCTGGTTCGTGGCACGCGCCGGCGACTGGACCCTGATCCTCGATCCGCGGCACGAGCGCTACCACACCGAAGTACCGGACTCCACGGCGCAACAGGTGCGCTGGACCGTGAAGCCAGCAGAGTCGCCCTTTCGCGAGGTGCTCACCTGGTCGTTCCCCGAGGTGCGTCCCGACGGCGTACAGTTGCTTTTCGAGTGGGGGACCCGGCGTGTCGCGATCAGTGCCATCGTGCGTCCGTCGCACCCGTTGCCGATCGCGCGTGCCGACGCCGAGCCGTTCACCGGCACCTACGAATGGAAGTGGACCGACGACAGTACGGCGACCGCCATGAGGATCGAGTTGTACCATGAAGGCGGAATGCTCCGCCAACGCCACACGCCCTTCCCCGACTGGTACCCGCTGCTGCAGAGCCAACCGATGGTGAAGATCCTCAACAACTGGTTCATCGCAGCGATCGTGCGCGACGGGAAGGTCTGGGAGATGGTCTCCGACATGGTCTACGAGTTCAAAGTCGTCAACGGCAAGGCGATCAGTTTCGAGATCCGCGACGATCGCGACAATCTCTTGGGCTCTGGCAAGCGCGTTGCGCCGTGAGCAGAACAATCAACGGACTCTTCACCATGCGCATTCACACGATCATCGCGAGCGCTGCGGTCGCCGCGCTCAACGCATTCGCCGCGCCGGTCAGCGCGCAGGGCAACGCGCCGGCACCGACCTTCGAGCAGGTGCTCAGCCTCCGGCAGGCCGGCGCCCCAGCCATCTCGCCCGACGGCCGCAACGTGGCCTTCACGGTCCGCACCACCGAGTGGACCGAGAACCGCTACGACACCGAGCTCTGGCTCGCGCGCGACGGCGCCGCGCCCTTCCAGCTCACGCGCACCGCCAAGGGCAACTCCACCGCGCCGCGCTGGTCTCCTGACGGCGCCTGGCTCGGCTTCCTCGCCGACCGCGGCGAGAAGACGCAGGTCTACGTCATGGCACTCAGCGGCGGCGAGGCCACCAAGGTCACGGCGTCCAAAGAGGGCGTGAGCGACTTCCGTTGGTCGCCCGACGGCAAGTCGATCGCCTTCACGGCCGCCGAGCCCGAGAGCGATGCGCGCAAGCACGACCGCGAGCGGCTCGGTGAGTTCGCTGTGGAAGACGCCGAGTTCGTGATGACGCACCTCTGGGTC
>JANOWT010000377.1:0-10354 GCA_031418115.1 Gemmatimonadota bacterium
CCGGCCGCGTCGCGGTCGATGCGCAGCGTCTCACCCGCGTAGAGGCCGTGTGCCGGGAATCTCAGGTGGTCCCGGTCGACCTCGGTGAGGGGGTAGAGTCCGAACCACTCGATGAGCGCGAAGAGGCGACCGTCGCGCTCGAGGAGGTGAAGTACGTCATGGTCCCAGCCGTACTCGCCGATGATCGGCCGCCAGCGCGCTGGCGGAGGCGCGGGACGTGCGTCGGGCACCAGTACGAGCGTGTCGCCGGCGTAATCGAGCGTTCGGATGCCGTTTTCCAGGTGGTTCAGCGCGACTCGCGCGCCGTAGAGCAACCGGCCGTCAGCGAGGAGCGTCGAGTCGTCGAGCGCGCGGAGGAGAATCGGGAAGCCGCCGCGAAGATCGTCGAGCCAAAGATCGCCGAGTCGATCCTCGAGCACGACGGTGCGCCCCTTTCCGCGGTAAGTCCCTTCGAGTTGGCGGCGGCGCTCAGGTAGAATGACGGTCGTCACGAACGGCGCGGGCAGCGGTCGACCGGCGCGTGCTGCGCGCATGATCCGGAGCGCCTCGTCGGCGATGCGCGACGTGATGGCGTTGCCGCCGTCGATCGTCGCCGAGAGGGCGACGCCAAGCCGCTCTTCGGGGAGTGCGGCGAGCTCGGTGGCGAAGCCATAGTGCCAACCGCCGTGGCCGACGCGCCGTGCGCCGTCGAGTTCGCTGAGCGCGAAGCCCAGGCCGAAGAGTCCTCTCGATGCGCCCGCTCCCGCGCCCCACATGGCGCGCAGGGTCTCTTCCTGGAGCACGCGTCCTCCGGGGCCTACGCCGCCAGCGAAGAGCATGCGCAGGAACTGCCCGAGGTCGAGCATCGACGCTGAGAGCTCGGAGGCTGGGCCTAGGCCGAGCGGAAAGGTGGGGGCGGCGAAGGTGCGGCCGTCGAGCGTCCACATGGTGCCGCGCGCGCGGCGTGCGCGGTGCGCACTGTCGGGTGCGAAGGTGGCTCCGGTCATGCCCGTCGGCGTGAGTACGTCGCGCCGCATGACCTCGGCGAACGGCACTCCGCTCTCGAGCTCGAGTAGTCGACCCGCGAGGGCGATGGCGGCGTTGGAGTACTTGGTGACCGTCCCCGGATGGTAGACGAGCGACGTTCCATTCAGCGAGGCGACGGTCGCGGCGAGCGTTGGTGAGGTGGGATCGAAGTAGTGACCCACCGGCGGCTCGCGCACGATGCCACTCTGGTGCTTGAGGAGTTCCCTGAGCGTCGGCATGCGCATGCCGTTCAAAGTCGGAGCGAAGTCGCCTGCGTAGAGCGAGACCGCGGAGTCGAGGTGGAAACGCCCTCGCTCGACGCGCTGCATGATGCCGATGTCGGTGAAGAGCTTGGAAACGGACGCGACGCGAAACGGCGTTTCGGCGGTGACGTTGCGTGTGGAGTCCGTCGGGTCGACGCGACCGAACCCCTTGGCCCACACGATACGATCCCCGTCAACGACGGCGATCGCGAGGCCCGGGATGGCGTGTTGCGACATCTGCGCGACGATGAAGCGCTCGAGTACGGCGATCGGCGCGGTGTCGCGCGGCGCGGCGCGCACGGAGTCCTGTGCGAGCGCGAGAAGTAGTGGGAGGAGCATGACGAGTAGTATCGCGGTCGCGGCGGTCAGCGCAAGAAACGCAAACGCCCCCGGCGCTTGGCCGGGGGCGTTTGCACGATCAACTCGCGGTCGTCAGACCTTCGAGACGTTCGCGGCCTGAGGGCCCTTCTGACCATCGACGAGGTCGAACTCGACCACATCGCCCTCGACCAGCGTCTTGAAGCCGCTCGCCGCGATCGCGCTGAAATGCACGAACACGTCAGGGCCTCCCTCGCGGGTGATGAAGCCGAAGCCCTTCGCGTCGTTGAACCACTTCACGGTGCCTTTGATGCGAGCCATCGCTGCTGCGCTCCTGTTCGGTATGTGAAGTACTGGATCAGGCGGCGCCGGCGATGTAGCGGGCAATGCGCCCACAGGCCAGGCACGTGAGTGTGACGTGCGTGCGCGGCGGGGGCGGGGCGTTACCTGGATCGCGTTCGATAGAGCCCGAGCACGACGGGCAGCTAAGAGCGTCTCCCGCCCGATCGCTTGAAATGAGGTTCAGGGCCTGCGCGGGGTTGTACGAGTTCGGTCTTGGTTTCCGCATCCGCATCTCCGGCTGAGTTCCGTGGCGGCGGCCATCCGTGGCGTACCGCGCTTATCGAGGGAAACTAATCGGTTATGAGGTAAATCCAAGGACTGTAGGAAGTTGCAGTGCGTTTACTCACGTCCTAAAAACACGTCATACAGTGTAAAGCATTGATTCACAGGCAGTTCCGATGGGTCCGAACCGTCGAAGCGCCGTCCCGTGGCTGCGGAAGGGTACCGAACCGTTACGGCTCGGAAGCGCCAGCCCGCCGCACCGCGCCGAGGCTGCGGCGGGGCTGCGGGCGGGCTGTCCGGGACGACTCTTCGCACAAGACCGGTGGAGCCTCAGTCAGCCAAGACGGGGAGAGAACGGATCCGCTCCTGCCACTCGCGCGGCCCCGTTTCGTGCACGTTGCTGCCGGCGGCATCCACGGCCACCGTGACGGGCATCTCCTCGACGTCGAACTCATAGATCGCCTCCATGCCGAGCTCCGCGAACGCGACGACGCGCGAGGAACGGATGGCTTTGGACACGAGATACGCGGCGCCGCCGACGGCCATGAGATACGCGGCCTTGTGCTTGCGGATCGCTTCGAGCCCCGTGGGGCCGCGCTCAGCCTTGCCGATCATCGCGATGAGTCCGGTCCGCTGCAGCATCATCTCGGTGAACTTGTCCATGCGCGTCGCGGTGGTCGGTCCCGCGGGTCCTACGGCTTCGTCGCGCACGGGATCGACGGGACCGACGTAGTAGATCACGCGATTCGTGAAGTCGACGCCTGCTGGGAGTCCTTCGCCCGAGGCGAAGAGATCGGCGATGCGCTTGTGCGCCGCATCGCGACCCGTGAGGAGTTTGCCGTTCAGCAAGAGTCTGTCACCGGCCTTCCATGTGGCGACCTCGGCGGGCGTGAGCGTGTTTAGGTTCACGTTCTTGGCGTTGACGTCGGGCTTCCACGTGACGCTGGGCCAGTCGGAGAGTTTGGGCACGGGAAGAGTCGCAGCGCCGGAGCCGTCGAGCGTGAAGTGCGCATGGCGCGTGGCGGCGCAGTTGGGGATCATCGCGATGGGCTTGGACGCCGCATGGGTGGGGAAGTCGAAGATCTTCACATCGAGCACGGTCGAGAGGCCGCCCAGTCCCTGCGCGCCGATACCCAAGGCGTTGACCTTGTCGTGCAACTCGATGCGGAGCTCCTCGATCTTGTTCTGCGGTCCACGCTGCTTGAGTTGCGACATGTCGATGTGCTCCATGAGCGACTCCTTCGCCATGAGCATCGCCTTCTCGGCCGTGCCGCCGATGCCGATGCCGAGCATGCCGGGCGGGCACCAGCCGGCACCCATGGTCGGGACGGTCTTCATGACCCAGTCGACGATGGAATCGCTGGGGTTGAGCATGGCGAACTTGGACTTGTTCTCCGATCCGCCACCTTTGGCGGCGAGTTTGACCTCGACCGTGTCGCCGGGGACGATCTCGCAGTGGACGACGGCCGGCGTGTTGTCGCGTGTGTTCTTGCGCGTGAAGGCCGGGTCGGAGACGATCGAGGCGCGGAGCACGTTCTCAGGCAGCAGATAAGCGCGCCGCACGCCTTCGTTGACCATCTCCTGCACGGAGAGCGTCGCGTCCCAGCGGACATCCATGCCCACCTTGAGGAAGACGACGACGATGCCGGTATCCTGGCAGATCGGTCGGTGCCCCTCGGCGCACATGCGCGAGTTGGTCAGGATCTGCGCGATGGCGTCCTTGGCGGCCGGGCCCTGTTCCTTCTCGTACGCGTCCGCGAGCGCGTGGATGTAGTCGAGCGGATGGTAGTACGAGATGTGCTGCAGTGCGTCGGCGATGGACTGGATGAAGTCGTCTTGGCGGATCGTCGTCATGAGTCGAAAACTACTTGGCCGAGGGATCGGACTGCATCAGGCCGAGGATGTTGCCCTCGGTGTCGTGGACGTAGGCGAGCCATCCCATACCCGGGATGGGGGCCTTGGGAAGCGCGACGGTCGCACCTGCCGCGAGTGCGGTCGCGAGAGTCACGTCGAGATCGGTCACGCCAACCGTGCAGACGAACGCATTCACGGCCTGCCCGAGAACTGGGGCGTTCCCGAGCCGCTTCATCATGCCGCCGTCGATGCCTGGTTCATCCTTGGGCCCCGTACCGATGAGCCAGTAGTCCCACGCGCCGCCCTCCCACTTGTGGAAGCTCCAGCCGAACACCTTCTCGTAAAAAGCCTGGGCTCGTGTGGGATCGGTGGCGTGGATCTCGAAATGGATGGGACGCGGCACGGGTCACTCCCAGGTGTGGGTGCGCTTCCAGACCCTGCGTTCGAGCCGCCAGTCGCGCTTGGCGGAGAACTCAAGGTCGTCGGTGGGGAACAGTTCAGGGTTGTTCACCGCCTCACTGAAGTCGTTGCCCTTGGCGGACGACTGGTCGGCGAAATGGAGGATCTCCGCTTCGAGTGTCATGGGGCGGACGGCGGCGCCGTACTCGAGGATGCCGTGGTGCGACTGGATGAAGTGGTGCAGCTCCAGCCGCTGTGACTCACTGAGTGTGCCGACAGGAAGTGTCCGGACGCGCTCCTCGAACATGAGGGACCCGAGCACGATGTGCCCCATGAGATGACCGGCCTGCGTGTTCTCGAAGCCCGAGAGCTGAATAGCGTAGGACTCGACCTTGCCGATGTCGTGGAGCAGCGCGCCGGCGGTGACGAGCGCCACGTTGCCGCGCATGGTTCGCACCGACTCCCGCGCGATGTTCGCGACCTCGCAACTGTGGAGCAGGAGCCCACCGATGAGCGCGTGGTGGCCGCGCGTGGCGCCGGGCGCGCGCGCGAACCGTTCGCGGAACGAGTCGTCGGCGAAGAAGAGATCGATCGCGCGGCGCAGCGGGCCCTTAATCTCTGCGCGCCAGGCGTCGACACGGGCCCAGAGCTCGTCGGTGCTCACGGAGACGCGCGGGAGGAACTCGTCAGCGTTCGCGGCGCCCTGCGCGACAATACGCGGCGGGACCGTGAGTTTGAGTTGCTTCGCACCCTTGTAGAGCTCGATCGTGCCGATCACCTGCACCACTTGTCCGGGACGCACGCCCTCGACCTGTGGCACATGCTCCTTCCAGATGTTCACGCCGAGCACACCAGAGGCATTGCCGAGCTTGAGGACGACGAAGGGATCGCCGCCCTTGGTGACCTTGTCGTCGCGCTCGCGCACGAGGAGTTCATGTTGGACGCGGTCGCCGGCGGCGAGGCGGGGGATGTCGAGTGGAGCCATGGGACCTCGGCGCAGGCGCCGTGGTGGAACGGGGGTTCAGGAAGATCGCGCGCGTGCGGTGAATACGAGCCAGGATTGCGGCGCGTGGCGGAACTCGTCGAGCAAGCCGCGCGCGGTCGCTGCCGGCTCGCCAGCCAACTCAGGGAACGCACTGGCTACGCGCGCGGCGATCGCGATGCGCTCTACACGGTGCGTGGCGGCGAAGCGCTCCGTCAACCGCGCGTTCACGCCGGCGCGGGCGAAATCGTGCGTCTCGACGAGCATGTCCGTGTGTGCGAGGGCAGGCGCCAGCGAGGGATCCAGGAGATCGTCCTCGTAGCCTTCGCAGTCCACGATGCAGAGTGCGCGACGGGTGGTGTGCCCATGCCCAGCGCCGGGTCCGGCTGAAGTGAGCACGAGCTGTAGCTCCGCAGCGCTGAGCTTCGACTCGAACCGGACGCCCGGTGCCACGCCGTTGAGCTCCGCGGTCTCACGGCAGGCGCGCTGTGCGATCGGGTCGGGATCGACCGCGACGACCTCAGCCTCGGGGAGTAGCCGCGCGATTCCCACCGCGTAGTAGCCGTCGCCCGACCCGATATTCACGACGAGCGCTGGTGCGCGCGCGATGAGCAGGTCGACGGCGAGATGCAGCTCGCATTCATAGGCGCCGAGCAGTTTGGCGAGGTGGACGATGTCGCCGCGGCGGCGCGGGTACCGCATGCCCTCGAACGGTCCGCGCTGCACGAGGTCATGGAGCGGGTCGGAGATGCGCGCGGCCGTCTCGCGTAATCCGCGCTGCTCCAACAACGACTCCGCCTGTTCACGCGTGCGCCGCGCGAAGAAGGCGCGACACGGCGCACCCAACACGCGTTCCAATAGTCGGCGCAGTCGCTCGTGCGCCACGCGTCAGCTCTCGAAGACGATGTCGCCGTCGTCCTGGATGCCGATCTCGCCGTGGTAGCCGCACACGCCGCAGATGCGTGTGACGATCCAGGCCGCCCCGAGTTCGTTGACGATCGACTCGGGCGCCGGCTTGGTGGTCAGCTTCTTGAAGGTGTACTCGCTGCAGTGCCGGCAGAGATGGGCCCTGGCGATCCGCTCCGCGCGTTCGCGCGTGATCTTCCCCACTACCTCTCCTCGGGACCCGTGAACGGGCCCGGGAGGCGCGCCGCCGCGGGCTTGTCGGCGGCAAGCCCACCGCCGCGGAGCAACTCCTTGATGCCCCCGACCGCGCCGAGAACACCGATCGCTTCGCTCGGCAGGAAGATGGTGGTCCCCTTCCCCTGCGCGATCTGTGGCAGCGAGTCGATGTAGCGGAGACCGAGGAGATATGTCGCGGCCTCACCGGGGGGAAGCGAGGCGGCGATGCGCTTCATCGCCTCGGCTTCGGCGTCGGCCATCGCGAGGCGCGCGGTGGCGAGGCCTTCGGCGCGGAGGATCGCGGCGCCCTTCTCGCCTTCGGCCTTGCGGATCTGTGCTTCCTTCTGGCCCTCGGACTCGAGGATCGCGGCGCGCTTGGAGGCCTCGGCGTTGGTGACGGCGGCGCGACGCTCGCGCTCGGCGCGCATCTGCAGTTCCATGGACTGCTGGATGTCGCGCGGCGGTTCGATGCTCTGCAGCTCCACACGCGTGACGTCGACACCCCAGCCGATCGAGGCTTCCTCGATGACCTCGCGCATCCTGCGGTTGATCATGTCGCGCGACGCGAGCGTCTGGTCGAGCTCGATGTCGCCGACGATGTTGCGCAGCGTGGTGCGGGTGAGCGTCTCGAGTGCGTAGGGGAGGTTCTGCACCGAGTAGGTGGCCTTCTGCGGATCGGCGACGCGGTAGTACATGACCGCGTCGATGTCGATCGTCACGTTGTCCTTGGTGATCACCGGCTGTGACGGAAAGTTGAGCACCTGTTCACGCAGATCGATCCGCGCGGTGCTGCTGGCGACGATCTTCTTGAGTCCGGTGACGTCACTCTCGAAGAAGCGAACGTCGATGGTCTTGGCGCGCTCGACGAAGGGAATGAGGAAGTTCAGGCCGGAGCGCGCGACTCGATTGAAGCTACCGAGGCGCTCGACGACCATCACCTCGGCCTGCCCGATGATGCGTACGCTCTTGACGACCGCGAGGATCAGGATCGCTGCGACAGTGCCGAAGAAATATTCCATTGCGCCCCTCCGGGGAGATACGGTGATACTAGCGAGGGGCCCGGTGCGCGTCCACCAGGCCCCTCGTTCACCGCGCAGTCTCAAGGTGCGTGATCACTTCCAGCTGAAGTCCGCGACGAAGAGGTTCGTCTCGCCCGTCGACTTGGCGTGCCGGTTGGAGGCCCACATGAGTCGCTTGCCGTCCGGGCTGAACATCGCGAATCCGTCGAACACCTCGCTCGTGGTGACGCGCTCGAGCTTGTCGGCGGTGGCCATCGACTCGCTGGCGTCGACGAGGTAGAGCTCGAAGTTGCCGCTGCGGGGAGCGACGAAGTTGGACGAGAAGATGATCTGCTCGCCGTTCGGGCTCCACGAGGGGCCGAAGTTGGCGCCGCCGAGCGCGGTGACCTGACGCTGATCGGAGCCGTCGGCGTTCATGACGAAGAGCTCGACCCTGCTCGGCTTGACGAGGCCCTGTGCGAGGAGTTCCTGATACTGCCGCACGCTCGCTGAGTCCTCGGGGTGGTTGGAGCGGTACACGATCCGCTTGCCGTCGGGTGACCACCAGGGGCCGCCATCGTAGCCGACCGTGTTGGTCAGACGTTTCACGCTGGACCCGTCGACGTTCATCGTGTAGATGTCGAGGTCCCCGTCCTTGAGTGAAGTGAAGACGATCGTCTTGCCGTCGGGAGAGAGCACGGCTTCGGCGGTGTACACGTCGTAGTTCGTGAGCCGCGTCTGGCCGGTGCCGTCGCGATTCACGGTGTAGAGGTCGTACCTGTCGAGTGGCCAGACGTAGCCCTTGGACGGATCAGGGCGCACCGGACAGGCGTCGTCGTGTGCGGTGCTCGAGGAGAAGAAGAGGCGATCGGAGCCGGGGAGGAACCACCCGCAGGTGGTCTTACCGCGACCGTCCGAGACACGCTTCATGTCGGTGCCGTCGGCATGCATGACGTACTGCTGGTCGCAGGTGCGTCCGTCGCGTGTGGACTGGAAGGTGATCCACTTGCCGTCGCCGCTCCAATACGCCTCGGCGTTCTCGCCGCCGAAGGTGAGCTGCTGGACATTGCTGAGACGGGTCTCGCCGGGCTCGGCGGCTACGGTGACGACGGGGGCGGAGGAAGTCCGCTCGCAGGCCGCCGCGCCAAGGAGCGCGGCGGCCATCAGGAATCGCTTGGACATCTGAGGGGAGGAGAGGAGGTGTGGCGGTGGATCAGTCGGGTCGCGCGCCGGTCGACGCCGGGCCGCTCGTGCCGAGCGCGATCAGTTCGCGCGTGGTGCGGCCGCGGCGCAGCAACTCGAGTGCGCGGGAGAGCTGGACGTCCTCGGGGACGTCGCGACGCTTCCAGGTGGAATCGCCGAACGCGCGACGCGCGATACGATCTCCGAGGAGGCGGTCGACATAACGGGTGCCGGCGTTCCACTCGTTGCGCTCTACGGTGACGCCGCGCGCCGTGAGGCGCTTGAGGAACTCGTCCCGCATGGCGGGCGTCACCTTGAAGTCCGCGGCGATCGAGCCCTTGAGCCCGAAGGCGTATTCATCGAGTGTGATGTAGACGTCCTGCGACCGCGGCACGAGGAGCCGCGCGAGCTTCAGCTCGGCCGTGGTGAGTGTGTCGGAGGCAACGATCACGTCGGGCGTGATGGCGCCGCCACCATAGACGGCACGGCCGCCGTCGGACTTGAAGACGGGACGCTTGCGCCGGTCGGCCTCGGTCTCGAGCGAGTCGGGGTGCAGTTCGATGAGATTCCCGCCAGCGTCGAGCACGCGCTCCTTCTGGATGGAGCGACCGTTGGGCGTATACCACTTGCCGGTGGTGAGCTTGATCGCGTAGCCGCCGTCGAGACGATAGACCGACTGAACGAGCCCCTTGCCGAACGAGGTCGTGCCGACGATGAGCGCACGGTCGTGGTCCTGCAGCGCGCCGGCGACGATCTCCGAGGCGGAGGCCGTGTAGCCGTCGGTGAGGACGACGATCGGGAGGTTCGGGGCGAGTGGATCGGCCTCGGCGACGTAGCGCTGATCGGGTTCACCGCGACCGCGCACAGTGGCGAGTTCGGTGCCGCGTGGCAGGAAGAAGTTGGTGAGGTCGAGCGCTTGGTCGAGGAATCCACCGGTGTTGCGGCGGAGGTCGATGACGAGGCCGGTCGCGCCCTCGGTCTGCAGACGGCGCAGGTTCTCAGCGAACTCACGCGTGGTGGTCTCGTTGAACTGCTGGAGTGGGATGTAGGCGGTCTTCCCCTCGAGCATGAGCGCGTAGGGAATGGCGGGAATGCGGATGGTGCGTCGGGTGAACTCGACCTCGAACGGCGCGTCGACGCCGGGGCGGGCGAAGCGCGCCTTGACGCGCGTGCCCGGCGGGCCCTTCAGTCCGCCCGAGACCTGATCCACCTTCCAGCCGCGCGTGCTCGCGGTGTCGACACCGACGATGCGGTCGCCTTCGCGGATGCCGGCTTCCTCGGCGGGCGTGTTGGGATAGACCTTGGAGATCATGATCGAGCCCTGCTGGTCCTCGATCAACATGCCGATGCCGCCGTAGAACCCACCGGTGTTCTGGTTGAACGCCTCAAGGTCCTTGGGTGTGTAGAGCTCGGAGTAGGGATCCTTGAGTTCCGTGATGAGGCCGCGCGCCGCACGCTCGTATAGCGGGCCGACGCCGATCGAATCGACGAATCGGTCGGTGACGATCGACATCACTTGGTCGAAGAGCTTGGCGCCGTTGGCGGAGGCGCGTTCCTGCACGACGAAGGCACCGGCGGCCACGGGGATGGCGACCAGGGCAGCGATAGCGAGTGTGCGGGACCGGAGCATGCGGGACGACCTCGGTTGGGGCTCTTGGGGAACGTAA